>CAYQVE010000056.1:0-14966 GCA_964420785.1 uncultured Enterobacteriaceae bacterium | reverse complement strand
CGTTCAAGCTCGAACTGAAGGTGCTTGCCGATGTCGGATTGCTGGGACTTCCCAACGCCGGAAAATCCACATTCATTCGCGCCGTCTCGGCTGCCCGGCCCAAGGTTGCCGACTACCCGTTTACCACCTTGCATCCGCATCTTGGAGTGGTTCGCGCCGGGGTCGATCGCAGCTTCGTGATCGCCGATATCCCGGGTCTCATCGAAGGAGCGGCCGAAGGTGCGGGCCTGGGGCACCAGTTCCTCAGGCACCTTGCGCGTACGCGGCTGCTCCTTCATATCGTCGATGCTGCACCCTTTGATCCGGATGCCGATCCGGCTCACGATGCGCGATCCATCGCCGCCGAACTGAAGAAATTCGACCCCGCGCTGCACCGAAAGCCGCGCTGGCTGGTGCTGAACAAAATGGATATGCTCCCCCCGGAGGAGCGCAAGACCGTAGCCGCCAGCCTTGTGCGCAGGCTTCGCTGGCGCGGCCCGAGCTTCTGTATATCGGCGCTCACCGGCGAGGGTTGCCGCGAACTCAGTTTCGCGGCGATGAAATTCTTGGAAACCGGAAAGGCGGCATGAGACAGGCGAGCCGTTTCGTCGTCAAGGTCGGCAGCACCCTCGTCACCAACCGGGGCGCAGGGCTGGACGCGTCGGCCATTGCGCGCTGGGCCGGGCAAGTCGCCAAGCTTCGCGAAGGCGGCAAGGAGGTCGTCCTGGTTTCGAGCGGTGCCATCGCCGAAGGCATGCAGCGCCTGGCTTGGACGCGGCGCCCGCACGCCATGCACGAGCTGCAGGCCGCCGCGGCAGTCGGGCAAATGGGACTCGTGCAGGTATATGAGTCGTGCTTCCGGCAGCATGGCCTGCATACGGCGCAGGTGCTCCTCACGCATGCCGATCTCGCCGACCGGCAGCGCTACTTAAATGCCCGCTCCACCTTGCTGACACTGCTCGGGCTCGGAATCATTCCCGTGATCAACGAGAACGACACCGTCGTGACCGACGAAATCCGGTTTGGCGACAACGACACGCTTGCCGCATTGGTGACCAATCTGGTCGAGGCCGACTGCCTCATCATCCTGACCGACCAGCAGGGCCTCTACAGCGACGATCCCCGACGGAATCCGGAGGCAACGCTCGTGCGGCAAGCGCAGGCCGGCGAGCCGCGCCTCGAGGAAATAGCGGGCGGAACCGGCTCCACCCTTGCCAAGGGCGGCATGCTCACCAAGGTGCTCGCAGCCAAGCGCGCGGCCCGCTCGGGAGCGCAAACAGTGATCGCCTCGGGACACGAGCCCGACGTCCTAGTCAGGATCGCCGCGAGAGAAGCCGTGGGCACCCTGCTCACCGCGCAGACGACGCCGCTCGCGGCACGCAAGCAGTGGCTCGCTGATCACGTGCAGGTCGGAGGAAGGCTCGGCATCGACGCCGGGGCCGCCAAGGCCTTGCGCTCGGGTGGCAAGAGCCTGCTGCCGATCGGGGTCAAGAGCGTGGAGGGCGAATTCGAGCGCGGCGCAGTGGTCGCCTGCCTCTCGCCGGAGGGCGCCGAGATCGCGCGTGGACTGGTCAATTACAACGCGCAGGAATCCCGGCGCATTGCCGGGCGGGCGTCAAGCGAGATCGAGGCCATACTCGGATACATAGACGGACCGGAATTGATCCACCGCGACAATCTCGTCCTGCTTTAGCGGGCGCAATCGCCTACGACAGGTCCTTTACGAGACAATCGCGCACGGCCGAAGGCGCCTCTAGCGTCGCGGAATAGCGGGGATGATCGATCCCGAACGTCAAGCCCGCGCCCTTCTTGAGCGCCTGCGCCGTAGCCTCGCCGAGCTCGAAGCGCAGAAAATGCACCGCCGAGGTCTTCTGCCCGTTCTCCCGATCGAGATCCTCGTCGGCGACCGCCCAGACCCGCTCGGGGCCCGCGGCTCGGAGCCATACCTTGTCCTCGATGCCGATCAGCTCTGCGAGCCGCTTCGCGCGCTCGTCCGGATCCGGGTACTCGATCATCATGGTCGCCTTGAGGTTGCGACCGTCCGGGACCAGCGGGTTGTAAGCAGCGAGCTCCTCCTTGATGCCCTCTTCCTCGAAGATCCGCTCGATGCGCAACATTTCCTGCACCTGGTAACGGATGGTGAGCTCGTCCTCGAAGACAAGCGTGACGTGCTCGCCCAGGTGAAGCGTGCGGTCCTTCTTGTGCGCGATGACCTTCGCGCGGAACTTCGGGCGCTCGCGCGCGTAGGTTTCGAGGGTCATGAGGCTCGCGCGGTCGATTCTAGGCATGGCGTCCGGGCGTCACATCGTTGAGGCGAGTTCAAATTCCGTAGGCCTTCCGAAGCAGCGCCAGCGGGTGCGCCTTGATGGCCCGGGTCTCACCCATGCCCTGCTCTATGTGGCGCGCCGCGATCGGGCAGTCCGAGCTGATGTAATCGGGCTCGTTGCCGGCCATCTGCCGGAACACCGGCCGCCCGATCTTCATGGAGTTCTCGTAGTACTCGGATTTGACGCCCCATGTTCCGTCGTGGCCGGAGCAACGCTCGACCGTGTTGAGCGTCGTCCCCGGCACGAGCTGCAGCGTTTCGCGGGTCTTCTGTCCCATGTTCTGCACGCGCGAATGGCACGGAACGTGATAGGACACTCTTCCGAGCGCGGTCTTGAAATCAGTCTTGAGCAGCCCGTCACGCTTGCGCAGGACGAAGTACTCGAACGGGTCGAACATCGCCTCGCTTACCGCCTTGACGTCGGCATCGTCCGGAAACAGCAGCGGCAGCTCGCTCTTGAACATCAGCGTGCATGAGGGCACCGCGGTGAGAATCGCGTAGCCCTCGCGCGCGAGCTTGACGATTCGCGGAACGTTGAGCGCCTTCAGGCGCTCGACGCCTTCGAGATCACCGAGCTCGAGCTTGGGCATTCCGCAGCAGGCTTCTTTCTCGACGATCACGTAAGGAATCTCGTTGTGATCGAGAACCGAGAGGAGATCATGGCCGATGCCCGGCTCGTTGTAGTTCACGTAGCAGGTCGAAAATACCGCCACTTTTCCCGGGGTGCGCTCACCGTTGCGGGACTCATGGCTCCGGCTGGCGGGAGCCTGTCCGCGAAACGCTCCTGGGCTGTAAGGCGGCAGCTTGCGCTCGGGGTGGACGCCGATCGCCTTTCCCATGAGAGCGCGCGAGGTGGGGTTGCGGTTGACGGCGTTGACCACTTGCGCGACGACTGGGATCGCGGCGAGCCTGCCGATCGCGTCCGTGGAGGAAAGCAGGCGGTCCCGCAGCCGCACCTCGCCCTTCTTGAACTTCACCGCCTTGGCGCGCAGCATGACATGGGGAAAGTCGACGTTCCAAGGGTGCGGCGGTACGTACGGGCACTTCGTCATGTAGCACATGTCGCAGAGATAGCACTGGTCCACGACTTTCCAGAACTGCGATTTCTCCACGCCGTCGACTTCGAGCGTCGCGCTCGCGTCCACGAGATCGAAGAGCGTCGGAAACGCCGTGCACAGGTTGACGCAGCGCCGGCACCCGTGACAGATGTCGAACACCCGCTCCATTTCGCGGAGGACTTTCGCCTCCTCGTAGAACTCCGGCGCGCGCCACGCGACCGGATGGCGCGTTGGCGCTTCGAGATTTCCCTCGCGTACGGTCATATTCGCCATCGTCCGCGAGTCGCGTGACTGGAGGTCTTCCCCGGCTCGCCGGAGTCAGCCCGGCGCTTTCGGCGTCCGGATTGACGGCCTAGTCGGCGAGCGCGTCGAGCGCCTTCTGGAAGCGGTTGGCGTGCGAGCGCTCCGCCTTGGCGAGCGTCTCGAACCAGTCCGCGATCTCGGAGAAACCTTCCTGACGCGCGGCCTTCGACATGCCGGGATACATGTCGGTGTATTCGTGGGTCTCTCCGGCGATGGCGGCCTTCAGATTCAAGCGCGTGCCGCCGAACGGGAGGTCAGTCGCGGGATCGCCGCATTGCTCCAAGTATTCGAGATGGCCGTGGGCGTGGCCGGTTTCGCCCTCTGCGGTAGACCGGAACACGGCAGCGACGTCGTTTTGCCCCTCAACGTCGGCCTTCGCCGCAAAGTAAAGGTAGCGGCGGTTTGCCTGCGATTCCCCAGCAAATGCCGCTTTGAGATTGCCGTGGGTCTTGGAGCCTTTGAGCTGCATGTATGCCTCCGTGTGTTAAATTAGACTAACTCTAATTGGTAGACGAAGGATAATATTCGGGACACCCTGCTGTCAAGCATGAGCTAATGCCAGGACCCCAGGGCCGATCTGGCCAAGAGCCGAAGCGTGTCAGACAGTCAGCGTGACGCGATTTCCGCTGGAAGAGGCCTGCGACCCTGGCCGCGAAACAGATAGCGGGCAAGCTCGGTAAGCGCGTGCTGGTAGACCTCTCGCTTGAAATCGATTACCGAGTCGAGGGGTATCCAATAGTCGTTCCAGCGCCAGGCGTCGAATTCGGGGCGCTCCGAAGCACGCAGGCGCACGTCGCACTCACGCCCGACCAGCCGCAGCAGGAACCAGATCTGCTTCTGCCCCCGGTAATTGCCGCGCCAATCCCGTTTGAGCCACTGCGCGGGCACCTCGTAGCGCAGCCAGTTGCGCGTCCGCCCCAGGATCTTCACGTGGCTGGGCAGCAGGCCCACTTCTTCCCGCAGTTCGCGGTACATCGCCTGCACCGGCGTTTCCCCAAGCTTGATCCCGCCCTGCGGGAACTGCCAGGAGTGCTCCTTGACGCGCTTGCCCCAGAAAACCTCGTTGCGCCCGTTGCAGAGGATGATGCCGACGTTCGGCCGATAGCCGTCTCGATCGAGCATACGCCATCCAGCAAAAAGTCTGTCCACGCCCATTCTTTCACAAATTGCAGGCGATTTGAAGGCGAAGCCGCCCGCGGCTGTGAGGCGTACGAGTTCAAGTAGAATGTCGCGTCCCGGCCCGCTCCCCGCTATGCGCACTTCGCGATACTTTCTTGCAACGCTCAAGGAGGCCCCTGCTGATGCGGAGCTCGTCAGCCACAAGCTGATGGTCCGCGCGGGCCTGATCCGGAGACTCGCCGGCGGAATCTACACGTGGATGCCGCTGGGGCTGCGCGTTGTTCGCAAAGTCGAAGCCATCGTTCGAGAGGAAATGAATCGCGCCGGAGCGATCGAGCTCTTCATGCCGGCGGTGCAACCCGCGGAGCTCTGGCAGGAGTCCGGAAGGTGGCAAGAGTACGGGCCGGAGCTGCTGCGCTTCAAGGACCGCCACGAGCGCGATTTTTGCATCGGCCCGACGCACGAGGAAGTCATGACCGACATCGCGCGGCGCGAGATTCGCAGTTACCGGCAGCTACCCCTGCATTTCTACCAGATCCAGACCAAGTTCCGCGACGAGATCCGCCCGCGCTTCGGCATCATGCGCGGGCGCGAGTTCACGATGAAGGACGCCTACTCCTTCCACGCTGATTACGCCGACCTGCAGCGCGAATACCGAAACATGTACGACACCTATATGCGCATCTTCACCCGCTTGGGGCTGAAATTCCGAGCCGTGGCTGCAGACCCGGGCTCAATCGGCGGTACAGGTTCACAGGAGTTCCACGTGCTGGCCGAGTCCGGGGAGGATGCCATCGCCTACTGCCCGCAATCCGACTACGCGGCGAACGTCGAGCTGGCGGAAGCTCTGCCCCCCAATAGGGCGCGGGAGGCTCCTACCGCTGCGATGAGAAAGGTCCCGACCCCAGGTAAGACGCGCTGCGAGGATGTAGCCAAGCTGCTTGGCGTGCCGATCGAGAAAACGGTAAAAGCGATCGCGGTGGTGCGCGAGGAAACCCAAAAAGGAGCGTCGGGATCGTTCTCAATGCTGCTCGTTCGCGGCGACCACGACCTGAACGAGACCAAGACCCAGAAGGTGATCGGCAATTTCCGGTTCGCAAAGGACGAAGAGATCGAACGGATACTGAAGTGCAGCCCCGGCTACATCGGACCGGTGAGCAGCGCAGCCTTGAACATCTACGCCGATCACACGGTAGCGGCGATGAGCGATTTCGTTTGCGGCGCAAACGAGGCGGGATTTCATTTTACAGGCGTCAGCTGGGGACGTGACCTTCCGGAGCCCGGTCAGATAGCTGACATCCGCAAGGTTGTTGCCGGCGATCGCAGCCCCGATGGCAAGGGGAATTTGGAAATTGTCCGGGGGATCGAGGTCGGACATATTTTCCAGCTGGGCACGAAGTATTCGCAAGCGATGAAGGCGACGTTCCTCGACGAGGCGGGCAACAGCCGCGTCTTCGAGATGGGGTGCTACGGAATCGGCATCACCCGCATCGTGGGCGCCGCGATCGAGCAGAACCACGACGAGCACGGCATAGTCTTCCCGCAGCCGATTGCGCCGTTCCACGTCGCCTTGGTTCCCATCGGTTACGGCAAGAGCACCGCGGTCCGAGATGCCGCCGACTCGATTTATCGCGAGCTCACCGAAGCCGGTTTCGAGGTGCTACTCGACGATCGCGACGAGCGGCCGGGTGTGATGTTCGCCGACATGGAGCTCATCGGCATTCCCCACCGCATCGTCGTCGGCGAACGCAGTCTCAAGGAGGGATTGATCGAGTATCAAGGCCGGCTCGACAAGGAGACGAAGAAGATCCCGCTCGGCGATCCGCTTGCGCCGCTGCGCACGGGCTCATGCTGAAAGGCACCGGCTTGGCCCTGATCGGGATCGCGTTCCCGGGGCTCGCTCTCGGAGGAGCCCAGATCTACGAACCGCTCGCCCTCGAAGTGCGGGCGGGCCTGCAGGCGTCGATCGCGGACAAGCCGGCGCCACGTCATGCCTTTACCGATTCGGAGTCGGCGGTCGACTGGCTCGCCGAAATGTCGCATCGCCTGGAAGCGAGAATGCCCAGCTTCCAGTCGCGCGTCGAGTTCCTGCGCACGGTGCACTTCGAGGCGAACCGCGCCAAGCTCGACCCGCAGCTCGTGCTGGCGGTGATCCAGGTCGAGAGCAATTTTCGCAAATACGCCGTATCGCGCTCGGGTGCCCGAGGCTACATGCAGGTCATGCCCTTCTGGGTGGGATTGGTGGGCCGCCAAGGCGACAACTTGTTCAGTCTGCGCAACAACCTTCGCTACGGCTGCGTCATCCTGAAGTACTACCTCGATCGTGAAAAAGGGAACCTCTTTCGCGCCCTGAGTCGCTACAACGGCACCCTCGGCAAACCCGAGTATCCCAACATGGTGATCGGCGCTTGGCGCAGCGTGTGGCGCTACCAAGGCAAGCTTGCTGTCGCTCCCGCCTCGCCGGACGCAGCGCCCGGGTAGCCTCGGCCTGACATCACGCGGGAAACTCGGTCGCAATCGTCGCCTGAATCGCTTGCGCCGCGGCACGAGGATCGGGCGCCTCGCGGATCGGCCGGCCGACGACGATGTAGTCGGCGCCGTTGGCGAACGCCCCTGCTACGTCGACCGTGCGCTTCTGGTCGCTTGCGCGTCGATTCTGCACCGGCCGGATTCCCGGGGTGACGACCAGCAGCTGCGCGCCGAGCTCGCGTCTCAGTGCCGGCACCTCCAGCCCCGAGGAAATCACTCCATCACAGCCGGCCTCCAGGGCCCGCCGCGCTCGCGAGAGCACCAGGGTCTCGACGTCGCATTGAAAACCGAGATCGTCGAGATCACCCTGGTCGAGGCTGGTGAGAGCGGTGACCGCGAGGACCTTCACGTCCCCCTTGGCTTGTACCGCCGCCTCGAGCATCGCCTGGTTGCCGTGCACGGTCGCGAATGTGACACCACGATTGCGAAGCCCTTGCACCGCCGCCGCGACGGTTTCCGGAATATCGAAGAACTTCAAATCGACAAATACCTTCTTGTGCCGTCGAGTGAGCCAATCGATCAGACCGAAGTAGCCGTCGGCCATGAACAATTGCAGACCGACCTTGTAGAAGCTCACGCTGTCTCCCAGTCCGTGCACCAGCGTTTTCGCCTCGTCGGCGGTGGCGACATCCAAGGCTGCGATCAGGCGCTCGGCGCGCGGGATGGTTTGCAATGTCATCGGGCCTTCGGTTCGGCGATTCTAGCGGATTCAGGCTGCCTCACTCTCGAGCAGTCGCTTGAGCGGAAGGTCGAGGGCCTCGTCTGCGCTCGCGGCGAACTGCTCCAAAAGCATCCGTAAGGCCTTGCTGCGCTCCGTGCCCGAGCTCGCCTTGCCGTCCAAGACGAACTCGCGGTAGACGTCGGCCACGATGAGACGCTCCGCGTCGCAAACCAAACCGTAACGGTTATCTGCGGACCGAGTAACCCAGCCGCGCGCAACCATTCGCTCAAGGTGTGATTCGGTCCTATGACCGGTGAGCGACGCGCGCTCGGCGATCTGCCCCATCGGCAACAATTCCGGGATCTGCTGCGCGCGCGCAAGAACGAGCAGCAAGGTCAGCGCTTCCGCGAAATCGGATCCAGAAGGGCGCCTTGCGACTTTTTCCATCACCGCAAAATCCGGCGCGAGCGCCGTGATCAGTGCGCCGATCACGATTACAACCCAGGACAAATAGATCCACAGGAGGAATATCGGGATCACCGCGAACGCGCCGTACACAAGCGTGTACGTCGGAAATTGCGCTATATAGAGCGCGAAGCTTCTCTTCATGATCTCGAACGCCAGAGCCGCGACAAGGCCTCCAACGAGCGCGTGGCGCGGTCTAACGGGGCGATTCGGCACGATATAGTAGAGCAGCGTGAACGCGGCGCAGGTGAGGACGAAGGGAACGAACCCGAGAATAGCCGAGCCCGCAAACGGAATTTGCCGGGAGAGGCCGAGCGATGCGCCGACGATATACGAAGTCATCGACAAACTCGCGCCGATCAGGATCGGCCCCAGCGTGAGCGTGGCCCAGTAGATGAGGATGCGTTGCGCCACGGGACGCGGGTGTGAAACCCGCCAAATCGAGTTGAACGCACCCTCTATCGTGAACATCATCATAAAAGCGGCGACGGCGAGCACCCCAGTGCCAAGAGCGGTCAGGCTGCCTGCCCGACCCGAGAACTGCTCGATGTAGCCACTTACGACCTTCCCTGCCTTCTCGGGGAGCATGTTCGCGAGCAGGAATGCGTGGATGTGCTCTCCCAGCCCCGAAAAAATCGGGAACGCCGCCATGAGCGCGAGCGTGAGGGTGACAAGCGGCACGAGCGCAAGCAAGGTCGTAAAAGTGAGACTCGAGGCGATCTGCAAGCAGCGATCCTGGTTGAATCGCTTGAACACGTGCGCGAAGAAGCGGCCAAGCTGTCGCAACGCGAGGGGCATGGGATGCATGAATCGGGGCGTGAACGTCACTATAATACCAGCGCCGTTTACAACCTTCGCCAATGAGCGACATCCTGGTTCTCTACTATAGCCACCGCGGCTCGGTGGGAGAGATGGCTCAGTGGATTGCGCGCGGCGTCGAGGAGATCCGCGGTGCCAGTGCCCGGGTTCGAACCGTGCCGCGCGTCACGAGCGTCGTCGAGGACGCGCAGCCCCGCATACCGTCTTCGGGCCCGCCCTACTGCGAACAGCGCGACCTGGAGGATTGCATCGGGTTGGCTCTCGGCAGCCCGACGCGTTTCGGCAACATGGCGGCTCCGATGAAGCACTTCTGGGATGGGACTTCCGACTTGTGGCTTAGAGGGGCGCTCGCGGGGAAGCCGGCGGTACTGTTCACCTCCACGGCCAGCCTGCATGGAGGGCAGGAGACGACTCTGCTGCCCATGATGCTGCCCCTTCTCCACCACGGAATGCTGATCGTCGGCCTGCCCTACACCGAGCGCGAGCTATTCGATACGCAATCGGGCGGAAGCCCTTACGGCGCGACGCATGTGTCCGGCCTCGCGTCGGATCGCGCCTTCGACGACGCCGAGCGCAGCCTCTGCCGCGCGCTCGGGCGGAGACTCGCTACCGTGGCGTTGAAGCTGGCCGAGTGAATCGGAGGTAATCGGGGGTTACGAAGCCGAGGCGGACATCGCCACTCGCACCCGTTCCGAGCGCCCTCACCCCTGCGGGTTGATTCGCTGCGCGCTCTGCAGCTTGTTGAGCGCATTGACGTAGGCCTTGGCGGAGGCGACGATGATATCGGTGTCGGCGCCTACGCCGTTGACGATCCTCCCGCCCTTCGCTAGACGCACGGTTACTTCGCCCTGCGACTCGGTCCCCTGTGTCACCGCATTGACCGAATAGAGCAACAGCTCGGCGCCGCTCTTGGCCAGGCTCTCGATCGCCTTGAACGTGGCATCCACCGGTCCGTCGCCTTCCGAGGCGGCCACGCGCTCCGAGCCGGCTTCGGACAGGACGACGTTCGCCCGCGGTCGATTGACGGTCCCGCTCTCCTGCTGCATGGACACGAGCCGCCAGAGTTCCGCGGCCGCAGCGTCCGCCTGGTCCGACACCAAAGCCTGCAGGTCCTCGTCGAAGATCTCGTGCTTTTTGTCCGCAAGATCCTTGAAGCGCTGGAAGGCTTGGTTGTACGCGTCGTCGGATTCGAGCTCGATGCCGAGCTCTTTCAGGCGCTGCTTGAATGCGTTGCGACCCGAGTGCTTGCCGAGCACGAGCTTGTTCGCCGACCAGCCGACGTCCTGTGCCCTCATGATTTCATACGTTTCGCGGCTCTTGAGTACCCCATCCTGGTGAATGCCGGCCTCGTGCGCGAATGCGTTTGCGCCGACGATCGCCTTGTTCGGCTGCACCGGGAAACCGGTGATCCCGGAGACCAGGCGGCTCGCCGGAACGATCTGGGTGCTGTCGAGACGCGTGTCGCACGGGAATACGTCTTGCCGCGTTCGCACCGCCATTACGATCTCCTCCAAGGATGCGTTCCCGGCTCGCTCCCCCAGCCCGTTCACCGTGCACTCGACCTGGCGGGCGCCGTTCACAACCGCGGCGAGGGAATTGGCGACTGCGAGCCCGAGGTCGTTGTGGCAGTGCACGGACCACACCGCTTTGTCGGAGTTCACGATGCGCTCGCGCAGGCGCCGGATGAGCGTTCCAAACTGCTCGGGCATCGTGTATCCGACCGTATCGGGAATGTTGACGGTCTTTGCGCCCTCTTTGATCACCGCTTCGAGGACTCGGCACAGAAAATCGATCTCGGAGCGCCCGGCGTCCTCCGGGGAGAACTCGATGTCGTCGGTGAACTTGCGCGCGAAGCGCACCGCGTTGACCGCCTCGGTAAACACCTGGTCCGGGGTCATGCGCAGCTTCTTTTCCATGTGTATCGGCGAAGTCGCGATGAAGGTGTGGATGCGCCCCTGCACGGCAGGCTTGATCGCCTCCGCCGCACGGCTGATGTCGCGGTCGTTCGCCCTTGCAAGCGAGCACACCGTGCTCTCCTTGATGATGCCCGCGACCGCGTGCACCGCGTCGAAGTCACCGGGGCTTGAGGCGGCGAAGCCCGCCTCGATCACATCCACGCGCATGCGTTCCAGTTGCCGCGCAATGCGCAACTTCTCCTCCTTGGTCATCGAGGCACCGGGACTCTGTTCGCCGTCGCGCATGGTAGTGTCGAATATGATCAATCGTTCTTTCATGGTGCCGCTCCGCATCGAATGCCTGAAATCGTTCCGCGGCGCCTGTTTGCGCCGCGACCGGGTACTGCCGAATTGGGTTTGGGATTATGTGCGCGCGAGGCGCAGCAGCAGACCCGCCAGAAGCAGGCTGCCGAGGGTGAGGCTGAGAGCAATGGTGCGGAATTGCATGCGGGGAATATAGCGGGTTTCCCGGGCTACTGCAACCTGGCGGGTTCTCCGGGCCGACGTCTTTTCCACAACCAGTACACGTACCCGGAGAGTCCGTACGCAACAAACAGCAGAAATAGGACGATGGGCGGATCTGTGGAAATCAGGACGAAACCGAGGACGATGAGTAGGATCACGGCGAACGGGACCGAACGCCTCAGGTTGATGTCCTTGAAGCTGTAGAAGGGGACGTTGCTCACCATCGTCAACCCTGCGTAAAGGGTCAGGAACGCCGCGACCCAAGGCAGGCCGTAGTCATCGACGGGAATCTTGTTGTCGCTCGCAAGCCACAGAAATCCGGCCACCAGAGCCGCTGCTGCGGGACTCGGCAGTCCCTGGAAAAAGCGCTTGTCGACCACGTCGATGTTGGTGTTGAAGCGGGCAAGCCGCAGAGCCGCGCCGGCGCAGTAGACGAATGCCGCAATCCAGCCGAAGCGCCCCAGGTCCTTCAACGCCCATTCGTACATGATAAGCGCCGGTGCGGCGCCGAAGCAGACCATGTCGGAGAGCGAGTCGTATTCAGCGCCAAACGCGCTTTGAGTACGCGTCAACCGCGCGACGCGCCCGTCGAGGGTATCCAAGATCATCGCGACGAAAATGGCCACGGCGGCATAGTCGTAACGCTGGTTCATCGCCATCACGATCGAGTAAAACCCGGCAAACAAGGCCGCTGTGGTGAACAAGTTCGGAAGCAGGTAGATTCCGCGGCGACGGATCTCGGTGTTCAACAACGGTCTGCGAAGATTGGGCTCAAGCATGATGCGGCAGCGTCGCAATCACCGTGCTGGTCGCGTAAACCTTGTCTCCCAGCGCGGCCACGAGATTCGCGTCTTCGGGGACGTAAATGTCCACGCGGGAGCCGAAGCGGATGAAGCCGAACCTTTGGCCCCGTGCAAGGCTGTCTCCCTCGTGGACATAGCACAGGATCCGCCTCGCGATCAAGCCTGCGACCTGCACGCAAGTCACGTCCGCGCCCCGGTTCGTACGCAGCCACAGCGCGTTGCGCTCGTTCTCCAAGGAGGCCTTATCGAAAGCAGCGTTGATGAAACGCCCGGGATGATACCAGCGCTTTTGCACACGGCCGTCCACCGGCGAGCGATTGGAATGCACGTTGAAGACGTTCATGAAAACGCTCACCTTGATGGCCTTGCGCTCGAGGTAGGGATCGCGGGCCCGCTCCACCGCGACGATCCGTCCGTCGGCTGGCGAGACCACTGTGTGCGCGTCGCCGGGCACCTGCCGCGGCGGATCGCGAAAAAACTGCAAGACGAAAAGCACGGCAAGCCAGATTGGAGCCGACCACCAGCCGATCAGCCAGCCCGCTGCGGCCGCCACGACAACTGTCGCGGCGACGAAAGGCCAGCCTTCGCGTGCAATGATCGGGTGCGGATAGCTCGCGCTCATTGCGGGCCCTTGCGCTTTGGCCGATCTCTCGGTCGCGCCCCTAGTTCCGCGATTGATCGACCAACTTGTTCTTCTTGATCCAGGGCATCATCGCCCTGAGCTTTTCGCCGACGATTTCGATCGGATGCTCGGCGGTCATGCGGCGCCGCGAGAGCAGCATCGGCGCGCCGGCACGATTTTCCAGGATAAATTCCTTCGCGTACTCGCCCGACTGGATGCGAGCGAGCGCCGTGCGCATTGCTTTCTTGGTTTCTTCGGTGATGATCTTCGGCCCGGTCGCGTATTCCCCGTACTCGGCATTGTTCGAAATCGAATAGTTCATGGTAGCGATGCCGCCTTCGTACATCAGGTCGACGATGAGCTTCAACTCGTGAAGACACTCGAAGTACGCCATTTCCGGGGCGTAGCCGGCTTCGGTGAGTACCTCGTATCCCGCCTTGACGAGTTCCACGCAGCCGCCGCAAAGCACTGTTTGCTCACCGAACAGGTCGGTTTCCGTCTCCTCCTTGAACGTGGTTTCGATCACCCCGGCACGAGCCCCGCCGATTGCGGCCGCGTAGGACAGGGCGAGGTCGCGCGCCTTTCCGCTCCGGTCGCGATGCACCGCTATCAGCATCGGCGTGCCGCCTCCCTGAGCGTATGTCGAGCGCACGGTGTGACCGGGAGCTTTCGGCGCGATCATCACGACGTCGAGATCCTCGCGTGGCATGACCTGCCCGTAGTGGATGTTGAACCCATGGGCAAATCCGAGTGTCGCACCCTTTCGGATGTTGGGTTCGACTTCGGATTTGTACACGGCAGCGATGTGTTCGTCCGGCATCAGCATCATCACGAAGTCGGCTCCCTTCACCGCCCCCGAAACCTCCTCGACGTTCAAGCCCGCTTTTTTTGCCTTGTCCCAGGAAGCGCCGTCCTTTCGCAGTCCGACCGTGACTTTCACTCCCGAGTCGTGCAGGTTGAGGGCGTGGGCATGCCCTTGGGACCCGTAACCCACGATTGCGACCTTCTTGCCCTTGACGAGCGACAGGTCGGCGTCCTTGTCGTAATAGACTTTCATGCTGTGTCCTTATGGTTCTGCGGCACGCTGACTCACACCTTCAAGACCCTCTCGCCGCGCCCGATGCCCGAAGCCCCGGTTCGCACCGTCTCGAGGATGGCGCTGTGCTCGAGCGCTTGAATGAATGCGTCGAGCTTGGCTCCGGTGCCCGTGAGCTCGATGGTATAGGTATTCTCGGTAACGTCGATGATGCGACCCCGGAAGATATCGGACATGCGCTTCACCTCCTCGCGCTCCTTTCCCATCGCCCGGACCTTGATCAGCATGAGCTCGCGCTCGATGTGGGCCGCTTCTGACAGATCGACTACTTTGACCACTTCGACGAGCTTGTTCAGCTGTTTTGTAATCTGCTCGACCACGTCGTCCGAGCCAGTGGTGACGATGGTCATGCGCGAAAGCGACTCGTCTTCGGTCGGCGCCACGGTGAGCGTTTCGATGTTGTAGCCACGCGCCGAAAACAGACCCGCGACTCTCGAAAGAGCCCCCGGCTCATTTTCGAGCATGATGGAAATGATGTGTCGCATTGTCCCCTCGCTGAGGCCCAGCCCTCGGCGCATTTCGCGCCTTTGTGACGCGGCGCTCGTGGCGCCGCCGGACCAAGCTCCCTTCAGCCAACGTTGATCGAACCCGCGCGTATCGGGCTTACAGCTCCTCGGCAAGAATCATTTCGGTCAGGCCCTTGCCGCCCTGGACCATCGGATAGACGTTCTCGGTCTGGTCGGTGACGAAATCGAGGAACCCCAAGTCGTTCCTGCGCTTTAACGCCTCTTTCCAGGCCGGCTCGAGATAGCCCGGCCTCTCCACC
>CAYQVE010000055.1:0-15051 GCA_964420785.1 uncultured Enterobacteriaceae bacterium | reverse complement strand
GGGGCGGGCCCGCCCGGACGTTTCGGGGGGTGGGGGGGGCCCGGTCGGGCGGGGCCCGGGGGACAAAGAAATCCGGCGGGGGCCGGAGGGGGGGGCGTCGGGCCGGGTTCGGTCCCGTGCCAGATCGTTGCGGACTCGTTCGCGGCGTTGTTCATCCGCGCGTACAGCGCGACTTCGGTGGCGCGCCGCGCGATCCGCGGATCGCGCGTGCGTTTCGCGAGATCGACATACGCCTGCGCGGAGAGCGCGGCGTTGCCGCGTTGACCCGCGATTTCGGCGAGCAGGAATTCATAAAGCAGGTTCTCTGTCAGCTCCTGATTGGGAAAGGCCGTGCGGTCCACGGCTTCGGGTGCGAGCGCTTGCGCTTCGCCGGCGGGCGCGTCCGCGTCGGATTCGTCCTGCGTTTCCTCCCCGGCCGCGACCTGTTCCGGGGGAGTCACGCATCCCGCAAGCACGACGAACGCCATTGCGGCAAACAGCCGCAAAGTGGCGGCTCGGATGGACAACGGGCTGTGTGGACCAAGCATGGGGCACTTGCTGTCTTGAAAGGCTAGTTTAGGTATATTTCAGAGGCCAGACAAGGACATTGGATTCCCCGTGCCAGAGCTGCCCGAAGTCGAGATCACCCGCCGCGGCATCGAGCCTTTCGTGCTCGGCAAGACGATTACGGGCGTCGCGGTGCGCAATCCCAATTTGCGTCGACGCGTCCCGCGCAAACTCGCCCGCACCCTCGTCGGCCAGCGGGTGAAGCGCCTGGTGCGACGTGGAAAGTACCTGCTGTTCGAATTCGACACTGGCTCGCTCATCGTGCACCTGGGCATGTCGGGGAGCCTGCGTGTGGTCGAAGCGGGAACGCTCCCCCGCGAGCACGATCATGTGGACCTCGCTTTCGGCAGTATCGCATTGCGCCTGCGCGATCCGCGCCGCTTCGGTGTGGTGCTGTGGAAAGACGGCGACGCGTTCCGCCATCCCTTGCTCGCGCGGCTCGGCGTCGAGCCGCTCGGCGAGCATTTCTCGCCCGAGTTCCTCTATCGGGCCACGCGCGGCCGCGACGTCGGCATCAAGCAGCTGTTGATGAACGCGAGCGTCATGGTGGGGATTGGAAACATTTACGCGAACGAAAGCCTGTTCAGGGCAGGCATCCATCCGCGCACGCGCTCCGGGCGCCTCTCCCGCGCACGCTGCGAGCGACTGGTCGCCGCCGTGAGGGACATTCTTCTGGCCGCGATAGCCGCCGGCGGATCGAGCCTGCGCGACTTCGTGCAGTCTGACGGCTCCTCCGGGTATTTTCAGCAGCACTACTATGTCTACGACCGCGCCGCGCTTCCGTGCCGGGTTTGCGGGGCCGCGATCCGGGTGTCGCGGATGGGCCAGCGCTCCAGCTTCTTCTGCGCGATCTGCCAGAAGAAGTAAGCCGGCGGCTTACTTCCGCCTCTTGCCGACCTTCGCGGCGAGCGCGCGCGCGACGAGCGGCTGCACGAACTTGCCCACATCGCCGCCCAGAACGGCGATCTCGCGCACGATGGACGCCGATATGAACTGGTATTGCTCCTCCGGAGTCAAAAATATCGTTTCGACGTCCGGATAGAGATTGCGGTTCATTCCGGCCATTTGAAATTCGTACTCGAAGTCCGACACCGCCCTCAAGCCGCGCAGAACCACCTGGGCCTTCTGTCCTCGCACAAAATCCATGAGCAGTCCCCGGAAGCCCTCGACTTTCACGTTCCGGTACGGCTTGAGAACCTCGCGTGCGAGGTGCACGCGTTCCTCCAGAGTGAAAAACGGACGCTTGGTCTGGCTGGCCGCGATGCCCACGACGACTTCGCCGACGAGCGCTGCGGCGCGCCGCACCAGGTCCTCGTGACCCCGCGTGATCGGATCAAACGTTCCCGGATACACCGCCTTGATCATCGGCCTCCCTTGCCAGAAGATGAAAATGCACGTTTCCCGCGCGCGAGCGCTTGAAAATAGCCCAGCCCCGAGGCGCTTCGAAGACGGAGTCGCTTTCCACGTACACCCGCCCCCCTTCGGCGAGAAGCCCGCGCAACAGACCGAGCGCCGCGACCTGCATGCCCAGGCGGTATGGCGGATCGACGAATACGACGTCAAAGCTGGAGCGTGCGCTGCGGGCGAATTCTAGCGCATCGCCGCCGACGACCGTCAGGCCCGTTGCACCGAGCTTTTGCGCGTTGTCGCGCAAGGCGCGCAGCACCGCGGGATTCTTCTCGACCATGATGACCGAGGCCGCGCCGCGCGAAAGCGCCTCGAAGCCGAGCGCGCCGCTGCCCGCGAATAGGTCGAGGCACACCATGCCGCTCAGGTCCCGGCCGAGCCAGTTGAACAGCGTCTCGCGCACGCGGTCCGGCGTCGGTCTCAAGTGCGCCGCGTCGGGGAATTCGATGAGGCGGCTGCGCCACAGGCCGCCGATGATCCGGACGGTGTTGGGCCTAGTCCGGCGCACCGACGATGACGATCGAGAGCTTTTCGGGAGCTATGCGCCTCGCAAAGGCGCTCCTGACCTGTGCGAGGGTCGCCCCTTCGACGCGCGCGGGAAACTCGTCGAGCCAGTCGAGCGGCAGCCTGTAGAAACCGATCAGGGCGACTTGCTCGAGGATCTTACGGTTGGTGTCGATGCGCAGAGGGAAACCGCCAACGAGGCTCCTTTTCGCCGTTTTCAGCTCCGCTTCGGTGGGCCCGTGCTTCACGAACTCGTCGACGACCGAGCGCGCGAGCTCGAGCGCCTCGCGCGCCTGGTCGCGCCGCGTCTCCAATCCCACTAGAAACGGTCCCTCGCGCTCGTAGGGCCGGAAATAGCTGTAGGCGCTGTATGCGTAGCCGCGCTTCTCGCGTATTTCCCTCAAGAGCCGCGACATGAATCCGCCGCCGCCCAAAGAGTAGTTGCCGACAAAAAGCGGAAAGTAGTCCGGGTCGGCTCGGGTGAGCGCCGCGACGCCGAGCAGCACGTGGCTCTGGGTGGACGGGTGCGCCACGCGCAGCGTTGCACCCGCTGGCTGCGCCGCGACCGGCGCCAGCGCCGGATCGGTCCCTTTCGAAAGGCGCGAAGTCAGCTCCTCGGCGAGCGCCTTGGCTGCGTCGCGGTCCAGATCGCCGACGATCGTGACCACCGCGCGGGCGGAGCCGTAGCTGCTGCGATAGTGGCGCTCGACGTCCTCGCGCTTGATCGACGCGAGCGTGTCCGGGGTCTCGCTGAATCCGTACGGATGCGCCGGATACATGAGCGCATAGAGGCGCCGCTCGGCGATCCGGTCGGGCTCTGTCTCGGCTTCACGCGCGTTCGCGATGGCGCGCGCCTTCTCGCGCTCGAAGGCTTCGGCTGGGAACAGCGGCGCCTGCAGTATGTCCGCGAGAGTCTGCGTGGCCGCCTTCCGCTCGGCCTCGGAGGAGAGGCTCCTCAGTGCGAAGCCCGCGCGATCCAGGTCGAAATTCTCCCGCAGCTGCGCGCCCGAGTCGGCGATGCGGCGGCTTGCCTCGGTCTCCGAATAACGAGAGGAGCCCGCCTTGAGCATGGCAAGCGCGAGCCGCGCGAGTCCCGCCTGCTCGCGCGGATCGTAGGCACTGCCCGCCGCGAACTCGACCGCGACATCCACGATCGGCAGGGCATGGCTTTCGACGAAATTCACCCGAGCTCCCGATTCTGCAGTCCAGTGATCGATCTTCACTCCCGCCCCAGCAGGCGCGGCAACGGCGAAAGTCAACGATATCCAGAGGGCCCGGCTACGCATGGTCAGTGTTTCACTCCCGTAACGACCGAGCTTGCCGGGCGCGGATTCAAGGGCTGCGGATCGAGTACGGCCACGGTCAGTCCGTCGTCGACTAGGTAGCGCGCCGCCGCGGCCCGGATCTGCTCCGCGGTGATCGCCTTGAGCCGCCCGGGAATGCGATCGGCATCGCGGAAGGAAATTCCGCACGACTCCAGTTCCCCGAGCTCGAGCGCCTGTGCAAAAAACGAGTCGCGCTTGTAGACGAGCTGGGCGAGGAGCTGGACCCTTGCCCGGTTCAACTCCTCGGCAGTGACGCCGGCCGCGACGATGCCGGCGATGACTTCGCGCACGCCGGTCTCGAGCTCAGCCCCGCTGCGACCTTGCGCGGCCGCGGCTTCCACGAACAGCATCCCGGGGCCACGCTGCACCATTTCGTAGTCGGTGCCGACGGAAGTGGCGACGCGCCGCTCGCGCACTAGGACCTGGTGAAGGCGCGCCGCGTCGCCTCCGCCGAGCAGCTCCGCGAGAAGCGAAATCGCGAAAGGCTCCCAGTCCTTCGCGACATCGCGCAGCGCCGGCGCTTTGTATCCCAGGCGCACGTAGGGGGGCTCCGCCGGGGCCTTCACCTGGAGCCGCTTGAGACCGCGCTGGGCCGGTCCGGCCAGCGGTTTGCGTGCGGGCATCGCCTTTGGCGCGAGCACGCCGTAATAACGCTGCGCCCACGCGAGAACCTTCCGCGGGTCGACATCGCCGACCACGACGACGATGGCGTTGTTCGGCGCATACCAATGCTTGTACCAGTCCCGGGCGTCCCGCCAGCTCATGTTCTCCAGGTCCTGCATCCAGCCGATCGTCGGCCACTTGTAGGGATGCGCGGCGAAGGCCGTGGAGAGCAGATTTTCAATGAGTAGCGATCGCGGACGGTCTTCGTAGCTGCGCCGACGCTCCTCCATCACCACCTTGATCTCCCGCGCGAACTCCTCCGGGCGGATCACGAGGTTCGCCATGCGGTCGGCCTCGAGCTGCATCGCCAGGGGAAGGCGGTCGCGGTGCACCTGCTCGTGGTAGACGGTGAAATCCGTGGAGGTGAACGCGTTGTCGCGTCCGCCCGCCTCCGCGACGAGCCGCGAGAACTCGCCTAGACCGAAGCGCCGGGTCCCCTTGAACATCATGTGCTCGAGCACATGTGCGACACCGGTCGTGCCGGGTGACTCGTCCATGCTGCCCGCTCGATACCATACCTGATGGACCACGGAGGGTGCGCGGTGGTCCTCCTTCACGATCAGGCGCAAGCCGTTCGTCAGGGTGAACTCGTGCGGGCTCGCCTGCACGCTCGAAGCTAGCGCGAGGGCAAGAAAAGCGGCGCGTGCGGGGGCCATTGCGACCGATGCTAAAATCCAGCGCTATTCTATAGCGGTTGGCCTATTCGTTTTTCCTTTGCCCATGCTCGAATTGTCTTCCAAGACCGCCCGCGAAGAAGTCTCCTGGGTCACCCGGCTCAAGGACGGGCTCGGAACAACGCGCGCGCAGCTCTCGGGACTATTCGCCGACCGAAGCGTCGATCCGGCGCTGTTCGAGGAGATCGAAACCGCGTTGCTCGCGAGCGACGCCGGCGCCGAGGCAACGCGGTTCCTGATCGCGGCCCTGCGCGTGCGCGCGAGCCGAGTCAGGACTGCGGAACAGCTGAAGTCCGCGTTGCGGGCAATGCTCGTCGAGCTGCTCGCCCCCCTCGAGGAGGCGCTCGATCTAACCGGCAAGAAACCGCGCATCATCATGCTCGCAGGGGTCAACGGCGCCGGTAAGACGACCTCGATCGGCAAGCTCGCGAGATACTTCCAAAATCGAGGTCTCTCGGTGCTGCTCGCTGCGGGGGACACGTTTCGCGCTGCGGCGCGCGAACAACTCACCGCTTGGGGCGAGCAAAACTCCGCCGTGGTCGTCGCCCAATCGGGCGGCGATCCCGGAGCGGTGGTCTACGACGCAGTCGCCGCAGCGCGCTCGCGCGGGATCGATGTGGTGATCGCCGACACCGCCGGACGGCTGCCCACGCAGTTGCACCTCATGGAGGAGATAAGTAGGATCAAACGAGGCATCGCCAAGGCGGAACCCGGCGCGCCCCACGAGGTGTGGCTCGTCCTCGACGCCAACACGGGCCAGAACGCGCTCAACCAGGTCAGGGCCTTCGACGACGCGCTCGGTCTCACGGGACTGATTCTCACCAAACTCGACGGCACCGCCAAGGGCGGGGTGGTGTGCGCAATCGCCCGGCAGCGTCCTCTGCCGCTCCGATTCATAGGCGTCGGCGAGGGGATCGATGATCTGCGCCCGTTCGCCGCCGACGAGTTCGTTTCGGCGCTTCTCGATTGACCGGCGGCGTGGCCATCATCTCGCTCCGCCAGGTCAGCAAGCGCTATCCGGGGGGATTCGAGGCGCTCAGGTTGGTCAGCTTCGCGGTCGAGCCGGGGGAGATGCTGTTCCTCACCGGCCACTCCGGCGCCGGCAAGACCACGCTTCTCAAGCGGATTGCGGCGATCGAACGGGCCAACGGCGTGGCGGTGCTAGTAAACGGCCAGAATCTCTCGGCACTGCGCCCGGCGGCGATCCCTTACCTGCGGCGCAATCTGGGCCTCGTGTTTCAGGGGCAGAAGCTGCTCTTCGACAGGAGCGTATTCGACAACGTCATGCTGCCGCTGATCGTGACCGGGCAGCCGTACCGCGAGGCGGCGCGGCGCGCACGCGCCGCGCTCGACAAGGTCGGTCTGCTTCAGCGCGAAAAGGCCAACCCCGTGACGCTCTCGGGCGGCGAGCAGCAGCGCCTGTGCGTCGCGCGCGCGGTGGTAAACCGGCCGGCGATCCTCCTCGCTGACGAGCCCACCGCCAGCCTGGACGCCGCTTACGCGGACGAAATCATGGAGATGTTCAGCGCCTTCAACCAGGTCGGTGTCACCGTGCTGGTTGCCACGCACGATCGACAATTGATCGGCAAGTACCGCAAGCGCGTCCTGACGCTTGACCACGGCAAGCTCCAATGAGGGCCTGGGTGCAGCATCACGGCTTGAGTTTCGTCCAGACGCTTGTGCGCCTGGCTCGGTCCCCGTTTGCCACGACGCTCAACGTCCTCGCGATCGGAGTCGCGCTCGCTCTCCCGTTCGGGGTCTATTGCGTGTTGGGCAATTTCGAGTCCCTGTCCCGCAACGCCTCGGTCGATCCTCAGCTCTCCGTGTTCCTCGCGAGAGACGCTGAGAAGGCCGAGATCGCCGGCGTCGAAACACGACTCAAAGGCGCCAGGGGCGTGAGCGCGGTGCGTTTCGTGTCCCGGGACGCCGCGCTCGTTGAGCTCAACCGCGTCGCAGGGATGCAAGAAGTGATCGCGAGCCTGCCGCAAAATCCGCTGCCGGATGCGTTCGTAGTGACGCTTTCTGGGAGCGATCCCGCGCTCGCGGACCGGCTCGAACTCGAGTTCAAGTCGCTCCCGAAGGTCGCCTACGTTCAAGCGGACTCGGCGTGGGTGAGACGCCTCGATGCCTTGTTGCGCCTGGGGCGAACTGCGGTATCCCTGCTCTCGGCATTGCTCGGCCTCGCTCTGGTGGCTGTGACTTTCAACACCATCCGCCTGCAGATCCTCACTCAGCGCGACGAGATCGAGCTGTGCCGTCTGATCGGCGCAACGCGCGCCTACATCCGCCGTCCCTTTTTCTATCTCGGGTCACTGCTCGGCCTGCTCGGAGGGATCGCCGCCCTCGCGATCGTGCTTTCCGGGCTTACGGTCCTGAATCGCGATCTGGCGGATCTCGCATACTTGTATGGCTCGAACATTCGCCTGCGATTTCCGACCTCGAACGAAATGATCTCGGCGCTGCTTGCGGCCGTCGCATTGGGTTGGCTGGGTGCCTACCTATCAGTGAGTAGACACTTACTCGAAGCAGACCGGGACTAGGGCTGAATCCGGCCCAAATCAAGAAGAACCCAGAGGCATCGGATCGGGAACCGGGTCCCGCCTTTAGCACTCTAAGATCGAGAGTGCTAAAATCGCCGTTCTGGCAACAGCGCCGGAGGAAACAACAGATGACCCGCACAATGTCACTTCCCGTACCCGTAGGAAGCTTGGAAAGCTACATCCAGGCCGTCAATCGGTTTCCGATCCTTTCGTTCGAAGAAGAACGCGACCTCGCTCGCAAATTCAGGTCCGAGAACGACGTCGAAGCGGCTCGCCACCTGGTGCTTTCGCACCTTCGCCTGGTGGTCGCCATCGCCCGCGGCTACATGGGTTACGGCCTGCCGCAGGGAGACTTGATCCAGGAAGGCAACATCGGCCTCATGAAAGCGGTCAAGCGCTTCGATCCGGAACGCGGCGTACGGCTCGTTTCGTTCGCGGTCCACTGGATCCGTGCCGAGATCCACGAGTTCGTGCTGCGCAACTGGCGCATGGTGAAGGTCGCCACCACCAAGGCGCAGCGAAAACTTTTCTTCAACCTTCGCAGCATGAAGCCCTCGCTCGGCCCGTTGACGCAAGCCGAGATCGGGTCCATGGCCAAGCAGCTTCGCGTCAAGCCCGAGGAGGTTGCCGAAATGGAGATGCGGCTCGCGGGCCAAGAGATCTCGCTGGAGCCGGCAAGCGACGAGGACGAGTCGTATACGCCGATCGCCTACCTGGCCGACCGCTCGCCGGAGCCCTCCGAGATCGCCGAGACGAAGCAGGATGAATCTCTGCGGGCGCGCGGTCTGGAGACCGCACTCGCGAGCCTCGATACGCGCAGCCGTCGCATCATCGAAGCGCGCTGGCTGCGGGAAAAGGACTCGGCAACGCTGCACGAACTTGCCGCCGAGTTCAAGGTGTCCGCCGAGCGCATCCGCCAGATCGAGGCCAAAGCGCTTGCGAAAATGAAAGACGTGATCGCCACGGCATAAGTACGCTGCCGGGCGGTCCTTACGAAGCCGCGGCGTGCCCGCGGCTTTTTATTTTCCCCCGAACACGATGTAGCGATTCCGGCCCTGCTGCTTGGCCATATAAAGCGCCTGGTCGGCGCGCTGGATCAAGTCCTCGGAGGAAGTCTCCTTTTCCGGGATGAGCGAAACGATTCCCTGACTAAGGGTGACATTCCGATCGACTGCCGAGCGCTCGTGCGGGATCGCCAAGCCTTCGATCACTCGAGACACCGCCTGAGCCACGTCGACCGCGCCATCTAGGACGGTACCTGGCAGGACCATTGCGAACTCCTCTCCGCCGTAACGGGCGGCGAGGTCCGCCGGACGCCTGCCCGCTGAGCTGAGCGCAGCCGCCACCCGCCGCAGACAGTCGTCGCCGGCTTGGTGACCGTAACAGTCGTTGAAGGCCTTGAAGTGATCAACGTCGGAGAGAATCAGCGAAAGCGGCTGCCGCTCGCGCGCGCCGCGACGCACTTCAGTCACCAAGTAGCTGTCGAAATAGCGCCGGTTGGCAATTCCGGTCAGTCCGTCTTGCCGTGACAGCTTTTCGAGCTCGCGGTTGGCCGAAGCGAGGTCGCGCGACATCTCGAGCTGCTTGGAACGCATGGATTCGAGTCGTTGCAGCGCTCGGATTTTCGCGTTCAGCACGACGAAGCTCACCGGCTTGACGAGGTAGTCGTCGCCGCCCGCCTCGATCGCGCGATTCAGGTCCTGATCGGCTTCCTTCGAGCTCAGGAAAATGATCGGCACCCACTCGTCGGCCTTGGTCTCGCGCATGTGCCGCGCGGATTCGTAGCCGTCCATGATCGGCATCACGACGTCGATGAGCACGAGGCCCGGCCGGTCCTGTCGGTACATCTGCAAAGCCTGCTCGCCGTCATTCGCCTCGACCACTGAGTGCCCCATGCGCTCGAGCAGGCCCCTGAGCGCGGCCCGGATCGTGGGGGAGTCGTCGACGACGAGGATTTTCATCGCTGCCTGGGCACCCTAACTCCGGTTAGGCACTCAAGCATACAACTATTTCACACTCGACTCGGCCCGGACGGGACCGGTGGCTCGATTTTCAGCCGGACGCGTTCAACAGGATGCGAACATCGGCTGCGAGGTTGGCTGCGTTGCCGTGGCGCACGAACAGGCGCAGCCTCCCCTGCGGATCGAAAATGTAGCTGCCCGCCGTGTGATCCACGGTATAGCCGTCCGGTGTCTTTCCCGGCGCCTTCTGATAGAACACCTTGAAGTCTTTTGCGACCCTGGCGGTCGCGGCGGAATCGCCGTAGAGCCCGAGAAAACTGGGGTCGAATGCCGGCACGTAGTTCGCGAGAAGTTCTTGCGTGTCGCGCTCCGGGTCGACCGTGACGAACAGCACCTGCAGCCGCTTTCCGTCCTCGCCGAGTTGATCCTTGACCGCCTTGAGCTCGGCAAGGGTCGTCGGACATACGTCCGGGCAGCGTGTATAGCCGAAGAACATCACCACCGCCTTGCCGCGGAAATCGGCAAGAGTGCGCGCCTTGCCCGTGTGGTCGGTGAGCGCAAAATCCTTGCCATAATCGGCGCCCGTGACATCCGTGTTCTTGAACGACGGACGCGACCCGCCGCAGCCGGCAAGCACGAATGCGGCGAAGACAAGCCCGACCCACGTCCGCAGGCAGGCGCTCACTTGAAAAAATGATGATCGACGAGGAGCGCGGCGAAGAGCGCCGCGAGATACGCGATCGAATAGCGGAAAGTGCGCCGGGCGAGCGCATCGGTGTAGCTTACGTAAAGGCGCACCGCGTAACCCAGGAATATTCCGTTCAAAACGACTGCGGCGGCGAGATAGATCCAGCCGCTCATGCCGTAGGCGAAAGGGAGCAGCGCCGAGGCGAACAGAATCAGCGTGTAGAGCAGCACGTACAGGCGAGTAAAGCGGTGCCCGTGCGTGACGGGCAGCATCGGGAGTCCCGCCTTGGCGAAATCTTCGGTGCGATAGAGCGCGAGCGCCCAGAAATGCGGCGGGGTCCACGCGAAGATGATAAGGAAAAGAAGCAGCGCCTCGGGGGCGACTC
Organism: uncultured Enterobacteriaceae bacterium; assembly: GCA_964420785.1. Lineage (GTDB taxonomy): Bacteria > Pseudomonadota > Gammaproteobacteria > Burkholderiales > SG8-39 > VBDM01. The sequence goes on along the minus strand of CAYQVE010000055.1, from coordinate 4,358 downwards.
CGCCGGTGACGGCGGCCCAACCGAGCACGGGCGGCATCGCCCCGGAGGCTCCGCCGATCACGATGTTCTGCGGGGTCATGGGTTTGAGCAAGACCGTGTAGACCACGGCGTAGCCGATGAACGTAAAGAAGGTGAGCCACATGGTGAGCGGATTGACGAGTGCGTACAGCACCCACAGCCCGGTACCGCCGGCTGCGCCGGCGAACGCGAGCGTCTGAAGCGACGTGAGCTCCCCACGGGGTAGCGGCCTGTACCGAGTGCGCGTCATGACCGCGTCGATCTTCCGCTCCACCAGGCAGTTCACCGCCGCCGCCGCGCCCGCCACAAGCCAGATGCCGATGGTCGCGGCGAAGAGAAGCTTCGGCGGCACCATGCCCGGAACGGCGAGGAACATGCCGATGACGGCGCAGAACACGATCAATGACACCACGCGCGGCTTGGTGAGGCTCAGAAACTCGCGCAGGCGGAAGCGGGCAGCGGTCGAAGCGAGTTGCATGAGCGAAATTTTATCACGCTCGCCTCCGACTCTAACCGACGCGCGATGCCTTGAGCAGCCGCGCGAGGTCTTTCACCATCCGCTGTGCATCGGGATCGCCCGAGAACCGCAGCATCAGGTTGCCAAGGGGGTCCAATAGGTAGATGTGATCGGAGGGGTCCCGCGCCGCGGGGAATTCCGCAAGGAAAGGCCTGCCCGGCGCGCGCATGACGCGCAGGCCCTCGTGGTCGCGCAAGAGCGCGGCAGCGGGTGGCGCGGCATCGGCGAGCAGCCACGTTCGCTCGATTCGCTCGGCGTCCTTGCCCTGCGCGAGGCGCACTTGGCGCATGTAAACGAGTTTTTTTCTGCAGCCTTCGGCGCAGGCGCCGGAGTCGATTTGCAGCAGCACCCATCTGCCGCGCAACTGCGAGAGCCGGAACGGGCTGCCGTCCAAGGTCCGCAGTTCGGGGTCTGAGATGGCGCGGGCTTCGATCAGCTCGCCGTCATTCAGCCGCGACTGCGGCTGCCATACGAAGTAGGCGAGCCAGGCCGCGACCGTGGGTGCGGCGCAAAGCGCGAGGATCGCGAACGCGATGCGCCTGCCGCGACGACGGCCCTCAGTTGCGCTCGGAATCGGCTCGCTTGAAGCTGAGAGCGACATAGAGGACGGCGGCAAGCGCCGCGAACGAATACCACTGAAGCGCGTAGCTGCGATGCCGATCCACGCCGGTATCGGGACGCTCCCATTCGCGCGCGAGGCCGTCCTGAGCGTCGCTTGTCTGCTCGATCACGAACGGCTGAAGCCCGAGCCCGAGCCGCTTCTCCTCCAGCTCCGGCACGAGGTTCTGGCGCAAGGGACCCAAAGCCGCTTCCGGAGCGAGCTCAATGAAGCGCCGGCTTGGCGCCACCGCGATGCCCTCGATCGTTTGCACGTTCTCCGGGGTCGGGACCGCAGGCAGCCTGGAACGCTCGCCCGCCGCGATCCAGCCGCGGTTGACGAGGACGTGGAGCCCCTCGCCGCCTTCGAGCTTGAGTGGTGTCAGCACATGATAGCCGGCAGCGCCGTGCAGCACCTTGTTGTCGAGGAGGAGTGCGGCGCGCGCGACGAAACGGCCGCGCGCGCTGACGCGTCGGCGCTCGAGGGCGGAGGCGTCCAGTCGCACCGAAGGCACCGAAAATACCGGGCCGCTGGCCGCTTCGTCGAGCTTGCGACCGAGCTCGAGTTTTTCCTCGGCGCGCCGCGTCTGCCAGTTGCCGAGCGAAATCGTGAGCGCTATGAAACCCGCGGCCGCGACGCTCGATGCGACCCCCGGACGGAATACTCTCCCGCCGATGCGGATTCCAGTCATGATTTCACAAGGTGTACACTCGGGCCGGAAGGTTCACGCCGCCGCGCCGTGAAAATCGTCGTCATTCTATTCTTCGTCGCGATTCTGGCGAGCTTGGGCTCGGCGCTGTTTTTTCTCGTGACCGACGGCGGCCAGTCCAAGCGCACCGTGAAAGCGCTCGCGTTTCGCGTCGGATTGTCGCTGGCCCTGTTCCTGTTGCTAATGGTCGGTTACTACTTCGGCCTCATCCCAGGCAAGATCAGCTGAGGCAAAAAGCCGCATGCGAAGTACGGCGCACCAGCTCCCTAAAGCCAGTACACGAAAATGAACAGGCCCAGCCACACGACATCGACGAAGTGCCAGTACCACGCGACCGCCTCAAACGCGAAATGGTTTTCGGGCCTGAAGTGGCCGGCGAGACAACGAGCCAGAATCACGGCCAGCATGAGCGTGCCCAGGGTCACGTGGAATCCGTGGAAGCCGGTGAGCATGAAGAACGTCGAGCCGTAGACACCAGTCGAGAGCTTCAGGTTGAGATCGGAATAGGCATGGCCGTATTCATAGGCCTGGAAGCAGAGGAAGGTGACGCCGAGCGCCACCGTGAAGAGCATGAAGAGCGCGAGCTGTGCGCGCTTCCCCTCCTTCAAGGCCCAGTGGGCGATCGTAACCGTAACACCCGACGAGAGGAGCAGCAGCGTATTGATCGCCGGAATGCCCCAGGCCGCCATCGGCGTGAACGGATCCCTGAAAACCGGCCCGGCTGTGGGCCATTGCGCGGCGAAATCCGGCCAGAGCAGCTTGTTGTCGATGCTTCCCAGGTCGGGCACCGCGAGTAGCCGGGTGTAGTAGAGGGCCCCGAAAAAAGCGGCGAAGAACATTACCTCCGAGAAGATGAACCAGCTCATGCCCCAGCGAAACGAAACGTCTTCCCAGCGCCCGTACTTGCCGCCCTCGGACTCGCGGATCACGTCGCCGAACCAGCGCGCCATCATGAAGGCGAGGAGGGCGAGCCCGGCGAAAACGATGTAGCGCCCGGGTTCCCAGCCGTTGAACCAGCCGGCGGCGCCGGTCGCCATGCAGAACAGGGCGGCCGATCCGAAGATCATCCAGCGGGACGGCTGCGGGACGTAGTAGTGCTGAGCGCGATCGCTCATCTTGCTCTCCTCCCCTTACGCGGCCCTGCCGACGATGAACTTCACCAGCAGGACCAGGCTCAGTACGAAAATCGCGGCCCCTATGAGGCCGGCGATGATCACCTGCGCCGGCTTCAGCTGCGTCAGGTCCGACTCGTGCGCCGTGCGCGCCCTGATGCCGAGAAACGACCAGAGCACCGCCTTGGCGACCTGCAGCGGTGACGCGGACTTCGGCGTTTGCTCGCTCGCCATTGCCGTCATCCTCCGCTCCCGCGCGCCCCGTTCACCTCGAAGAAGGTGTAGGACAGCGTGACTGTATTGAGCTCGGGCGGCAGCTGCGGATCGATCACGAAAACCACCGGCATTCTGCGCACTTCGCCCGGAGCGAGCGTCTGCTGCCGGAAGCAGAAGCATTCCATCTTTCTGAAATAGAGCGCCGCCTGTTGCGGGCTGTAGCTCGGAACGGCTTGTCCTGTCACGGACCGCTCGAGCGTGTTCCTGACCTCGTACACGACTTGAGTCACCTCGCCCGGGCGCACCGACACGCTAGCCTGGAGCGGTTTGAAGGTCCAGGGCAGGCGTTGCGCGTTCGCGTCGAATTCGATCGAGATATTTCGCGTGGTATCCACTTGAGTGTTCTGCGCCGCCGCAGCGTCCGGCTGAAACACGTTCCGGATGCCCGTTACCTCGCAAATCCTCTCGTAGAACGGCACCAGCGCGAACCCAAAGCCGAACATCACGGTCGCGACCACCAGCAGCTTTTTCATAAGTTTCCGGTTGGCCTGCCCGCGATTCTCTGTCTGCTGTGTCATTTGAGTATCACGTACTTGAGCATGATCCCCAGAAAGAAGACGAGCGCGATCGAGCTGAGCACCAGCGCGGTCCACCGGTTGTTGCGCCTCTGCTCGCGTTCAGGCGTCATCCCAACACCGGTTGCTCGTGGAAGCTGTGGTAGGGAGCGGGACTCGGCAGATGCGTCCACTCGAGCGTGTCGGCGCCGTCCCAGGGCCGTTGCACTGCCTTTTCGCCCTGCCGAAGCACGGTCACTTTCAGGATGATCCACAGGAACAGGATCTGAGAGAGCCCGAAGCCGAACGCTCCGATCGAGGCGATCTCGTTGAACTCGGCGAACTGCAGCGCATAGTCGGGAATCCTCCGCGGCATCCCGGCCAGACCTAGGAAGTGCATCGGGAAGAAGGTGACGTTGAAGAAGATCATCGACAGCCAGAAGTGCCATTTTCCGAGCTTCTCGTCGTACATCCTACCGGTCCATTTGGGCACCCAGAAGTAAAATCCCGCGAAGAGCGAGAAGAGCGACCCCGCCACCAGTACGTAGTGGAAATGCGCCACCACGTAATAGGTATCCTGCAGCTGGATGTCGATCGGCATGATCGCGAGGATGAGGCCGGTGAACCCGCCCAT
>CAYQVE010000054.1:9498-15179 GCA_964420785.1 uncultured Enterobacteriaceae bacterium | reverse complement strand
AGTGCACTTGCGCGGACGCAGCATGCCCACCGACGCGTTCGAAATCATCGGCATTGCGGCCGGCGATGACGATCACGCCTCCGTTCAGATCCCGGAGGACATGCGCCAGGCCCTCGCGGCCAACGCCCGGGTCGCCGCCGATGCGGCAAAGGCCGCGCTCGGCATCACCTTGAGCATCATCACGGGCGAAATCGGCGAAAAGCGCCTGATGGTCCAGGGCTACCGCGTCGTGTCCAAGGTCGGGCGCGGCGGCTCCTCCATCGTCTACCTCGCCGAGCGGGAAAGCGACAAGCAGCAGGTTGTCCTCAAGATCCTCAACGCCACGGCCGGCCTGGACGAAATCCTGCTGCAGCGCTTCGTGCAGGAGTTCGACATCATCTCGTCGATCGATCACCCCAACGTGGTCAAGATCTACGATCGAGGTTTCAGCGATCGCCACGCGTACATCGCGATGGAGTATTTTCCCAACGGCAGCCTCGCCGAAGTCATCCCCCATGGCCTGAGCGGGCGGCAGGCTTTGTCGCTGCTTGCCCAGGCCGCAGGTGCGCTGCGCGAGGTTCACACTCGCGGCGTCATCCACCGCGATATCAAGCCGGGAAATCTCATGGCGCGCGCCGACGGCAGCATCGTCCTCGCCGACTTCGGCATCGCCAAGCGGCTCGGGGATGACCCGGGCCACACGCGGCACGGTGAGCTCTACGGGACTCCCTACTACGTTTCGCCGGAGCAGATCGAAGGCAGCCCCGCGACGATGCAGTCCGACATCTACTCCCTCGGAATCATTTTTCACGAGATGCTGACCGGCAAGCGGCCGTTCGATGCCGAATCGGTGTCGGGCCTGATCGCCCTGCACGTCAGCGCACCGCGGCCGAAGCTCCCTGACGGCTTGGCCGAGTATCAGGGGCTGCTCGACCGGATGATCGCCGTGGAACCCCGCAACCGCTTCAAAAGGGCCGACGAGGTGCTCGAGGCGATCGACGAGGTGTGGACGCAGCAGGCCCTGCGTGCCATGAAGCAGGGTGGTAGTTGAGTCCGGACTACCTGAGCCCCAGCACGTCCTGCATGTCGTAGAGGCCGCGTTCCTTGCCCATGAGGAAGCGCGCGGCTCGAAGCGCCCCGAGGGCATAGGTCGCGCGGCTGCCCGAGCGCACGGTGATTTCAACGCGCTCGCCCTCTCCGATGAACATGACGGTATGCTCACCGACGATATCACCGCCGCGAACGGAGTGAAACCCGATCGCCTTGGGATCGCGTTCACCAACCTCGCCCTTGCGTCCGTGCACGGCGGTGCGAGCGAGGTCCCTGTCGAGTGCGCGGCCGATCACTTCGCCGAACTTGAGCGCGGTGCCTGAAGGCGCATCGATCTTGTGTCGATGGTGTGCTTCGAGGATCTCCACGTCGTAAGCGTCACCGAGCGTGCGCGCGGCCGTCTCGACAAGCCTGAACGCGACGTTTACGCCCGCAGACATGTTCGGAGCCTTCACGATCGCGATCTCTCCCGCGGCCGCCGCGATACGTTCGTCTTGCTCCGCCGAAAATCCGGTCGTTCCGATCACCATGCGCACGCCCTTCTTCAGGCACTGTTCGATGTGCGCGAGCGTACCCTCCGGACGGGTGAAATCGATCAGGCAGTCGCCTTTCGCAACTGCGTCGGCGAAGCTGGAAGCGATCTTCACGCCGCAGGGTCGCCCGACCAGTTCTCCTGCATCCTTGCCGATGAAGGGGCTCCCTGGAACCTCCACCGCCGCCGCGAGCTTGAGTTCCCCCGATGCGAGGACCATCCCGATCAAGGTACGTCCCATGCGGCCCCCCGCGCCGGCGATGACGAGCTTCACTGCCCGGGCTTTCCGGGGACGGGGACCGCAGAAGCGACGATGTCTCCCTCGACGCGCTTCACCCTCCCGTCTTCGAAAACCAACGCAATGCGGCGATACTCGACCTCCCGGCTGTTGGCGCGCTGGCGCAGGAAAACGTAATCCCAGCGTTCTTCGTGAAAGATATCGCTGACCAGCGGCGTCCCCAGAACGAATCGCACCTGATCCCGGGTCAGGCCGGGCTTGAGCTGCGCGACCATTTCCTGGGTGATGTAATTCCCCTGCTGGATTTCCATCCGGTAAGGCGTGAGGCTCGGCGCAAGTCCGCAAGCAGCGGTGAGAAACGGTAGCGCCAAAATCAGCATTCGCGGCACGATCAGGGTATTTCCGCGGCAATAAAACGCTATATGATAGCGGAAACGGGCATCTTCCCCGAGTGATCCTCCGTGACCAACGTCCACGACTTGAAGACCAGCGGCCTGAAGGCCACGGGCCCGCGGCTGAGAATCCTGAAGCTTTTCGAAAACAGCAAGGTCCGCCACTTATCGGCCGAGGACGTCTATCGAATTCTCATCAACGATGGCTTGGACATCGGGCTGGCCACGGTCTATCGCGTCCTCACCCAGTTCGAACAGGCCGGCATCCTCCAGCGCCACCACTTCGAGTCCGACAAGGCGGTGTTCGAGCTGAACGAGGGCAGCCATCACGATCATCTAGTATGCGTGCAGTGCGGACGCGTCGAAGAATTCTATGACGCCGAAATCGAGAAGCGCCAGGTACGCGTCGCCACGGAACGCGGCTTTGCGATTCGCGAGCATTCACTGCAGCTGTACGCCGTGTGCACCAAGCCGAATTGCCCGCACAAACCCCGCGCGAAGCGCTAGGTTCGGAAAAGGGAGGAATCATGGGTTTGAGACTGAAGTTCAATCTGGTGCTTCTCTTTGTCTTCATCCTGGGGCTCGCTGTCTCCGGCTATGTTTCCTACGACCTGCTCCACAAGAACGCGCGCGACGAGGTATTGCGCAACGCGGGAGTCATGTTGGAGGCAGCGCTGTCGATGCGTCAGTACACGGTGACCCAGGTGCGCGACAAGCTCGCGCAAAAGGAAGACGAATTCCTGCCGCAAGGCGTGCCCGCCTTCGCCGCGACCGAGGTCATGAATCAGCTGCGCAAGAAGTATCCCGATTACGCCTACAAAGAAGCCGCGCTGAATCCCACCAACCCGCGGGACCGCGCGGTGGAATGGGAAGCTGACATCGTCAACGAGTTCCGCAACAACTCGGCGCGCGCGGAAATCTCCGGGACCCGAACAACGCCTACCGGCATGTCGCTGTTTCTCGCGCGCCCGTTCCAGATAAGGGATCCGGCCTGCCTCACCTGCCATACCACGGCGGAGATGGCGCCGGCGTCGATGGTCAAGCTCTACGGGGCCAACAACGGCTTCGGCTGGAAGTTGAACGAGGTCATCGGCGCGCAGGTCGTTTCGGTGCCGATGTCCTTGCCGATCCAGAACGCGAACCGCGCCTTCTACACCTTCATGGCTTCGCTCGGCGGCGTCTTCGTCGTTCTGTTCGTGATCCTGAACCTAATGTTGTCGGTATTGATCGTGCGGCCGATTACGCGAATGTCGGGCGCCGCCGACCGAATCAGCACGGGCGACATGGAGATCCCCGAGTTCGCAGAGTCGGGCCGCGACGAGGTGGCGCTCCTGGCGAAATCCTTCAATCGCATGCGCCGCAGCCTGGAAAAGGCGATCAGCCTGATCGACCAGAAGTAGCCGCACATCGATGGCCGCCGAAATCGCCCTCCCCCAGGGTTATGCGCTGCACGAATACCGTGTCGAGCAAACTCTCGGAATCGGGGGTTTCGGCCTGACTTATCTCGCCATCGACTCGAACCTCAACCTCAAGGTCGCGATCAAGGAGTACCTGCCCGGCGACCTCGCCCAGCGCGGCGAGGACCAATCGGTACAGCCGAAGTCCGAGTCCAGCTCGGAGTCGTTCAAGTGGGGCCTTTCCCGGTTTCTCGACGAATCGCGCACTCTCGCCTCGTTCCGCCATCCGAATATCGTCAGGGTCTTGCGGTTCTTCGAAGCGAACAGCACCGCCTACATGGTGATGGAATTCGTCGCGGGACAACCCCTGGGTGAATGGATCCGCACCCGCCGGCCACTGGAACAAAGCGCCGTGCTCGCCATCGCCGCCCCGCTGCTCGACGGCCTGGAACTCATTCATCGCACCGGTTATTTGCACCGCGATATCAAGCCGGGCAACGTCTTCATTCGCGAAGACGGGTCACCCGTGCTGCTCGACTTCGGTTCCGCGCGCACCGCTTCGTCAGGCACCGAGCGGACCGCGATAGTCACCCCGGGTTACGCGCCGATCGAGCAATATCACTCGCAGGGCCGGCAGGGGCCGTGGAGCGACTTGTACGCGCTCGGCGGAGTCCTGTACTGGATGATCGTCGGCAAAAGGCCTGTGGAGGCGGTGGCGCGCGTGCGCCAGGACATGCTGCCGCCCGCGGTGCAGGTCGCCGACCGCAGCCGCTACAGCATCGAGCTGCTCACGGCGGTCGACTGGGCGCTTGTATCACACGAAGAGGAGCGTCCGCAATCGGTGGCGGAGTTTCGCTCCGCGCTCTCCGGACTCGTCGCGCCGGACCCGAGGACCGTGACCTACAAGACGACCGTGAAGATCCAGGATCCGCGGCAAGCGACTACCCCGCCGACGACTTTTCCCACAGGCGTCGAGTTCGACCGGGAGACTCTCAAGAAAATCGAAGCGGAGCTCGCCAAGCATATCGGCCCGATCGCCGCTATGGTGATCAAGTCCGCGGCCAAGAAGGCCTACACCGTCTCCGGCCTCGCCGAAATTGTGTCAGTCGACATCGCCGACGAAAAGCTGCGTGCCGCGTTCGTCAGGAGATTCTCCGGCGACAAGTCGACGCCCTCCGGGGATCCGACTCGTACCGGCGCCGCGCGGCAACAGTCTTCGCCGCCGACCACGTCGCACATCGACGCACAGGCGCTCGCCAAGGCCGAAGCGGCCCTCGCCAAGTACATCGGCGCGGTCGCCAAGGTCGTCGTCAAGCGCGCAGCGGCAAAGGCGCGGGATGCTGGGGAGTTGTACTTGCTGATCGCCGAAGAAATCGAGGACAAGGACGAAAGGAAGGCCTTCGTCCGCAAGGCCATCTCCGCGTCGGGCAAGGAATGAGGCCGAACGCCCAGGGACTCTCCCGGGAAGATCTATTTCTGATACTTGAAAGACAGCATCACCCGCGTGCGGTAAGCCACGACCTTGCCGTCCTCGACCTTCAAGTCCTGCTTTACGACCTCCGCGATGCGAAGGTCGCGCAAAGTCTTGGATGCCGCTTGAACCGCCCGCTTCGCAGCGTCCTCCCACGAAGTTTCGCTCGTTCCGATCACTTCCGTGATCCTGTAGATTCCGTCGGCCTTGGCCATCGTTCGTCTCCTGTGAAAAGTGTCGCTCTTCCCGGACGAGAGCGTTTCGGGATAATACTCCTCCGCCCGGTCGCGTAGCCCGACCGGCGCGGATCTCGGAAGGCGCGACAATGGATTTGATTCTGTGGCGACATGCCGAGGCCGAGGCGGGCAGCCCGGATTCTGCGCGGAAGCTGACCGAACACGGCCGGGAGCAGGCGCGGCGCATCGCCGCCTGGCTGAAGCCCCGCTTGCCCGCAAATTGCGAAATTCTGGTCAGCCCCGCGGCACGCGCGGAGGAGACCGCCAGAGCGCTCGGCGTGGCGTTCATGACCACGACGGCCGTAGGCACCGATGCGGCGGCCGAAGATGTCATTGCGGCGGTCGATTGGCCCGCACGCTCGAGGGCCGTACTCATCGTCGGACAC
>CAYQVE010000054.1:0-9488 GCA_964420785.1 uncultured Enterobacteriaceae bacterium | reverse complement strand
CGGCAGGCAGAGGAGCTTGAAAACGGGACTGACTGGCAGTGCGGCGGTCGGTTGGCCCGAAGGTTGGAGGGCCGTACTCATCGTGGGACACCAGCCGACATTGGGCCGCGTGGCTGCGACGTCGCTTTCGGGTGCGCAGGCCGACTGGGATATCGGCAAGGGAGCGTTGTGGTGGATCCGGCATTCCGGCGGCGAAACCATGTTGCTCGCCGCGATCGACCCCGAACTTGCGTGATCTTCGGCCGCGCCAGGCTGCCTCAAAACCCGTGGTGCAGGCGCGCCGAGATGACTGTCGCAGGACCGCGATCGGCGTTGTAGCCGGGATTTGAAATCCGCTGGAGATCGGCGGAGAACCAAGTGTCCTTTGCGACATTCAGGCTGTAATAGGCCTCGAGGATGTTTTCCGGCCGATAGTTCAGCGCACCGTCTCCGAGGAAGAAACCCAGCCCTCCCGCGGCGAGGTAGTCGCGGTGCGCGGCGGAAAGAAAGCTGCGCACATATGCGATCCCGAGGCTATCCCTCGCTCGACCGAACGTTCCGCCCTTGACCGACACACCTCCCGAGAGCGATCGATCGATTTCCGTGAATGCGTAAGTTTCGGTCTGCCCGTCAGCCCAGTTCGCCCGGCCGAACAGGCCCACGGTCGGGGAGACTTCCTGCTCGAGATTGAGCCCGAACCCGCGCTTGACGCGCTCGACCGTGCGCACTGCGTTGATATCCGGCGCCCCGCCCGTTTGAGCCGCCAGTTCCAAGGCGTCCTGATAGCGTGCCATCCTCGCGACGTTGCGGAAGGCGAGAAAACGCAGCTTGCCCGGGCGTTCGGCGAGAGCGTATGCGCGCTCGATCTCGATCTGGTCGCCGTAGTGCTTGAAGATCCTCGGGTCGAGCGCCAGCTGGTTCGGCTCTTTCGGCTGGATGAAGCGGCCGGCCCGCAGCCTGCAGTCATCGCTCAAATACTCGAGGGCGAATCCCCATGAGTAACCGCGCGCGTCGGCGGCGTAGTCGTAGGCGCCGTGCGTCATGAGCGACCAGTTCAGGAACTGGGTCCGCGGGTCGTGGCTGAAGCTGTTGTCGTCGAAGATGTCCAGTATCGAAAGGTTTCCAACGGTCAACACCAATCGGCGCCGATCGACGCTGCCGGCAAGCTGGTTGGCATCCGACTCCACCTTTTCGCTCCCCTCGCCGAAACCCCAGGTTTGGCGCGCAAACAGCCGGGCCCGGTAAACATGGGGATTCGGACCGGATGTGCGGGCGATCTCTCCGTTCGTGAATCCGCCGAGTCCCGTCAATCCGGAAAGAGGCACGCCTTGCGCCACCTCGGGGTTGAAATAGAGCTCGCCTCCCCTCCAAGTCCTGGTGCCCAGGGCTGCGGTCGCAGTGAACGAATAGCTCTTCTCGCGATCCGGGGAAAGGCTGTGGGGACCGGAATACGGCGCACCGAGAGGCGACTTTCGCTGCCAGACGTAGGTCGCCTGGAATTTGGCGGTCGTTTCTTCGGGAATGTCCTGTGCGTAGCCGACTTCGGCAAGAGCCAGCATGCCCGCCACGAGAACGCTCGATCGAATTCCGTTCCGCCGCACCGGCGCATGCTAGCAGCTCATTGCTTAATGAACAATAAAGTTTTTTGACACGTTCGCCTGCCGTCAATACCATCGCCCGAGAGGAGATCGCCCATGAACCTGAAAGGCAGAACTGCAATCGTGACCGGAGGAGGAAGAGGCATCGGCAAAGCGATGGCGGCGCGGCTCGCCGCCGACGGCGCGAGCGTCGTCATCGCCGATATCGCGCAGTACGACGTCGCGGCTGCGGAGCTGGCGAAGTCCGGCACGCGCACACTCGGACTCAGGGTCGACGTGTCCTCGGCGTCCGACACCGATTCCATGGCCTCGGAGACGATGAAGGCCTACGGGCGCATCGACATCCTTGTCAACTGTGCGGCGATGTTCGCCGCCGTGAAGATCGGGCCTTTCGAGGAGATTCCGGCCGATGAATGGAAACGCCTTCTCGAAATCAACGTACTGGGCGTAGCGCTCTGCTGCAAGGCGGTCACGCCGCACATGCGCAGACAAGGCAGCGGCCGCATCATCAATCTCGCCTCCGGCGCCCCCCTCAAAGGCGTGCCCCACTTCCTGCACTACATCGCGAGCAAAGGCGCGGTCATCGCCATGACACGCGGCCTCGCCCGCGAGCTGGGCAGGGACGGAATCACGGTAAACGCGATCGCCCCGGGATTGACCGTTTCGGACGGGACCTCAGGCCGACCGGAGCATCTGCGCAACCACGCCGACAGCATCCGCAGCCGCGCCATCCAGCGTGAAGAGCGTCCGGAGGACCTGGTGGGCGCGGTGAGTTTTCTCGCGAGTGACGACTCCGCGTTCATGACCGGACAGACGCTGGTGGTCGACGGCGGCTCGGCGATGCTGTGAGCGCTACGCCGCCCTGACTACATCGCCGACGAGCCAGATCAACGCAACCCCCAGCGCGATGAGCGTTGCCTGCTGCGCGGTGGCGTGGAGCTCCGGACGCTTGTGCAGCCCGGGGATGAGATCGGCTACGGCCACGTAGATCATGCTCGCTGCGGCGAGCGCAAGCACCGTGCCGATCCATTCCTGCGCCGCCTGCAACGTGAAGTACGCGAGGAGCGCGCCGACCAGCATCGCGAGGCTCGACAGCAGATTGAGGGCCAATGCCGCGAGCTTGCTGTACCCCGAGTGCAGCAGTATGACGAAGTCGCCGATTTCCTGTGGGATTTCGTGCGCGATGATCGCGGCCGCAGTGACCACACCCAGCTCGGTGCTCTGCAGAAATGCCGCCGCGATCAGGATGCCGTCGACGAAGTTGTGGAAACTGTCGCCGATGATGATCATGAGCCCGCTGCGGCCACCGTCGCTCGGGTCGGCGTGATGGTTGTGGGCCTCGCAGTCTTCGATGTGGCAATGCCGCCACAGCACGAGCTTCTCCAGAACGAAGAACCCCAGAATACCTGCGAGCACAGTGGCAAACAGCGCTTGAAGGTTCCCGCTGCTGCCGATCGCATGCGGCAGGATCTCGAGGAAGACCGCGCCTAGCAGGGTACCGATTGCGAAGCTCACGAGGGCCGGCACCCAGCTTGCCGGCGCGGAAAGTGCAAACATCGCCGCGATCGCGATGCTCATCACGCCGCCCGCGACGGTCGCCGCGGAGATCCACGCAATCGTCGCCATGCCCTAGCCTTCCTCCAGCCAGATGAGGCTCGCCATTCTGCCGGTGGTCCGGTCTCGACGGAAGGAAAAGAAGCGCTCTTCGCTCGCAGTGCAGAATTCCCCCCCATAGACCTCGGCGACTCCCGCCGCGGCGAGCCGCTGCCGCGCAAGGTCGTACAGATCGGCGAGGTAGGCCCCGTTTTGTCCCGGCGCGAATGCCTTCGCAGCGGCAGGGTCCCTGTCGACGAAGGCCTTGCGGACGTCCTCTCCGACTTCGTAGCGGCGCGCTCCGATGCCCGGTCCGATGTAGGCGATGATGTCCTGCGAGGGGACGCCCATCGCATGCACGACGTTCTCGACGATTCCCCCCGCGAGCCCGCGCCATCCCGCGTGGGCGATCCCCACGCTCCTGCCCGCGCGATCGCTCAGCAAGACCGGCAGGCAGTCGGCGGTCATCACCGCGCAGACTTCGCCCGCGCTCTGCGTAACGACCCCGTCGGCCTCCGCGTCCGGCGTCGCCCGCGTCGCATCGATCACGGCCGTCCCGTGCGCCTGCTTCACCCATGCGGGGTCGGCGGGCAGGCATGCCCTCAGGATGGCGCGGTTACGCGCCACACAACGCGGATCATCGCCTACCCGCGTGCTCAAATTGAGGCTCGCGAATTTCCCGGAACTCACTCCACCGTCGCGCGTGGTGACGAGCGCGCGCACGCGCCTCCCCGCCGGCCAGTCGGGAACGATCCAATCGGGGTGAGGCCGGCTCCTCACTCGAGCGAGTCCAGGAGCGACCGCAGGTCTTCGGGCAAGGGCACCGAGAAGCGCTTGAGCGCGCCGGAAACCGGATGCAAAAACCCGAGCCGGACGGCATGCAAGGCCTGACGACGAAGCTGCGGGGTTCGTTGATCGTTGAGTCGCTTGCTCCGATAGACGGGATCGCCGACCAAGGGATGGCCCAGGGACTGCATGTGCACTCGAATCTGGTGGGTTCTGCCGGTAGCGAGGCTGCATTCGAGCAGAGTCGCGCGGGCGAAGCGCCTTGCCACCCTGAAACGCGTCAAGGCCGGACGGCCGGTAGGCACCACGGCCATGCGCGTGCGATGTCGCGGATCGCGTCCGACGGGCGCGCTCACTTCTCCGTCCAGCTTGACCACGCCGTGCACGAGTGCAAGGTAGTCGCGCTTCACCGTTCTCGCCTGGAGCTGCCGAATCAGCTCGCTGTGCGCCCGCAAAGTCTTCGCCACCACGAGAAGTCCGCTGGTGTCCTTGTCGAGCCGGTGCACGATGCCGGCACGCGGAATCGCCGCAAGCTGCGGCGCGCGGTGCAGGAGGGCGTTGAGCAGCGTCCCTTTCCAGTTGCCGCTTCCGGGATGAACCACCAGGCCCGCTGGCTTGTTGATCACCAGGACGTCGTCATCCTCGTACACGAGGTCGAGCGCGATGGGTTCGGCTCGGAACGCCGTGTCGGCCGGGCCGGGCTGCGACCGGATTTCGACTCGCTCACCGCCCCAAATCTTCTGCTTTGGCTTGGCTGCATGCGAATCGAGGCTGACGTGCCCGTCTTTCAGCCACCTCCGCAGGCGGTTGCGCGAATGCTCGGGAAACATCCGGGCGAGGGCCTTGTCCAAGCGCAGACCCGCAAGAGTATCGGGAACGCGTCGCGTAACCCTCGACACGGTATAATTTGCCGTCTCATCCGCAAGTTCCACCATGAAACGTAGTGTAGCTTTATTCGCTCTTGTGTTGGCGGCCTGTTCGTTCATCGACAAGCACGACCCCAAATCCGGATGGTCGGCCGAGAAGCTTTACCGCGACGCGAAAGACGCGCTGGATAGCGGCCAGTACGACCTCGCGATCAAGCGCTACGAAATGCTGGAAGCGCGCTTTCCCTATGGGCGTTACTCCCAGCAAGGTCAGCTCGAGATCGCCTACGCCTACTACAAGCAGAACGAGCAGGCATCCGCGGTCGCCGCAACAGAGCGATTTGTGAAGCTTCACCCCAACCACCCCAATGTCGACTACGCGCATTACCTGAAAGGTCTGGCTTACTTCAACGAAGACCAGGGTGTGCTCGGCAGGATGGCCCGGCAGGACCGGACCGAACGTGATCCGAAGTCCGCGCGGGAATCATTCGACGCCTTCAAGGAGCTGGTGCAGCGCTTTCCGGATAGCAGGTACGCGCCCGACGCGCTGGCGCGCATGAAATACCTCGTCAATGCGCTTGCCTCACATGAGGTTCACGTCGCCCGCTACTACATGAAGCGGGGCGCTTACGTCGCAGCGGCAAACCGCGCGCAGTACGCACTGAAAAACTACCCCCAGGCGCCCGCCCAGCAAGAGGCGCTCCTCATCATGATCCAGGCCTACGACGTGCTCGGCATGCCCGAACTGCGCAACGACGCCGAGCGGATCTTGAGGAGGAATTTTCCCGACAGCGCACGGCTTAAAGACATGCTCACCCAGCTCGGCCGCTGAGTTCGGACCGGCCGCCGTCTGCTGCAGCTGCTGCCCGGAGCGATTTCGGGTCGGCGGCGACAAACGAAAGAACCTTGTCGAGCTCACGCACGAGCTTCATCGGCGGCAGGCTCGCAAGGATTCGCCGGCCGTACGGCTTGGAAAAGAGCCTCGGATCACAGATGACGAGCACCCCTCGGTCGGTCTCGTCGCGGATCAGTCTACCGGCCCCCTGCTTCAGAGAAATGACCGCCTGAGGCAATTGGAAGCCAAGGAAGGGATTGCCGCCTTCGCGCGCCAGCAATTCGAGCCGCGCCGCGAGCACCGGGTCGTCGGGAGGCGCAAACGGCAGCTTGTCGATGACCACCAGCGACAGCGCGTCCCCGCGCACGTCCACGCCTTCCCAGAAGCTGGCGCTTCCGAGGAGCACCGCGTTGCCCAGCCGACGGAAGCGCTCGAGCAGCTCGCTGCGAGAGCCTTCGCCCTGGAGCATCAGGGGAAATCCCAGCCCCTGCCGCCGGAATTCTTGGCGCAATACCTCGTGAGCAAGGCGCATCGCGCGCAAAGTCGTGAACAGGAGAAAGGCGCTTCCGCCGCTCGCCCGGATCACCGGCAGGGAGGCCGCGACGACCGCGCGCGTATGCTCGTCGCTGTTCGGATCCGGGAGCTTCTTCGGAACGTATAGCAGAGCCTGGGCAGCGTAGTCGAAAGGGCTTTCCCAGCATGCAGTGCGGGCGTCGTCCAGGCCCATCTCGCTGCGGTAGTGGCTGAAGTCGCCCGCTACCGCAAGCGTCGCGGAGGTAAAAATCCAGGCGCGCGGGTGGCCGTCGAGCTGTCTGCGGAAAATCTCCGCGATGGAGAGCGGCGTCGCGTTCAGCCGAAGCGAGTGACTGAATACCTCGATCCAGCGGACCAGATCGGCGCGGCTGTCGTCGCACCAGCGCTCAAGCAATGCCCGCGCCGTTCGCGCGCGCTCGGCGCAGCGCGCAAGACCCTCGCTGCGCTCGGAGAGCACGTCGAGGGCTGCGCACACCGAGCGTAGCGCGGAATCGAGCGCTGCGAGCGCATCCGAAAATTCGCGCCTTCGCCTTACCGACGCCGAAGTGAGGCGCACGCCCTCGTCGGGCAGGGCAAGGCGCAGATCGCGGGCCGCCTTGTCCAGCGCGGCAGTGAGCCGCAACGGATCGGGCATGTCCTTCGCCCCAGAGAGCGCTTCGGCACGCACATCCCGTGCAAGCTCGATGACCTGCCCCGTGGACACGGATTCGCCGAAAAAGAGCGTCGCCGTTTCCGGGAGCTGGTGCGCCTCGTCGAAAATCACGGTATTGCAGGCGGGCAAGAGCTCCGCCATCCCCTCGTCCTTGAGCATCACATCCGCGAAGAACAGATGATGGTTGACAATGATGAGATCGGCGGCGAGCGCCTCGCGCCTTGCAGCCATCACGAAACAGTCGCGAAATCGCGGACACGACTGCCCCAGGCAGTTTTCGCGGGTCGACGTGGCAAGGTTCCAGGCGGGAGCTTCCTCCGGCACATCGGCAAGCTCGCTCTTGTCTCCCGTGCGCGTAACGCGCGCGAAGCTCGAGATGCGCTGCAGGTCCCAGACGAGCTCGCGACTGGATGACCCGGTCTCCGCCAGGTTGCGCTCCAGGTGATAGTGGCACACGTAGTTGGCCCGGCCTTTCAGCAGCGCCGCGCTCACCGGCACGTTGAGAGCCGTGCGCACCGTCGGAAGATCGCGATGGTAGAGCTGATCCTGGAGAGTCTTGGTGCCGGTCGATAGGATGACCTTGCCGGCGGAGAGCAACGCCGGGACGAGATAGGCGAAGGTCTTGCCGGTGCCGGTGCCCGCTTCGCAGACCAGCACGGCGTTGTCCCGGATCGCCCCCGCCACGCGATTCGCCATTTCCACCTGCTGCGATCGCTCGCGGTATTCTGGGATTTTTGCCGCAAGCGGCCCCCGCCGGTCAAAGACCGCATCGAGCTGTTCCCGCATTCCGCCGCGGGGGCCACTTGATTTCTTCAACCTTGCCCCCCGATGTCACGACTCAAGCACTATAACGTTGAAGTCTTGATCCGGGCTTGGCATTGGACAGGTCCTCAAGGCCGCCCTTCTTTACAGCGGGGTCCCTATGGTCTAAGGTACTTTGATCATGCGCTGCAACTACCTGTTTTTGAGCATTTTGATTCTCTCGGCTTGTGCTGCGCCCCCTCAGGCGCAGCGCCCCGCCCGCAGTCAGGAGATGGTCTTCCAGGCGCTCGCCAGCGCGGGGGTGCAGTACAGGAGGGGTGGAGATTCGCCCGAAAATGGCTTCGACTGCAGCGGCCTGGTAGCGCACGTCTATAGGGAAGCCTTCGGGATAGACCTGCCGCACAATGCCCTGGCGCAAAGCCGGATGGGCAGGCACGTGACCGTGTCGCAACTCGAAGCGGGCGATTTAGTGTTCTACAACACCGAGCGGCGACCCTATTCCCACGTGGGAATCTTCCTCGGTGACAATCGCTTCATCCACGCACCTCGACCGGGCGCGGCAGTGCGCGTCGAAAACATGCACGGAAGCTACTGGGTGAGACGATTCGACGGAGCGCGGCGCATTTCCCCGCCGAAGTAGTCATTCAAGCCCCGCGTATGGCATTCACGCGGACTTCCGATAGAAGGCTTGATACCACTCGGCAAATCGCCTGACGCCGACCTCGATCGGAGTCTGTGGCTTGTAGCTTACGGACTCGTGCAGCTCGCCCACATCCGCAAAAGTCGCCGGAACATCTCCCGCCTGCATCGGAAGAAGATCGAGCTTCGCCTTTCTGCCGAGACACTGCTCGAGCACTTCGATATAGCGCATGAGCTTGACCGGCTGGTTGTTGCCGATGTTGAAGATACGCCAAGGAGCATAGCTCGTTGCCGGGTCCGGGTGATCACCGCTCCATCCGAGCGCGGGAGCCGCAGGCTTCCCCATGACCCGGATGACCCCCTCGACGATGTCGTCGATGTAAGTGAAATCGCGCACCATTTCGCCGCGGTTGAACACCGGGATTGGGCGTCCGGCGAGGATCCCTTCGGTGAACTTGAACAGCGCCATGTCCGGACGACCCCAGGGACCATACACGGTGAAGAACCGCAGGCCCGTGCACGGCAACCCGTAGAGGTGAGCATAGCTGTGCGCCATCAATTCGTTTGCCTTCTTGGTCGCCGCGTATAGCGAGACCGGGTGGTCGACATTGTCGTGCTCGGAAAACGGCAACCGCGTGTTTGCGCCGTAGACGGAGCTGCTCGAGGCGAACACGAGATGCCCGACCTTCGTGTGGCGGCACCCCTCCAGCACGTGCATGAACCCGACGAGGTTCGCATCGACGTAGGCCGAGGGGTTTTCGATCGAATAGCGCACCCCGGCCTGGGCGGCCAGATGCACCACCGAGTCGAATTTGCCCGCCGCGAAAAGCTCGCTCATCGGCTTGCCCTCGACGATGTCGAGCTTCTGAAAGAAGAACCCGGAGCGCGCGCGCAGGCGCTCGAGCCGCGCCTGCTTGAGCCGGACGTCGTAGTAGGGGCTCAGATTGTCGATACCCACGACCTCGTCGCCGCGATCGAGCAGGCGGTGTGCCAGCGTCGAGCCGATAAACCCGGCGGCCCCGGTAACGAGAACCTTCATGTTCGAACGAATCTCCCGATGCTCTTGTGCGGACGACAGCCGTCCGCCGGTGTTTCAGGACGCGCGAAGGGCCGATTGCGCGCCTACCTCCCTATAGCCGTGAGGGTTCATGCTTTGCCATCGCCATGCGTCGCGGCACATGTCATCGAGCGCGTAGGCGGCCTTCCAGCCGACCGTCCTCTCCGCGAGCGACCGGTCCGCGTTC
>CAYQVE010000053.1:14692-15305 GCA_964420785.1 uncultured Enterobacteriaceae bacterium | reverse complement strand
CTCGCGGAGCTCCGAGCGGTGGTCGCCCATTTCCCGCCGGAGCGCGTCGCTGTGGCGACGGGGATCGCCCCCGAGACGATCCGCGCCCTCGCCCTCGCGTTCGCCAGTGCGCCCAGCGCCGTCGCGTACGGCCGCGTGGGCCCCTGCCAGAACGAGGTCGGCACGACGGCGAGCTGGCCCCTCGACGCGCTCCCCCTCGCCCCCGGGGACTCCGACCGCCCGGGCGGCGCCCGCTGCCGTATCGGTCCTTGTTAAATGGTTCTTCCCGCCCCCCGGCAGCGCTCGGCCGCCGGGCATTATTCCCCCTGGATTCCCTTACCACCGCCTTGGCGCCATAACCCTTGGCTTCGACAGCGGAAGTCAGGGCATCCATCGAGAGCGGCTTCTCGCTTTCCACTCGCGCGAGCGCTTCCTCGTAGGACACGTAGGCCGTTCTTACGCCGGCAACGCCGCGAAGCGCGCCCGCGACGGCCCCCGCGCAATGGTCGCAAGTCATGCCGGACATTCGCAATTCAGCGGTTGTCATGGAACCTCTTTCGTTCGAGGGTGATCGCCGCGCCACTCGGTCTACTACTTGATGGTCGGCGGCTAACCCGGTTTGACAGCTCCTTTT
>CAYQVE010000053.1:8319-14682 GCA_964420785.1 uncultured Enterobacteriaceae bacterium | reverse complement strand
TTTAAACCTTACCAAAACCCCGCCAACGTCGCCGTAGAGCTTGGTTGGGAGGATCTGAACCGGGGATTGCCCGAGGCGAACGACTTTCTAGCTCGCCAATCGGCATCTAAACAATGGCTTGCCGCCGAATCTGCGGCTGTTCAGGCCCCGCTCCAACCTCAGCAGCCCTCAATCTCGGGCCTTATGCTGAAATGGGCCGAGAAAACCAATTCAGCGGTTGTCATGGAACCTCTTTCGTTCGAGGGTGATCGCCGCGCCCCTCGGTCTACTACTTCACGGTCGACGGATAACCCGCGTTGGCGGTCGCTTTGCGCAGCGCATCCACGTTCGTCCTGGCGTCGTCGAAAGTCACGACCGCTTCCTTCTTTTCGAGGCTCGCAGCGACTTTGTCCACACCGTCGACCTTCTTCAGCGCCTTGCCGACGGTGATGGGACACACTTCGCAATCCATTCCCGGCACGCTGAGCGTCACGGTTTTCGTTTCTGCTTGCGCTGGCGCGAAAACCGTCGAGCTCAGCAGGCCTGCGAGGGAAAGAACGGCTAAACGATGTTTCATGATGCACTCCTCAGTAAAAGAATCGGGCGATATAGGGGAAACCCAGCGCGACCAGCACGAGCGCGGACACCACCCAGAACATCACTTTGTAGACGCGGCGGGTCTGAGGGACTGCGCAAAGCGTCCCGGGCTCGCACGCTTCGGGGGCGGGAGCTCGGTAGATCGTTCTCCAGGCAAGACCCATGAAGACCAGCGCGACGCCGAGGGCGTAGGGACGATACGGCTCGAAGGCCGTGAGATTGGAGATCCACGCCCCGCTGATGCCGACGCTGAGCAGCACCAGCGGGCCCAAACAACAGATGGAAGCGACGATCGCCGCGAGCGCGCCGCCGATCAAGGTGGCTTTTTCAGCCTTGCCGTTTGCCATACTTAAGTCGATTCGAAAAATCCGATGCCGTCATTTTAATTGCCGTACTATAGTACGGAGTCAAGGAGCAATTTTAATGGATCGAGACCTGACGATTGGGCGGCTTGCGCGCGCCGCTGGCGTTAACGTGGAAACGGTGCGCTACTATCAGCGCAGAGGCCTGATCGTCGAGCCGGAGCGGCCTGTGAACGGTATCCGACGCTACTCCGCGGGCAGCGTGAATCGAATACGGTTCATCAAGCGTGCCCAGGAGCTCGGCTTCACGCTGGCGGAGATATCGAACCTGCTCGCGCTTGAGGACGGGCGCGGCTGCCGCGAGACGCGCGAGCTGGCGGGAAGAAAGCTCGCGATGGTGGAATCTCGGCTCGCAGACCTGAAGCGCCTGCGCAAGACCTTGCGGGAGCTCGTAGCGCGATGTGACACCACTCGCGGCAAGGTGTCGTGCCCGATTATCAGCGTCCTGTCGTCGGAACAGCGTTGAGGCGGCCGATGGCTCAGCTGTAGGCGTCATCCTATGCGGCCGAACACGGGGAAGGTCTGCAGCAGCCAGAACGCGAACGCCGACAGCCGGCCGGTCATCATGGCCACGCCCATCGCGACCAGGATGAGCCCCGCGGCGACCTGCAGCACGGCTCCGAGGCGGCGCAGGTTCTTGAGCCATCCGCTTAGCTCGCGCGTGAACAGCGCCGTGAGCAGGAACGGAACGCCGAGTCCGGCGGCGTAGCAGGCCAGCAGGCCGAGGCCGGTGGACGCGGTCGACTCCACGGCCGCAACAGTCAGAATCGCCCCGAGGACGGGACCGATGCAAGGCGTCCAGCCGAACCCGAACGCGACGCCGAGGACGAACGCCGGCGCCGGCCGTCCGCCGGCGAGCCGCGGATGAAACCGGAATTCCCGCTGCAGCCACGGCAGGCCGCGCGCCGTGGCGAGCATCAGGATGCCGAATGCGATCACGATCGCCCCTCCGGCAATGTTCGCTTCGTAGCGGTATTGAAGCAGCAGGCGTCCCAGCTGTGTGGCGCTCGCGCCGAGCGTGACGAAGACCGTGCTGAATCCGAGCACGAAGAACGCGCTCAGGCCGAGCGCGGCGAGCCTCTCCCTCGCGTCGGACCCGGGTGCATCGGCGCCCGGCTGCCCCGCGACGTAGGAGACATACGCCGGAACGAGCGGCAGCACGCACGGCGAGACGAACGAAACCAGCCCCGCCCCGAACGCGGCCGCCAGGCCGATCGCGCTTGGCTCGACCGTCACGGCTTCGCCGTCGCGTTTGCGTAGGCGGCGATCCAGCGCACGGTCTCCGGCTTGTCCCACGGTGCCGGTCCCGTGCGCCGGCCGATCTCACGGCCGTCGCGGTCGATGAGCAGAGTCGTGGGAACGCCCACGACAGCGAGGTCCCCTGATGCCCGCATCGTGCGGTCGACGTAGACCGCAAGCGCGCGTATACCTATTTCCTCGTAGAAGCGCTTCACCGCGGCGGCACCCCCCGCGTCGATCGCCAGCGCGAGCACCTCGAAGCCGGGTCCGCCGAAGTTCTGCTGCAGCCGGTCGAGCGCGGGCATCTCCTCGCGGCAGGGCACGCACCACGTGGCCCAGACGTTGAGCAGCACGACCCTGCCCCGGAAGTCGGAGAGCGCGCGCTTGCGTCCCTGGCCGTCCTCGAAAGCGATGGTCCGCAGCGCTCTCGGCGAGTCCAGAAGGTGCAGCGGCGGACCCTGCGTGGTCACGAGGAGGCCGGCTTTGCTTTCGCCTCCTGAACGCATCGAAAAATACGCGGCGATCAACGCTGCTGCGCCGATCGCGCAGACCGCGATCGCGGCGCGCGGCAGGGTTCGTCCCTTTGTCGGAATTGTCACGGCGCGCGCTCGCTATCGCTGGCGGATCATCTCTTCCCGCACCTTGAGTACTTCGGGGGACCAGCGGCTCGCGATGAAGGCGAGGACCGCCTGGATGTCGTCGTCGCTCAGAATCGATCCGAACGCCGGCATGTCGCTCGGGTAATCGGCCGGCGCGTAGGGCGGGATCAAGCCGAGCTTGACGATGCCGAACAGCGTGTCGCCCGGGTGGTGCCAAGTGTGGCCGGAATCATCGTGCGGCGGCGCGGGCAGGCGTCCGTTTGGAAGCCGGGCGCGCCAATCGGGCTGGCCTTCGAGGTTCGCGCCGTGGCATGCCGCGCATCGCTCCCCGTACACGACGCGACCGCGCGCAACCTGAGCCGCATCATTGCGATCGATTTCCGGGCCCTTTGCCGGTCGATCGCGCCAGCCGAGATACGCGAGGGACGCAAGCGAGGCGAGCGCCGCAGAGGCGAGGATCACGATCCCATATTTCCGCGACAGCGGCATCGGGCGCTTATTTGCAATCCTGCTTGATAAAGCCGCTTATCTCGCCGGGCGACGCGAACACGACCGAGGCCCGGTCGCCCTGCATGCCGGCGCCGACGATCACCGGCTTGCCGGGGCTCGGCCCTTCCTTGCTCGAATCGGTCTTCAACCGCAGATTGAATTCCCACACCTTGGCTGCCTTGCCGTCCGCCGTTCGAACCGTAT
Organism: uncultured Enterobacteriaceae bacterium; assembly: GCA_964420785.1. Classification (GTDB taxonomy): domain Bacteria; phylum Pseudomonadota; class Gammaproteobacteria; order Burkholderiales; family SG8-39; genus VBDM01. The sequence continues at coordinate 11,213 of CAYQVE010000053.1, read as the reverse complement.
ACGTGTCGCGGCAGTGAGCGAGGGAGGTAACCTGCCCTTCTGGCGGCGCGCGCTTGAGATCAGCCTTCCGCATAGACATGCCCATGCCCTGCCGCCCGCCCGCGGCGGGCGGCTTGCCTTCCGAGACCGCCTTGAGGTAAGCGATGACGTCTTCCCGGTCTTGCGCCTTGCTCAGTCCCTGAAAGCTCATGCTCGTGCCCGGGATGAAGGCGTTCGGATCGGCGAGCCATTTGTCGAGATTGCCCTGGTTCCACACGACGTTCGCGCCCTTGATCGCTTCCGAGTATCTGAGAAAGTCGGCGGCGCCCGCCTTGCGCTCCCAGATGTGGGCGAGGCTCGGGCCGGTCATGTGTTCGTCGGGTTTCACCGAATGACAGGCCGTGCACGCCTGGAAGACCTTGGCGCCGCGCGCCGCGTCGCCCGCGGCGGCGGACGCGGGGCTCAAGGCGATACAGACGAGGACAGCAACCCAGCTCAGGTTTTGGATGAGACGACTTCTCATGGAACGGGCCTCCTTCGTATGACCCTCACTGTCCGGCGCCGCGGGGCGGAAGGCGCAAGGCTTTAAGGACATCCGCCTCCGGCCGGCCCACGGGCGTGGAATACTCGGCTGGCGGGTTCAAACGATCCAACGGCGAAGACGGGGACTGCTCGCCGAAGTCGGTCATCGACACCTTGAGCTTTTGCATCTGCGGCAAATAGCAGATGCCGACGTCGGAGCAACCCTGGGATCCCGCGAGCAGCGTGACTTCTCTCGCTCCGGATGGCAGCGCGACGGGAAGCTGGATCTTTACCTCATCCCGATAGATCTCGACCTCGCCGAATATCGGATCGTTCTTCATGCGGCCCGCGGGAAAGCGCGGCTCGCCCAGCTTCGCGCCGGTGGGCGCGCCCAGTTCGAGCTTGAAGTTCTTGCGGTAGAGGTAGTAGCCCGGCGCGATGAGATACACCACCTCGATCGTGGAGGGATCGAGAGCGCGCGCCGAGAACTTGAACGCCTTGTCCGGGTCGAGGAGCTCCTGCGAGACTGCCGCCTGTGCAAAAAGAAGGGCCGCGAGCGGCGCGGCGAGAATGGGCTTCGTAGTCCGGGTCATCGTGCGCTCGCAGTTCAGCGCGTTTCGCCGTGCACCGCGATCTGTTTCCACGTCTTACCCTCGTCGGCTGAGATATAGACGTCGCGGGTGAAGGTCGCGATCGCGTACTCTTTCTTCTTCGCGGGATTTTGGGCGATGTAGGCGACCGCGTCCTTCGCGATCGACGGGATAGGGATCGCCTCCCGTTTCCGCGTTTTCAGCGCGATCCTCGCGAGCGTCGCGCGCTCTTCATATCCGCCGAACCACAGGTGCTCGTTGTCCAGATCAAACTGAGCCGAGGTCGCCTGCGCTCCCGAGAGCAGGGGACCGAACCGGTCGCCGCGGTTCTCCGACAGGAACAATCCCGCCTCCGTCGCCGCAGCTACCACGTTCGCCCTGCTCTGATGCGCCGCGAGCGCCGCGATGCGGCCGGCAAGGCCCGCGCCTTCGGCCCGCTTCCAGCTCCTCCCGTCGTCTGAAGTCGAGTAGATGCCGGGCTCGCTCATGCGCGAATTCGGGACCGGGGCAAGCACGTAGACGGCCGATGTCCCGTGACTCACCGCCATCACGTGAAAGTCCGCCTCACCCGTAAGGCCTAGCGACTCCCAACTCTTGCCGCCGTCGCGGCTTTTGAGCAGTCCGAAAGGATTGCGAAGCGACGACCCTTGCGCCGGATGCCCGCTGCTGTAGAGAGCGTCGCGCGCCGCGGAGAAGCCCATGAAGTCGTGCTCGGGACCTGCGGCCTTGCTCCAGCGCCCGGCGCTGTAGATCGCGAGGCCGAAATGGCTGGGTATGAAAAGCTGCTTCCCGTCCGGGCTGTACGCGAGGCCATGGACGTGCACGAGGGTCACGCCCGACTGGGCCATCGCTATCGACGGTATCAGCGCGAATAGAAGCGCTACCGAGATTTTCCGCAAAGTTTTCCTTGTCTTCACGCCTCATTTCCTCCGATCAGCGGCTTCCGCGAGCCTCTTTTCGATGTCGGCCGCGGGCAAGGCGCCTGCGACACGCGTCCCGTTCTCGAACACCATCGTGGGTGTGGCGAAGATCCGCCGTCCTTCCGCGAATTTCTTCAGCGATTCGATCGGATGCTTGCAGTCCGCGGACGCATTCGTATCCGCTTTGCCGAAAACGGCATCCGTCCACGCCTTCGCGCGCTCCTCGGAGCACCAGATGCGGATGGATTTCCGCGTCGCGCCCGGGTGGAGTTCCTCGAGTGGATACAGGAGCACGTACATCGTCAGGTTGTCGACGCGAGCCAGCTCGTGTTCCAGGCGCCGGCAGAACGGGCAGTCGGGATCCTCGAAGATCGCCAGCTTGCGGCTGCCGTTGCCCTTCACGATTTTGATCGCCGAACCGAGCGGCAGCTGGTCGAACGGTATTCCCCGCAGCTTGCTCAGGCGTTCCTCGGTGAGATTGCGCTGGCTGGCAGCATCGATCAGCGAACCGTTCAAGATGTAATTGACCTCCTCGTCCGTGTAGAACAACCCGTCACCCACAAAAACTTCGTAAAGCCCCAGAAACGGCGCAGCCGCGACACCCGTGACCTCCACGCCCGGAAATCGGTTCTCGAATCGCTTTTTCACGGCGACCGCGTCGGCGCGCGCAGCTTGCGCGAGAATGAGCGCAAAGCAGACGGCCGGGCCCAGCACCAGCTCCAATAGTTTTCTCCTGACGCTCACGGGTTTCGCTGCGTCGGAGACGCTTTCGCTGTCGGGCCTGCTTTATCCTCGACGCGATCGGACTTGGCGCCCCCGCGCCTGGCGCACAGCACGATCTCGCACATGGCGGCGCAGGAAAGCACCGGAACGATTATCGGCG
>CAYQVE010000053.1:0-8309 GCA_964420785.1 uncultured Enterobacteriaceae bacterium | reverse complement strand
GTGCCGCGAACCGGCCGGGAAGAAGTCCATCCGGTTGCGCAGCGACGACCCTGGGGCCGGGTGGCCGCTGCTGTACAGCGCGTCGCGCGCGGCGGAAAAGCCCATGAAGTCGTGCTCGGGACCCGCGGCTTTGCTCCAGCGGCCGCCGCTGTAGATTGCGAGGCCGACGTGGCTCGGAATGAAGAGCTGTTTTCCGTCCGCGCTGTACGCGAGGCCGTGGACGTGCACCAGTGTCACGCCGGACTCCGGCGTCGCAATCGCCGGAGCCAGCGCAAGCAGAAGCACTGCAAAGGGCCGCGCCACGCTACTTGACCTGCCCGGCGTACTTGCCGGCGATCTCGCCCATCTTCTGCATCATCTCGGCCCACATCTGAAGCTGGAGCTTTTCGTTCCCTGCGGGGAGCCGGGGCATCATTCCGCTTGCCATGCCTCCTCCCATCATCCCTCCGCCCATCATCCCCTGGCACCCCTGCATCATTCCCATCATTCCCTGCATGCCGGGCTTATCGTGCATACCCTGTGCCTTGGATCCGCCCGTCTGCCCTTCTGCGGCATAGCCCGCGGCGCCCGCGCCGATGACAACAGCGGCAATCACTCCGAAAACGACTTTGCGGTTCATGCGATCTCCTTTCGTCGAGAAACTCATTCGTTCAATAACAGCTTGACGTCGTGCAACATGCCGCTCACGGTTCGCGCCCCGCCTACGTACAGGCGCGGGCGTCCGCGGCGGTCGATGAGGTAAAGCGCAGCAGTGTGATCGACGGTGTAGTTGCCCGAAGCATTCGGCTTTTGAGCCGCGAAGAACACCTTGTACGACCCGGCGACCTTGGCGATCGTTTCCGGATCGCCATGCAAGCCCAAAAACCTCGGATCGAACGCAGGGACATACCGCGCGAGCACCTCAGGGGTGTCGCGCGCCGGATCGACGGTGACGAAGAGAACCTGGACCTCGTCGGCCTGCTTACCCAGCTGCGCGACCGTTTGCGCCAGCTCGGCGAGCGCGGTCGGACACGCGTCGGGGCAGTGCGCATATCCGAAAAAGACGGCGATCACCTTCCCGCGGAAGTCCGCCAGCGACCTTGTCCGACCGCGGTGATCGGTCAGATGAAAGTCTCCGCCGATGTCCACCCCGGTAATGTCAATATATTCGAACTTCTCATGCACGGCACCCTTGGTGCAAGACGACGAGAGCAGCGCGAGCGAAAACGCGACGACTCGCACAGCTCGCGCATCTCGTCGGAACTCAGTGCTCATGCATCGCCTCTGCAGACATGGACCTTACGCGAGCCGTCACCGGCAGGACGAACGTGCTTCCGTCAGCGCGGCGGAAACTGAGCTTGAGAGTCACCGTGCCGCCCGCCTTCAAGGGCCTCTTGAGGTCGACCAGCATCACGTGCGTGCCTCCAGGTTGTAACGCGAATTCCACTTGAGGGCTCAGCGTCACCATGCTCACCTCGCGCATCTGCATCAAGTCGCCCTTCATCGCCATCTGGTGAAGTTCGGCTGTTTTGGAAGCCGTGCTCGCGACTCCGATGAGGGTCAAGTCTTCCGCGCTTCGAAGGAGCATGTACGCGGCGCCTACGGTCTGACCCGGAACGGTTTCGCGCGCCCACACGTCGCTGACCCTCACCGCGTCGCTTGACGCAGCGATGGCGACGTACGGCAACAGGAGGGAAAGCCCGGCCGCGCTCACGAGAAAAGAGCGGCGGTGATTCTTTTTACTTGGACGACCTATGTTCAAAGCAGCCTCGAAATCGCAGCGTGACTACGCGCATACCCGCGTCAGCAGCAGGAATCAGACGCGGCCCAGTGCGCCGCGCGAGGCGAAGCTAGGTTTGGAAACTACAGAAGAGAATTGACAACTTAGGTCGGCTACCCGGGGAATCGAGATCGGGTAAGGATGGTGCCTCAGCCCGAGGATCGGCAGCCTTCGTCCGGAACGACGGAGAAAAGCCAGTGGCCGTTCCCTGACCCGCAACCGCCGCCCGCTGCCCGCGACCGGACTGAGCTGCGCAGAGGCTCGGGTCTTCGCATGGCGGAGAGATCTGGGCCGGGGGCGGACAGCACTCGTCGTTTGCGTGAATGCCGACAGCGGCAGGAGAAACGCCCCGAGCAAGCTCCTCGTTCGCGTTGGCGGCGACCGGCGCGAGCAATCCCGCTCCGAGTATCAGCAGAGCGCTCGAGCGGACCACGTATGCACGCATGGGACTCATTCTATCCGAACTTGGACTTCTGACACGGTGTTCGGTTCACTGAGCGCTTCTAGTGCCTGGCACGTCCGAGCCCCAGGTCCTCGCCGATCGGCCGCCCCGGGTAGTGGAAGGCGATCGGCCCGTCCGGCTGCGCGTGCATGAACTGGTGAACGTAGGGATCCCGGGAAGCGAGCATCTCCTCGGGCGTTCCCTCCCCCGCGACCACGCCGTCGGCGATCACGTACACATAGTCGACGAGTTTCACCGCCTCGCTCACGTCGTAGCTCACCACGATGGAAGTCGCGCCCAGCGAATCGTTGAGCTGCCGGATGAGGTTGGCGATGACGTTGATCGAAATGGGATCGAGCCCGCCGAAGGGCTCGTCGTACATTGCCAGCATCGGATCCATCGCGATCGCGCGCGCGAGCGCCACGCGCCGCGCCATCCCCCCGGAGAGCTCGCTCGGCGCGAGCGCCTGCGTGCCGCGCAGTCCGACCGCGTGCAGCTTCATCAGCACGATCCTGCGCAGCACGCTCTCGGGGAGCCTGGTGTGCTCGCGCATCGGGAAGGCGATGTTCTCGAACACCGACATGTCGGTGAAAAGCCCGCCCGCCTGGAACATCATCCCCATCTTGCGGCGCAGGACGTACAGGGCGTGCGTGTCGAGCTCGTGAACCACCTGGCCCGCGACCTTGACCGTGCCCCGGTCCGGGTGCGCCTGACCGCCGATCAGGCGGAGCAGGGTCGATTTCCCCGAGCCGCTGGCGCCGAGGATCGCGACGAGCTTGCCGCGCGGAATCCTGAGGTTCAAGCCCTTCAAGAGCTTCCTAGTTCCGTACGAGAATTCGACGCCGGAGATCTCGACGAGATTTTCAGCGGCGGAAGTCATCTCTGCCATCATTCCGCCTGGAGCAGCGCCACGGTGCCCAGACCCCCGTCCGCGCAGATGCTCACCACGGCGCGGCTTCCTCCGGACATGGCCGCGAGCTCCTTCACCGCCTGCGAAAGGATGCGCGCGCCGGTCGCGCCGAACGGATGACCGAGCGCCACCGAGCCGCCGTGGGGATTGAGCCGCTCCCAGGGAAACGTGCCGAGGTCGGCTTCGACGCGCGCCTTGTCGCGCCGGAAGTCCGCGCTCTCCAGCGCGGCGACGTTGCACAGCACCTGCGCGGCGAACGCCTCGTGGATCTCCCACAGCGCGATGTCGCCATAGGCGAGGCCGTTTCGCGCGAGCATGCGCGGAATCGCGTACGCGGGCGCCATGAGCAATCCCTCGGTGAAGACGTTCACCGCCGCGACCTCCCAATCGACAAGGCGCGCCCGCGGCGCGGAATCGGGCAAGCGTTTGAGTCCCGCGCCGGTGGCCACCCACATGCCCGCCGCGCCGTCTGTGAGCGGCGATGCGTTTCCTGCGGTGATCGTGCCCTTGCCGCTCTTCCTGTCGAACGCCGGCTGCAGCTTCGCAAGGCGTTCCAGATTCGTGTCCGCGCGCGGAAAACCGTCGCGCGACATGCCTTCGACCGGAACGATCAGGTCGTCGAAGAATCCGGATTTCTGGCCTGCGACGGCCTTTTCGTGGCTCGCGAGTGCAATCCGGTCCTGGCGCTCGCGCGCGATGTTCCAGGTCTTGGCCATTTCCTCGCAGTGCTCGCCCATGCTCTTGCCGGTGGCACGGTTGGCCACGGCAAGAACGTGCAGGCGGATGTCTCGCGCCCGGAGGTTCTTGAACAGAGCAAGGCGCTGCGCTATCGAACGCGCCTGCGAAAAGCGCCTCAGCCAGTCGGAGAAATTCTGCGAGAGCCCGATCTGCACGCGGCTCATGCTCTCCACGCCCCCGACGAGGGCGAGCTCCTTGCCGCCGTGCCCGAGCATTCCCGCCGCCTGGAAAGCCGCGACCATGCTCGTAGAGCAGGCGAGCACCGTGGAAAACGCAGGGATGGTTTGATCCAGGCCCGCTTCTATCTGCACCTCGCGCGCGATGTTCGAGTAGCCGAGGTTGGGAATCACCGTCCCCCAGACGACGAGGTCCGGTTTGGGGGCGGACTGCGATCCGGTCATCGCCCGCATGACCGGAAGCGAGAGCTCGACTGCATCGAGCCGCGCGAGCGGGCCGTCCACGCGGGCGAACGGCGTGCGCGGGCCGGCGGCCAACCAGATGGCGTGACCGTTCATGGTGCCTCATTATGTATTGGAATCGCGAACCGCGGCGCAGGCGGTCCGTGACCGCGAGACCGGATCATTCTTACGACTCATGCAAAGGCCTGCGGGAATCTCGGCCGGGAAAGGCGGTCTATACTGCGGGCCTACGGAGGTGATGAAAATGGATCGTCGCGATTGCTTGAGAGGCTTGACGGCACTGTCTCTGGCGGGTTTCGGTGCCGCAGCATGGGGACAGAAGCCCGCGAGAAAAGGAGCCGTGAAAGTGGAAGACCTGCAAAAGAACTGGAAAACCCTGCTCGCCGAAGGGGCGGACGTGGCCGCGAGCAGCGAGCCGCTCAAGCTCCCGGACGCCGAATGGAAGAAGCGACTGTCGCCCGCCGCCTACGACGTTCTGCGCCATGAGGGCACCGAGCGGGCCGGGACGAGCCCGCTGGACCGCGAGAAACGCCCCGGGGTGTTCGTCTGCGCAGGCTGCAGCCTGCCGCTTTTCACTTCGGCGATGAAATTCGACAGCGGCACCGGATGGCCGAGTTTTTTCACCACCATACCCGGCGTATTCGGGACCACGACCGACCGCAAGCTCTTCATGGAGCGCACCGAATACCACTGCGTGCGCTGCGGCGGACATCACGGCCACATCTTCGACGATGGGCCCGAGCCGACCGGTCTGCGCTACTGCAACAACGGCGTGGCGCTGCGATTCATACCCAAGGCGCCGACACAGAAACCCGCCTGAAGCGCCTTCGCGAGCGCGAGCTGCCATGAGTCGCGGGCTTCCACTCGTGCTGTGTCTGGCGGCCGGCCTCGCGGGCTGCTTCACCATCGGCAACTCGAAGGTCCCGATCGGCACATTGTCGCTGCGCGCGCTCGTGCCCGCGGCCGAGCGCACGCTCGTCATCGTGCTCCCGGGCTTTGGCGAGGACGCGCAGGACATGAAGGACCACGGCCTTGCCGAGGTCATCCGGGAATCGTGGCCGGAAGCAGACGTGCTGCTCACCAGCGCCACCTTCGCCTACTACCGCGACGGCAAGCTCGTGCCGCGCCTGCACGAGGAGATCGTCGGGCCGGCGCGCCGCGCAGGCCACGCCCGAGTCTGGCTGGCGGGCGCCTCCATGGGCGGCATGGGTGTCCTGCTCTACGAACGGGAGCATCCGGGCGAGCTCACGGGGCTCGTGCTGTTCGCGCCTTTCCTGGGCAACAACGAGCTGCTGGACGAAATCCGCGCCGCCGGCGGCCCGCGAAATTGGGATCCCGGTCCGCTGCCCGCGGAGATGAACGGCGACAATTATCAGCGCCAGGTGTGGAAGATGGTGAACGGCTGGACGCCCGGGCTCGCTCGCCGCGTGTGGCTCGCCTGCGGCACGAGCGACCCCCTGATCGAGGACGTAAGGCTGCTGGCGCCGGAGCTGCCCGGACCCCACTACCTGGAGCTGCCGGGCGGACACACCTGGGGCCTCTGGATCAGCGGCGCGAGAGAAGTCTTTTCGCGCATCCGCCTCGAGTCGGGTCCCCCAAGCGCCGGAGCCGTGGAATTCCGCGGCTCCGGCTTGTCGCCGCGATAGGTCTCGCTGTCGCTCCCGTGCTTTTCTATATATCGACGCGAAGGGTGCGTTGCGCCTTCCACGCGCTGTAGATCAGCAGAAGCGTAAGGAGCACCGCGGTCACTCCGAAGACGGAGTAGGCCATGTTCTCGGGAGACAACGCCATACCGGTCGCCGGGAGGGCCTCCTTCGTGTGTTCCATCTGCACCGCATACATCCCGGTGTAGTGCATGCCGCACACCGCGATCCCCATGACGATTGCGCTGCCGAAGCGCTGCAGATTGCCGCGCAGGTTGAACGCGAGCCACAGCGCCACCGTCGCAGCCACGACCGCGATCACGAGAGAGGCGGCAAACAGGGTGGGATCGTAGGTGATCTTGGCCTGCATGATCATCGCCGCCATTCCCGTATAGTGCATCAGCGCGACGCCGAGCCCCGTCAGGATTCCGCCAAGGGGCAGGTTCCACGGCCCGCCGTCGCTGCGTCCCACGATGAACAAGCCGATCGCGGGGGCGATGATCGCGAGAATCAAGGAAGCGAAAGTCAGCACCGGGTCGTAGGCCACCGGCATCCCCATGTCGGCCGCGTTCATTCCGATGAAGTGCATGGACCAGATCGCGCCGCCGCCCAGCGCCACCGATGCGCCGGTCACCGAGCCGACTATCGCCGTCCAGGTCCGCGCCTGCGGGATCGCGATCGCGAGCTGCAAGGCGGTGTATGAGCCAAATACCGATATCACGTACGACAGTCCGACTAGAAACGGGTCGTACTGGATGGAGTTCATTTGGTTGCCTCCCGTCCGTGTAAAGGAATTACTCGTTCAATCAAGAGGGTAACACGGAGATTATAGATCATAGCTGAAGGTGTACGTGCACCGCGGATCTCCCTTCGCCCTGCACTCCGCTTTGTGAACGCGCGTGTTCTGCGTCAGCGGGCCCGCATCCAGGAACCCCTGCATGAATCCGGTCAGGAACTCACAGCAGGCGATCTTGCCCGTGCCGCAAAAGGGGCTGTCGGACAACGTGACGTCGGTGTCGCTCGCGTCCACCTTGGCCAGGGTCTCCAGGGCGGGAACCAGGGTTCGCCGCAACGCGACCGGCATCCTGAGCGGGCTGCCGAACGACCATTCCTTTTCGTACTGGAAAGCGCCTATTTTTTTCCCCGCTTCGAGCAGTTCCCGGTCGCGGGATTCGGACTCGAACGATTCGCCGTACGCCCGCACCAGAGAAGCGATGTCGGGAAATCGATCGGCCATGTCCTTGATCGAAGGCGCCGTGGATTGCGCGCCTTCCACACTGACCACTCTGAAGTCCGGGTTGAGGCTCTTCATTTCGGCGGCCAATTTGGCTCTGTCGAGGTGGCTTACCCCGAGGCTGATTTTCACGAGCTTCGCGCCCGAAGCCGACTCCGCGACTTGCTGTCCTTTGACGGGGTAGCCCTTTCGAACGAGGAACGCTGCAATCCGCGCCAACGCGCCACTCTTCTCGGCCCCGCTGATCGTGATGGTTACCATGGTCGGCACCTCCGAATAACAGCTGCCTTTACGCAACGTCCGTGCCCGCGACATGCGAGGTCGCGGGCGAGTGGCGCTGAATTTTAGCTCAATCAGGCCCTTCGAAGAGCGGGCGCGCGTGACTCCCTACCTGTAAGCGCCGAAACGGGGCTTACAAGTCGTTACAGGACTTGGGTCAACACCCTGCCCCCGCCGGTCGTTTTTGGGATCGTAACCTCCAAAAAGGAGCGAACCATGAAAGCCAAGATTTTCCGGTTTTTGAGCGCAGCGGGTCTTGCCCTTTCCGCCTTGGCAGCCGGCGCGCCGGCGCTGGCGCACGACGGATACTTCTACGGACACGGCCGCTACGGCAGGCCGCATTTCGTCTATCCGGGCCAGCGCGTCGTGATCGTGCGGCCCCCGGTATTCGTCCCGCGCCCTGTCTTCGTATATCGCCCGGCTCCCGTGTACTACGCCCCGCCCGCGCCCGTTTACTACGCGGCTCCTGCGCCGGTTTACTATTCCGCTCCGGCACCGGTGTACTACGCGCAGCCCTGGGGCACGATCGGCGGCGCAATCGCCGGCGCAGCGATCGGAAGCGCCCTGGGCGAGGGCCGTCCCGGCGCAATCGCCGCCGCATCGGTGATCGGCGCGGTGGTCGGCAACGGGCTGTCCCGCTAGACGCGGCGGCCCCGACCGCGTCACGGAAAGTCCGCCTTCGGGCGGACTGTCACTGTCCTGCGGATTCCCGCGCGCCGGCCCTTACAATGGCGCGATGCCCGCAGCGCCGCCCTACTCGGGGCTCACCCCGGACGCCGTGCTCGACGCGCTCGCGAGCGCAGGCTTCGCGGGCGACGGGCGGCTGCCCGCGCTGAACAGCTACCGAAACCGCGTCTACCGGGTCTGGCTCCAGACGGAAAGGGC
>CAYQVE010000052.1:7951-15624 GCA_964420785.1 uncultured Enterobacteriaceae bacterium | reverse complement strand
GGCACATCAGACTGGCGGTAAAGCCGAGGAAGTGTGCGTTCCACAACGGAAATTCGATCAGGGATTGGATCAATTCGATTCCAACCGCGGCAATGAGCCACCACGCCGCGCCCTGCCCGTCCCTCCAGTAAGACTGGGCAGCCCGCCATCCCCAGACGCCCAGACCCCCAAGTACCAGCACCGTGCCCACAAGGCCGGTTTCGGCAAGGAGGTGCAGGGGGAGATTGTGCGGCGAAGTCCAGACTTCGCCGAGCCGCGTGAGCGAGGGATCGAGGCCTAACTCAAATGCGGCTCCCGCGAACCCTCCGGTGCCGACTCCGGCCAGAGGAGCCCCGATAAACAAGCGCAGTGCAATGCCCCACACCTGCAGGCGCGGTTCGGCATGTTCGCCAGGGGGAGCGAGTATGCGCTCGAGCGTGCCTTCCCCCGGTGGACCGAGATGCAGTACATCATCGAGCCACGGCACCGCGAAGTACGCTGATACCGCCGCAGCCGCGACCGCGTACGCCGCGAGTCTCAGGCGCCGCGCCTCGGCCTTGTCCTGAACGCGTGCCGCCGCTACCCCGAGCGCCGCATACCAAAGCGCGTAAAGCAGGGCGCTACGGGAGCCAGAGAGCGCGCTGCCCAGGAGGAGGATCGCGAGGGCCGGGAGCGCGTACGCCGTTCGCACGCGGGCGCGCGCCCACAGGAACAGGAGCGCACCCTCTCCCAGCGCCAGGTAGTTGGCGTAGAGGTTGGGTTGCGCGATATTCCCGTAAGCGCGGTTGCCGTGCAGCTCGGCGATGACGTCTTCGAATAGCTTGGATCGGCCATAGAATTGGATCGCCCCGGCCAGCGAATTCGCAAGTGCGCCGGCCAGAAGAAACGCAGCCAGCACCGTTGCCACGCGCTCGATGCCGAACGCAGCCGTGAGCTGTGCCCCGAGCCAAATAGTAAGCACGGCGTAGAGGACGTACAGCGCGGCGACCAGGGGCAATTGGGAATAGACGTGCCCGCCGCTCGCCGCCTGGACGGCGAGAAACAACGCAAGGACGATCAGCCAGCGCGCCGGGGCGGGCGAGGATACGAAGGATGCGGTCGGGACAGCTCCCCCGACGAGCGAGGTCAGCGCGGCGGCGATGCCCAGCGCGGCGGCCAGCCACTCGGGGAAAAAACTCGGGATGGGCTGCTGGTGATACGGCAGCAGGAACGGCAGCAGGCACAGGCTGCCCGCGAGCAACAGGCTCATTGCCTGGGCCGAGGTCGTTTTCACTCAGGCTGGCCGGAAACGAAAAAGCCCGCGCGAGCGGGCTTCTGCGGTTTGCGACGGAGCGGCTAGTAGTTCTTGCAGATCAGGTACTGACTCACCCCGGTTTCCACGTAGGCCGTTGCCGGACTCACCGCCGTGTTCGGATTCGCCGCGGCCTGCAGTTGAGCGCGGACCTGGCCGGTCGCCGAGTTGCTGTCGTCGATCTGAGTGTCCACCGCAATCGCCACTTTGTCCGGAATGTTCGAGCTGCACACGATCGTGCTGGTGAAGCCCAGACCTCTCGTGCCGACCACGGCTGATTCCACTCCGATGATGCCCGCGGCCGCGTTCGGCGGCGGCGTCCCGGTTCCCGTTCCGACGGTAAGGCCCGGGACGAATCCGGCGATGCGCAGATGCTGCCAGAACAGGTTGGATTCGGCCGCGGCTGCAGGAGCGCCCCCCGTGCCGCTGGTGTCGTTGGCGTTGTAAAGACCGGCGATGATCCCGTTGCCGTCACCGCTTGCGGGAGCCTGCGTGGTCCAGCGCGCGGCGGCGTTCGCGTCGTCTCCGGGAAGGGCGCGGTAGCGGTCCTGATAAGAGGTTATGGCCACGGTGACCCCGTTAAGATCGTTGATCACGTTTTTGATCTTGGCCTGAGTGATCATTTCCTGGCCTTTCAGGATGCCGCCCAGGAGCAGCCCGATGATGACGAGCACGATCGCGATTTCGACCAAGGTGAAGCCGGCCTCGGTCGTTTTCTTGCGGTTGAAGGCGGATTCACTCATAGACACCTCCTGGTGGAACGGCTATAAGTTCTTGCACAGCAGGTACTGATTTACCCCGGTTTCCACGTAGGCCGTTGCCGGATTCGCCGCCGTATTCGGGTTCGACGCAGCCTGCAGTTGCGCGCGGACCTGGCCGCTCGCCGGTTTGCTGTCGTCCATCTGCCCGTCGACGGCGGTCGCGATTTTGTCAGGCAGATTCGAGAAACATATGATCGTGCTGGTGAAGCCCAGGCCGCTTGTGCCGACCACTCCGGATTCCACGCCGATGATGCCGCCGGCTGCGTTCGGCGGAGGCGTCCCGCTTCCAGTTCCCACGGTCAGGCCTGGAACGAAACCGGCGATGCGCAGATGCTGCCAGAACAGGTTGGATTCCGCCGCCGCTGCCGGGGCGCCCCCGGTACCGGAGGTGTCGTTGGCGTTGTAGGCACCCGCGACGATCCCGTTGCCGTTACCGCTCGCTGGAGCTTGGGTGGTCCAGCGCGTGCCGGCGTTCTGGTCGTCGCCTGGAATGGCGCGGTAACGGTCCTGATAGGAGGTGACGGCCACGGTGACGCCGTTGAAATCGTTAATGATGTTCTTGATCTTTGCTTGGGTGATCATTTCCTGGCCCTTCAAGATGCCGCCTAGGAGCAGCCCGATGATCACGAGCACGATCGCGATTTCGACCAAGGTAAAGCCCGCCTCGCGCGAATTGTTGCTGTTGATAGCCGAATTCATGGAATTCTGAGAGCTGCCTGAGTTTAGATTCGTCAAAAACTCGCAAGATACGTGCCCGAGAGTATGCCCGTACAACCCCATTTTGTGGGGGTGGCCCTAACCCTTTTTGTTGAATAATGGACACTTACGACGATTATCTGACACTTTGCCTTAGTTCTTTCCCGAAGTTTTTCCCGCAGTCTGCGCTTCCAGTTGTTTCAGGCGCTGATCCAGGAATCGCAGTTCGGCCGGGTCCTTGACGGTCCCGCTCTGTAGATACCCCCCGATGATGAGACGGGCGGTTTCCAGCTCATTCATGTCCTCCAGGATGAAAATCTCCATCTGCTTCGCCCAAAGGGGAACGTTGTCGGCGACGGCGTAGCGCTGGATCGATCGAGCGTAGCGGAGTGCGAGCGGCAGATCGTGGAGCCTGTGCTTGGCGATTGCGGTGGCATGAGCAAGCCAGGGCCAGCGACGATTGGGGTCGAGCAGGAACTGCCGATAAACGAACTCGAGCATGCTGCGCTGCTTGGCTTCAACGGGCACTTCCGCATACAGCCTGCTCGCGGCGAGGAGGGGGTATTGGCCGCGCGGGTCCAGCTCCAGTATCCTCGCGAGCCAGGCTTCCAGCCGGGCATAGTCGAGGTCGCGATACGGGACCTTGCTGCCGGATTGATAGTCGAACGCCTGTAGGTAGAGCATCATTGCCTTGCCGAGCGCCGTGGGATCCCCGAAGCTCGCGAGCCTGAGCGCCGCGATGCTCGGCGCGGGCGCCAAATCCTCCGCGGCCGCCCGGGGCGGCGGGGCTGTGAGCTTCAGCACGACCTGCGCGGCGAGCCCCAGAGCAAACAGCGTGAGAACGCCGCGCGGTACACCCGCAATCGATCGTTGTGGCATCGCCTCAAAAATCCTTGCGGTACAAATCGAAAAGCGCCGCGGAACAAATCAGCACGAGGTAGACCGCGGTCTGGCCGAGGACGGGGCCGAGAGCGCTCGCGCTCGGTGCCGACCCCAGCAGCCAAGTCGTCTGCGTCATCCCGTCGAGCGCGGGCAGCAGGAGCGCGATCAGCTCCACAAGCGCATTGACCACGCGATCGGTGAGGCTAGGGTCCTGCAGTGGCGCGCCGGCGATGATCTGCATCGCCGCCATTGAGCGCGACAGCAGGTAGAAGCCCGCAACGGCGGCAAACGCGGGGACGACCTGCGCGAAAGACAACACGCAAAACAGACTCATCGCAGTCACGATCAGCAGCTCGCAAATGAGGGAGAGGGTCCAGAGCACCAGTCCCTGGGAATTCGCGAACGGCACCAAAGGCAGCGCGCTGAGCAGCGCGAGGATCGAGGCGAGAATGGCGTAGCCGGTAAACTTTCCGAAAAAATAGGCCGAGCGCGGCCCCGGCAAGGAGAGCAGCAGCTCGGTGACCTTGTCGCTCAACTCCCGCACCATGCTCGTAACCACGAACACGGCCACGATGAAGACGGCGGCGACTCTGAGCGGGGCGGCGAGCAACGCGGTTTGGATCTCTCGAGACTCGGTGATCGCCACTTGATTCAGAAATTGGGAGAGCCCGAAGGCGATCACGACGACCACCACCGCGAGCCACAGGAGGCGGTTCCGAACGGCCTCGAGCAGAGTAGCTCTCGCCAGCGAAGCGACAATGGGCATGGGAAGTGTGAAATACGGCCTGAGTGCTGATAAGTCAAAGCTGGCACAATACGTGCCTGTGGGAGCGTAAGTCCACGGGGAGGGTTTGCGCAAGTCCGCACGATGTCTCCCCGATTTGCCTACACAAACTCGGGAGAGGATACATGCATCGCAGGCCCTTGAGCGCACTGCTTTTCGCGGATCCCGGTCTCGGATGACTCACGGTATGGCGACGACTGCCGCACTTCAGATTTCTCAGCTGTTCATCGCGAGGTCATGGCGAGGTCTGTTTCTCGTCATGCTGGTGTCCCTGCATCTTGCCGCGATGTGGGGCACGGAGGATTTCTGGGCGCGCGGTTTGATGCTCGCGCACTTCGGGCTTTTCATCCTCTGGCAGCCGTTCATGCGGGGCGAACATCACCTGACCTCGGCGCAGGTTGCGGCGATCGCCGCGCTTGCGCTGGGAACGCTCTATTTCCTCAACTGGTGGCTGCTCGCCCTCTGGGTCAGCGTTCTGGCGGGAATTGTGGGCGGCAAGGTGTTCCTTTTCCAGGCACGGTGGCTGCGGCGCTTCTATCTCGTGGTGCTGCTGTATCTCGTCTCGCTGCTGCTCGTTTGGATCGTTCCGAATACGTTTATTCGCGTGCCCCTGCCCAACGAGGTCGAATTGCTTGCGCAATACGGTTTGCCGGTGCTGTTCCTGGTGATGGTGGCGATTCCCGCCGAGACGGACTCCGCCGAAACCCCGCAGGTCGTCGATTTTTTCTATGCCGCGATGATCGTGCTGCTGCTGATCGCCCTCGCCCTGGGCAGCTTTGCCTTCATGACGGTAGGCGGGATCGACTACATCATGGCTCTCTCGTACAGCATGCTGATCATAGCGGGCGTGCTGCTGCTACTTTCCTTTGCGTGGAACCCCCGTGCCGGATTTAGCGGGCTTTCCGTATATTTCTCGCGCTACCTCCTGTCGATAGGCCTGCCGTTCGAGCGCTGGCTGTATTTCTTGGCAGAGCTGTCGCAGCTCGAGACCAAACCCGAGCGCTTCATGAAAGAGGCCTGCGTCGGTCTCGCGCGCCTGCCCTGGGTGTCCGGCGGCTTCTGGCACACGGCGGGCGAATCGGGCGATTTCGGCAAAGTCTCCAAGAACTCCGTCGAGTTCACCAACCAGGAAATCCACTTGCGGGTTTTCACCAAGCTGCCCTTGAGCCCCTCGCTCGTTTGGCACTTCCAGCTGCTCGGACAGCTTCTCGGCGAATTCTATGTCGCCAAGCAGCGGGAGCAGAAACTCCAGCAGCAGACCTACGTGCAAGCCGTTCACGAGACCGGCGCGCGCATGACGCACGACGTGAAGAACCTGTTGCAGTCTCTCAACGTGCTGTGCGCGGCAGCGGAGCGCGATACCGCGCCCGATGCGGGCGGCGAACTGTCCTCCCTCATGCGCCGGCAGCTCCCGGCGATTACGCAGCGCCTGCAGCAGACGCTCGACAAGCTGCAAAAGCCCGATGCCAGCAACGGCCGTTTCATCAAAGCCGATACGTGGTGGGAGGGCTTGCAGCGCAGCTATGCCGGTCGTGGCGTCGAATTTTCGCGCGAGGGGCAAGGGGATGCCGTGATGCTGCCGAAGGAGCTCTTCGATTGCGCGGGCGACAACCTGCTGCAGAATGCGCTGCGAAAGCGCAGGCTCGATGAGTCCGTCGCCGTGCGCGCGACCTTCCGCTGCAACGACACCATCGAGTTTTCCGTATGCGACAGCGGCGCTCCGGTGGCTGCGGAGGTGTTGCGGGGGCTGATGAGGGGCCCCGTGCCTTCCGAAACCGGATTCGGCATCGGTCTCTACCAAACCAGCCGGCTCGCCGAGATCTCGGGATTCTCGCTGCAGCTGCGAGACAACGAGAGCGGCCGAGTGTGTTTCAGCCTGCGGGGAGAAGTGCGCCGCGGCGCGCGCGGGGAGTGATCGTCACGCGGCGCTTCGCCGCGGCTTCTGGGAAATGGTCAGGCGATTGCTGATCAGGGGAGGCGACCGGCCGCGACCATTCGGGTGATCAGCGCGCTGGAGGAAATCATGACTACGATGTCGTCGAACTCGCAGAACGGCTGCCCCGATGTTGCGTCGCTGCAGCCCGGGGCGGATGGGGTTGGAGTGCGGCTGAAGAAGGTGGAAACCCCGCCGGTATGGGTTGCGTTGGCGATCTCATCGGCGCCCGTCGGGGCGGCGACCGTCGAACCTGCGGGCGTATAGGCGCCGTACCCGTTCTTGCCGTGGGAAATGATCACCGCCGGCAACGCCGAACCCATGGCTGAGGCAGTGTGGGTGCTCTCACTGCGGGTGTTGACCGTATAGCTACCCAGCGAGCAGAGGGCGAAAGACGATTGAGTTGGAACAGGTGTCGGCGCGGTGCAAGCAGGGCTTTGGACGGAAGGAAAAGTGTTGTTCCACGTTCCTACCCCAATCCCGTCAGCGAAGACTTGGGACACCCAGTAGGAAAAACGCCTACCCCAAGCGTCGGTCTCGGGTACGCCCAGCGTAGCCCAAGGGACCACGCCGAAGACGGTGGTGCACGTCGTATTGGGTGAGGCGCCGCTGAGCTGCTCGGTACCGGCGTTGGCAGTTCCTGCGGCGATGGTGCCATCCGCCGGGCAGGGAAGCCGCCCGTTCGCCTGTGCGAATCCCGTGATCGCATCCCTGATCGACTCCATACCGCGGCGGGTATCGGCAACGTTGCGCACCTCGATCTGGGTGGAAAGCGGAATCAGGGCGCCGGCGAGCAACAGCGCGATGATCGCCAAGGCCACCGCTAGCTCGACGAGCGAAAAACCCTTGCTTCCGCTCATCGCGCAGGATTCAGGGCGACACGACCACGACCCGGTCGTTGATCGAGGTGGCGACGCCCGACCGGTGCTCGAAGATGAAGTCTGCCGGCGTGGCATTCTCTCCTTCGAGATAGTTCGCGGGGCTCCCCGATGGGCGGGTCTGGCCGTCCAGCGCACGTCCGGCAAACACCAGGATCGCCTGCTTGTCGTTTTTTTGGACGAAGGAGGGAGGAAGATTGTTCACCGTCAGACAGGACGGGGTTGCGGGGAGCGGATTACAGACGGCAGGGTTTCCCGGAGGGACGCCGCCGGGAGCAAAGCCGGGCGAGATCGCATAGTAGGTTTGGCGGTACCACTTGTTCGAGAGGAACCAGGCGATGCTCGGGTTGGCGGCGGGGTCCAATTCAGCCAGATAGCCCGGCGCTGGGAGTCGGACGGTGATCGTCGGCTGGTGATTCAGTGGCGCCTCATTTCGCCACAGTCCGGGATAGGGCGTGCTCCACACGGC
>CAYQVE010000052.1:0-7941 GCA_964420785.1 uncultured Enterobacteriaceae bacterium | reverse complement strand
GAGCGCCTTGGCGTTCGCGGGGCTCTCGTGGCGGAGGACGGACGTGCCGAGGCGGGCTGCATGGCTGCCGCTTGCCGCGGCACTGGCCCTCGTCTTTGCCCTTGTCGTGTGGGGCGAGGCACGACTCCGCGAGTCGGCGCTGACTCGCGCGGGCGATCCGATTCGGGTCGGGCTTATTCAGGGGAACGTCGATCCGGCGGAGAAGTGGGACGGTGCTCGTGGCCTTGTGTTTCAATTCGGCCCGATTTTGCAACCGTCCGGTATAGGTGAGGGTCCACCCGCCTGCCTGCGCCACGAACGTCCCACCCGTTGGCGGGCGCGGCGGCGAACCGCCGGCGCTCCAATAGCCGTACGGCGTGCCACTCGGCGTACCCCCGTAGCCGTCGAGCATCGCTAAATTAACTGCGGCAGAGACAGGCGCGGGTTGGTCCGCGAACGCCGCAGTCGCGTTCGCCAGTAATACCTCGAGCCGGATGTCCGGGCGATCGCTGCTGCCGCCCGAGTAGTTGACGGTGCAGGTCGCGGTAAGCGAGCTGATGGAGCAGCTCCAGGAGGTGACCGTGGACAATCCGTCCCCCGGAGGGATTTGCGTGACGGTTGGATTCTGCCAGGCGAAAATCGCAGTGTTCGTCACGGGGAGAAGTCCGCTCGTCTGGGGGGACGCGCCCAGATAAGCACCCTGCGTCCCGGGCGGCGGCAACGCCACGGCAAACGGGTAGGCGCCCCACTTGCTGAAATAATCTCCGAGGAGGGGCTTGACGTCGCGCTCGATCCGCGCAGCAACGACCGGTTCGACCGCAGCCATCAGATCGGCTTGCGTGATGACCAGCACTCTGTCGTTGAACGTGTCAGAGGGCAGAGCGTTCGAGGTGAAGACGTAATTTACCGGATCGGTCAGGTCGAAGCCCTCGAGATAGTTCGACGGCGAGTTGTGCGCCGGGTCAGTTGGATCGGAGGGACGATTCTGCGTCAAAAGCGCTGCACCAGGAGCAAACAGGACTGCGACGACATTGCTTGCGGGGGCGGTTCCCGTTACGGTCAGTTGTCCCGGCGTGTCGCTGTTGATTATGGTCGTGCCGAAGTTCTTGCGAAAGTTGTAAGACAGCGCATACCAGAGCCGCTCGCCGCTGGCATCTCGAAGATCTTCAATACCTATGGATTGCCAGGGTAATCGTCCGACGAGGCTCGTAGTCGATGAAATCCCGGCACCGACGCAATCGGCATTACCGTCATCTAGGAGGATATCCGGGCAGGGCAGCGCGCCGGGCTGATTGGTCGCCTGGCCCTTGTACAGCTGCCACTCCTCGTTCGCCGCATAAGCGATCAGCGCCGCCTTCGCCTTCCGGAGCGCGCTCATGCTGCGATCCTCGCGCTCGTTGGAGATCCCGGCGCTGGTGAGGTTGAGGGCGCTGGCGATCAGGAAGGCGGCGATCAAAGCCGCAAGGGCGAGGAGCGCGATCAACGCAAAGCCGCGCTGAACGGACACCGACTCCCCAATGCGCACCCGGAGCTTCACGGCTTGCGCTCGCGCCTTCCAGATGGAGTCTCGATGCTCCCGCCTGCGACGGGATCTCTGATCTCGCCGCGGACCTTGTCGAGCGTCTGCCCGATCTTGAGGTTGACCGAAGGCGCGCCCTCGCCCCCGGGCAAAGTCACTCTGGCTGGGTCGTGCGGTCTCCTCACGTTTTCCTGTGGAATCCCGTTGATCCAAGTCGTGCTCCGGCCTGAGGAGCGCGACACCTGGCCGTTGACCGTGACGGTGCTCTCGACGACGACCGCAGTCTCCTGGATATTGGCTTGGCGGCGGCGGTCGAGGTCCTGTCGCTGCTGCTCCGTAAAGAAGAGGCGCCCGAGAATTTCCTGGGCCGCGGCGGGGCCCGCCCAGAGCAAGAGCAGGAATGCGACCGATAGCACCCGCCATGCAAATCCCATGCGCCTCGTTTCGATGGCGGGTATGTATCGCATAGGCCGCCTCAAGCGGGCTTGAGCCCTCTTACCGAGACCAGGTCGACCTGGCACTCCGCCCGCAAGCGTGGTTGCAGCGTCGTTGCGCCCGGCGCGACCCCGCGCTCTACCCGAGTCACGGTGCAATTCCGCACGGACACGTGCGCCTTGATGCCTGCCTGCAGGTCTGCGAGGAAATTCAGTAGATCCCCCTCGTGCAGCAGCAGCATATCGAGTTTCAACCTGCTCACCACGAAATCGGCGGCGCCGGTTGCAACCAGCCCGGGATAATCGAGCGGTCTTTGAGCATCGAAGTTGTACCTGATCTCGAAGAGCTTGCGATCGTTCTTGATCCTCGCGATCGATTCGATCCAGTCGAGCCGGCTCTGCTCGCCCACAACGCCGCGCTGGCGCATCTGCTCGTAGTACACGAGGTCATCGCGAATCTCGCGCTCTTCCTCCGCGACTCTCAGGACTCGCTCCTGAGCCGCCACGCGGGTCAGTCTCGTCGCGTCGCGCGCCGTTCTTGCGTCGTCCAGGTAGTATGCGCTGGCGATCAGGCTGGCAGCACCTAGCACGACCAGCGCGATCGCCGCAGCGAGCGGCATGCGCAGGAGCTTGAGGTCGTCGCGGGTGACGTTCATGTTCCGCGCCGCTTGACGACTACGACGGAGAACTGCGGCACTTCCTCTCTCCTCGCTGCTCCGATATCGCCGGCCAGGCTCTTTTCTGCGTTGATGTCGAACGGCAGCTGGGTGCGCGTCACTTCGGTGCCGGGCCGCTTGCGTAACGCCTCGGTAAATTGGTTCACCAGCGCGGTCCCGGCGCGGAAGTCCGATGCCCGGTGCACGACGAGTTTGCCGGCAACCCCGGCCGTTTGGGTCTGAAACTCTGCACCCGCGACCTGTGCCTGCGCTGCCGGCGAAGGGGAAGGGGCTTTGGGCGCTTCGCGGCCGGCTGCCGATTTCGCACCGGTGCCGAACTCCCAGTCGATTCGGTCGATTTCAATTTGGGGCAGGGCCGTTACCGCCTCGCTGATCTCGGCGAACATCCTGCCGGGCGAACCGCTCTGCCGCAGGAGCGCCCGGTAATTCTTGACGACAGTTTTCAGGGTTTCGCTGGAGATCGGCGTCTTAGGGAAGCGCGTCTGCAGTCGAGCGTATTCCTCGGATGCCCGGGCTTCCTGCACGCGGTCATTCTGAGCTTGCTCGTTGACATGGTAGATATCGAGAAGTCTCACCGCGGAAAGGAGCAGGCAAAAGGCGAACGCCGCTGCTCCAGTGGCAAGCAGGGCAACGCGGGCACGCCACAAATGATAGAAGCGGCGCAGGCGCTCGTCTGCATACTGTTCGCGGGAAGGGTACGCGGCGAGCACGTGGAGAAACAGTCCCTCGGCAAGCGTCTCGGCGGGCGCCGATCTGAGGCCCAGGCTGCGGGCTACCTTGTCGAGGTCGTGAACATGGAACTGCAGCCGGGCAGAATTGACGCAGGCCGCGTCGTAGAGCGCTTTGTGCTCGCTTGGCGCAAGCACTAGCACATCGAGCGCAGGCGCCTCGCGCGGCAGGATACGGCTGTTGACGAGATACTGCTGGATTCGCAGTGACTCCGCGGCGCAATCCTGGGCGATCACGCGGGGATCGGAGAAGTCCACGCGGCCGAGGCGCGAGAAGCGGATTCGCCCGTTTTCGATATAGCTCTGCCGCAGTCCGGCCTGCTGTCGGCTCACCATCAGGTATCGCCCACCCTTGAAACCGAGACGCTTCCCAGTCTGAGCCGCGACGAGGGCCACCGAGAATACGCCGACCACGCAGGCATCGTTCGAGCGCAAGGCCTCGAGCCAGGGCTGGAACTGCTGCGTATTGGTAAACGACATGTAGAGAATCCGTTCCTCGCGCCGGCCCGCGTGAGTCTCCGACCCGAGCGAAAGCGGGAGGGCGAGCGACGCGTCGCGGTAACGCTGGGCGAGCTTGCGCGCAAGGAGCGCGCGCCGGTCCGCGCCGCGGACATAAGGGATGTTTTCCTGGAAGAAGTCTTCCTCGACCATGTCGGCGAGCACGTAGAAAAGGCTTCCCGGAGCGCCGGCCACGTATCTGGAGAATTCGGCCACGCCTCTCTCGTTCATGTCGAAAACGCCTTCCTTGTGCAGCTCGCCCTTTGCCCATAGATAGGCGGTGACTCGCTGGGAAGTGAAGTAGCAGAGACGTTTGCTCGGCACGGCTCTATACCTTGATCTTGCTTATGACGTCGTAAATCGGCCCGAGAACGGAGAGCATCACCCACCCGAGGATGACACCGAGAAGCACCGTAAGAGCCGGCTCGATGATCACTTGAATCTTACCGATCGATTCGCGCACTTCCCGGTTGTAGAAATAAGACACGTTGAGCAGGGCCTTGTCGAGCGCGCCGGTCGACTCGCCCACCCGGAGCATTCTCACGACGAGCGGCGGGAAAAGCCCCACCTCCTGGAACGCCGCGGTGACGTTCTTGCCCTCGCCGATCTGCTGTCCAGCGAGTTTCAGGCCCTCCTGGATGACCATATTGCCGGTGATTTCCTCCGAGCTGCGGATCGCGTCCAGGATGGTGATCCCCGAGGAGTACATGAGAGCGAAAATGCTGGCGAAGCGCGACAGGATGATCTTGCGCAGGATCTCGCCCGCCACCGGAAGAGCCAGCTTGAAGCGATCGACCTGGTAACGCACCAAGGGATTGGCCCGAGCCGCGAGCTTGACACCGACGAACAGGATCGCAGGGGCGGCCAGGAGAGCCCACCAGTATCCTACGAAAAACGCCGAGACTTCGATCAGGACACGCGTCTGCAGAGGGATTTGCTGCCCCATGTTCCTGATGAAGGCGACCATTTGCGGCACGAGGTAGATCATCAGGAAGAAAGTCACCATTATCACGATCGAACCGACAAACGCCGGGTAGAGGACGAGCTTCTTCATGTGTTCCGCCAGCTCGTCTTCCCACTTCAGGTTCTCGACGAGGCTCTTCAGCACTTCGGCGAGCTTTCCCGTGTCCTCACCGGCGCGGATCAGGCTCGTAAAGACCGGGTTGAAAATCTGCGGATACTGGGCGAGGCTTTGCGACAGCCGCAGGCCGCCCTGGATACTCTCGATGACTCCCGACATTACTTCGCGAAATCGGGCATTTTCGATGCTGTCGCGCAGGTCGATCAGCGATTCGACGAGCGGCACCCCGGCGGCGATGAGCTGCTCCATGTGGAAGCAGAAATTGATGAGCTCCGCGCGCTTGATTTCGCCCGAGCGAAGAAGGCTCCCGCCGTGACGGGTCGGCCCGCCCCGCACCAGGTCGAGCCCCATGCGCTTCAAGCGCAGCTCGAGGTCGACCAGATTGATCGCTTCGATCTGGCCGAGCATCGTCTTTCCCCGGGTATCGATGGCCTTGTAGGCAAAGAGTGCCATGTTTGATTCCGTCGCCGGCGCCCCGCGCGGGCCCGCGCTTACATCCGGTCGGTGAGGTCGACCACGCGCATCAGCTCGTCGAGCGCGGTCGACCCGTCGAGGACGCGGCGAACGCCGTCGTCGGCCAGCGTGCGAAAACCCCTCGCCAGGGCTGACTTCTGCAATTCCCGGCCGGTGGCACGGTGCGCGATCAGCTCGTCGAGCTCACCGTCCATCTTCAGGATCTCGATGATGGCCATGCGACCCCGATAACCCTGATAGTCGCATTGGTCGCAGCCGACGGCCCGGTACAGCGTTGGCGGTCGATCGGCACGAGCGCTCACTATGCTGCACTCGCCGGCGCTCGCCTGATGAGCCTGCTTGCAATGCTTGCACAGTTTGCGGACTAGGCGCTGCGCGACGATGCCGATGATGTTGCCGGCGAGGACGTCCGGGACGATGCCGATGTCGAGAAGCCGGGGGATCGCGCCCGCCGCCGAATTGGTGTGGAGGGTCGAATAGACCTGGTGTCCTGTCATCGCCGCGCGGAACGCCATGGCGGCCGTGTCTTCGTCGCGAATCTCGCCGACCAGGATCACATCGGGGTCCTGTCGCATGAGCGAACGGATGCCGTTGCCGAAATCCATCTTGGCGGCTTCGTTGATCGAAGTCTGCCGGATCAGAGTCATGGGATATTCGACCGGATCCTCCAGCGTCATGATGTTGAGGCCGTCGTTGTTGATATGATTGAGCACCGAGTAGAGGGTCGTCGTTTTGCCGCTGCCGGTGGGGCCGGTGACCAGGATGATTCCTTCGGGTCGCGCGATCATTTTCTTGAGAAGCTGAAGCTGGCCCGCTTCGAGCCCCAAGCCGTCGAGCGGAACGATCCCTTTCTGCCGGTCGAGAATGCGCAGCACGATATTCTCGCCGTGCGTGGTCGCTTGCGACGAGACGCGGAAATCGACCGCGCGGCCCGTGAGCATCAGCGAGATACGCCCGTCCTGCGGGGCGCGTGTTTCGGCGATGTTCATCTTCGACATCACCTTGATGCGCACCGCCATGGCCGGCCAGTACGTCTTGTGGAGGGACCTTATCTGGCGCAGCACCCCATCGATGCGATAGCGAATGCGCAGGAAACTTTGCTCCGGCTCGAAGTGAATATCGGAGGCGCCTCGCTCGACGGCGTCCGCGAGGAGCGCCGAAATGAGGCGCACTACGGGTTGCGAATAAGCATCCCCGGACGCCTGCAAGCTCTGGTAATCGATCTCGCCGGTTTCGATCTCGTGCAGGATGCCGTCGATCGAAAAATCGTGGCCGTAGTACTGGTCGATAGCCCGGCCGATTTCGCCCTCGCCCGCGAGCCGCGTTTCCAACGCGAACTCCCCGCGCAGTTGCGCCCGCACCTGGTCCAGCGCCACGATGTTGTTCGTGTCGGCAATCGCGATGATGAGCTTGCGTGCCTCGCGGTCGAGCGCGACCGGGAAGATGGTGTGTCGCTTGGAGAATTCGCGCGGCACGAGCTTCAGTGCCATCGAGTCGACGACGATCTGCGTGAGGTCGACGCTCTGCAGGCCGAGCTTTTCGGACAAGGCGTCGCGCAGCGTCGCCTCGGACACGAAGCCAAGATTTACGAGGAGCTTTCCGACAGGTTGATGGGTCTTGAGCTGCTCGAGCAGCGCGATTCGCAGCTGATCTTCGGTGAGGATCCCCTGCGAAATCAAAATCTGCCCGATATGGCGCTTGGCCTGCGGGGAGACCGCTTGGGCGCTGAGGCGCGGGGAATTCATCGAGAGGGCTATTTGCTCAGCTCCTGCACACGCAGCCGTGCGCGGGCGGGGTCGAAGCTCGCCGCGCGCTTGTCGGTCATGGCAAGCGCCCGCTGATAAAACTCGAGCGCGAGCTTTCCCTGATGCAGCTGATCGAGACTGACGGCGAGATTGAAGGCGTAGTCGGCATTTTCCGGATCAACCGAGTGGGCTTTGAAGTAGGCCGCCTGGGCCTCGCTCCAGCGCGACTGCTGCGCATACTGGTTGCCGAGTGAGAAGTGCAGAAGCGCGGCCTCGGGCTGGCTAGCGATCAGGCTCTTTAAGCGGCTCTCTGAGGCTACCGGGTCGAGCTGGCCGCGCAGCGAGATGAGGCTCGCCACCGCGTGACTGTCGCGCGGATCGATCTCGAGCAGCCTGAGATAGCGCGCTTCGGCAGAGTTGAGCTGGCCGCTGCGCACGTCGATGGCCGCGAGGCCGAGCAGGGCGTCGCGGTTGGTCGGCTCGCGCGCGAGCGCACGCTGGTATCCGTCGCGGGCGGCGGCGAGGTCGTTCCTCTGGAACGCCTGGTAGGCCTGGTCGACCAGCGGATCGACGGCGAGCGTGGGGGCATTGATCGCGATCGGAGCGAGCGCCTCGCTTGCGCGGGGCGAGGCGAATCCGGTCGACTCCGAGGAAGGTTCAGGCCGCAACGCCGGAGAACTCGAGGCAAGGGTTCCCGACGCCGGTTGAGACCTCGGCCGCGGCGGACGCACCGGCTGTATCGGGGGGATTACCGGAACTGCGGTGCGCGCCGGCGCAGCCACGGCAGCCTGCGGCGCTGGCGGAGG
>CAYQVE010000051.1:0-15691 GCA_964420785.1 uncultured Enterobacteriaceae bacterium | reverse complement strand
CGCCTTCCGAGTTCTCGATCACCTTGGGCTTGCCGCCCTCCATGATCGCGACGCACGAATTGGTCGTCCCGAGGTCGATTCCGATGATCTTTCCCATGGCCTTTCCTTTTGAATTTCCTGGCAAATAACCTTAATGCCGATATGGGGATCAATCCCCCAACTTCAAGCTCGATCGTCCTTGGGCTTGGCCACGGTGACCAATGCCGGCCGGATCACCCGATCGTGAAGGCTGTAGCCCTTTTGCAGCACGTTGATGACCGTGTTCGGCTCCTTCTCGGAGGGGAGCATGCTGATCGCCTGGTGCCGGTGCGGGTCGAACTTCTCCCCGATGGGATTGATCTCCTTGAGGGCGGCCTTCGCGAACACGGCGTCCAGCTGCTTCAGCGTAAGCTCGACCCCGCTCCTCAGGGTTTCGAGCGCAGCGGAGTCGGCCGCCAGGGTCGCTTCCAGACTGTCCTTCACGGGAAGCAGGTCAGCGGCGACGGCCTCGATCGCATACTTGTAGGCGTTCGCGAGTTCGATCGCCGACCGCTTGCGGATATTCTCCGCCTCCGCCTTGGCTCGGAGCCAGGCGTCGTGGAGTTCCTGGGCCTTCGATTCCGCTTGTCGCAGCAGCTCCTCGGCATCGGGTACGGGCGCGACATCCGCCGGTTTGGCGATCGCTGCGCCCGGATCGACCGACGTGTCGCCCGAAACCTGCGGGCTCGGCTGGTCCGGTTCAGGCATAGATTCTCCGCAAGATTTGCCTCGACGTTTCAAGTGACTCGGTGTGGCTATTTTTCCGCTGGCGATTCTAACTGGGGTTCTCCGAGGAGATTTCAAGAGCTGTCAGCGCGGCTTCGGTTGTCTCCAGCGCGGTTCTGTTCGAGGCGCGGATTCTGGGACTCGATCACCCAGCCGGCAAGATGCTGCCGCGCTATTTCGGCCAGGGCACGAATCCAGTCGGCACGCTCGTTTAGGCATGGCAACAGGTGAAATTCCCTGCCTCCCGCACCGAGGAAGATCTTTCGGCCCTCGATGCCGATTTCTTCGAGCGTCTCGAGGCAATCCGCGACGAACCCCGGACAGATCACGTCCACGCGGCGCACGCCATTCCGGCCGTAGTCAGCCAGGACGGAAGCGGTATAGGGCTTTATCCACTCCGCGCGCCCAAAGCGGGACTGAAATGCGATTTGCCAGTGGCTCTCGGCAAGCTCGAGTTCCCGGGCGAGCAGGCGCGCAGTCGTCTGGCACTCGGAATGATAGGGATCCCCTCGGGCACACGTATAACTTGGCAAGCCGTGGAAACTCATGAGCAGCCTGTCCGGACGTCCCGACTTCCGCCAGTACTCGCGCACGAGATTTGCGAGCGCTGCGATGTACAAGGGGTGGTCGTGAAAATGCTTCACCAGACGAATTTCCGGAACGTTACGGACTCGCCGCAGAAACCCTCCGACTGCATCCAGCGTGCTCGCGGTCGTGCTGGCCGCGTATTGGGGATACATCGGCAGAACGAGGACGCGCTCACAGCCCTCCACCTTCAGGCGAGCCAGCGTGCCCGGGATCGAAGGCTCGCCGTAACGCATGGCAAAATCGACCGCGAGCGGAATCGCGATCTGCGATTCGAGGCGGCCGCGAAGCAATTGCGCCTGCTTCTCCGCGTGCACCCTGAGCGGGGACCCCTCCGTCGTCCATATGCTTGCGTACTTCCGGGCCGATTTCCTCGGCCTCGAGTTGAGCACGAAGGCGTGCAGGATCGGCAACCAGAGCGCGCGAGGAATCTCGATCACGCGCGGGTCCGAGAGGAATTGCGCCAAATATCGGCGCACGGCCCGCGGCGTCGGAGCATCCGGTGTGCCGAGGTTGATCAGCAGGACCACGGTCTTTGCGATCGTGCCGTGCCGGTGTTCCGGCTCAGGAAGGTAGCGCATAGAAGCGCCGGGTCGAGGTCGAGTGCCGGTTATGAGTCCGAGAGCGGCGGAGCCCGCAACGTCCAGTCCGCCGTCAATTCCAGAACCTCGAGTCAGTGTTGCGACAGCGCACTCGACAGCAGCTTGGCGGTGATGTCGACGATCGGTATCACGCGCTCATACGCCATGCGCGTCGGCCCGATCACCCCGACCGTGCCGATTATCTGCCCATCGGATTCGTAAGGCGCCGTGACGACGCTGCATTCGTCGAGCGGCGCGATGCCGGACTCGCCGCCGATGTAGATCTGCACTCCCTGCGCGTGGGTGCTCAGCTCGAGGATTTGCACCAGGAGCGTCTTTTTTTCGAAAAGCTCGAACAATTCCCGCAGCCGGGACATGTTCGAGGCGAGCTCGTGCGAGTCGAGCAAATTCCTCTCGCCGGATATGACATAGTTCTCCGTCGACTCGGACAAGGCCTCGCTGCTGGCTTCGAGCGCCGCGGTCATGAGCAGCGTCATATCCTCCCGAAGCTGCTTTAGTTCGTCGCGCAGGCGGCGGCGGATGTCGTCGAACGTGAGGCCGGCGTAGTTCTGATTGAGGAAATTTGCCGCCATGGTTAGCTCAGAAGGAGTGTAGGTCTTCTCGGTGAACAATATTCGGTTTTGCACGTCACCGTCCGGTGTTACGATGATCAGCAGGACGCGCTTGTCGGAGAGTGCCAGAAACTCGATGTGACGGAAGGCCGGTGCCTTACGTTTGCTGGCAACCACGACGCCCGCGAAATGGGTGAGCTCGGAGAGAAGCTGCGAGGCCGCGCTGATGAGGCGCTGCGGGTGGTCCGGATGAAGGTTGACTTCGAGCTGGCTGATCTCGACGCGGTCGAGCTCCTTTACCGTGAGCAGGGTGTCGACGAAGAAACGGTAGCCGCGGGGCGTGGGAATCCGTCCCGCCGAGGTATGGGGGCTCGCGACAAAGCCGAGCTCCTCCAAGTCGGCCATCACGTTCCGGATCGTGGCCGGGCTCAAATCCAGACCGGAGTAGCGCGACAGCGCGCGCGAGCCCACCGGCTCGCCCTCGGCGATATAACGCTCCACAAGGGTCTTGAGCAGGATCTGCGCGCGACGGTCCAGCATAGCCCGCGATTCTACAGAATCGGCCTGGTTTGCGGGTTCCCGACATTGGAGGCACCCTTTTTGTCACCCCCTACATGTTCATGATTTAATGACGGTATGTCCGCTTTCAATACCATTGCGCTGATAGGCCGCTACCACTCTCCCGATGTCGCGACGGCGCTCGGCACGATGGCCGAATACCTGCGCAGGCAGGGGCGTGCGGTGCTGGTGGAAAAGGAAACCGCGGCTTCCAACCTCGTCAGCGGCTTTCCCATAGCCGACTACGATGAAATCGGTGCCCGCGCCGATCTGGTCGTGGTGCAGGGAGGCGATGGAAGCATGCTCAACGCGGCACGAAACTTGGCGGCTCACCACGTACCCCTCGTGGGCGTCAACCAGGGCCGCCTTGGATTCATGACCGACATCGCCTCGCCCCGCATGCTCGACGCCATGGCCGACATTCTCGCCGGCCGCCACGCGATCGAGGAGCGAACGATGCTCGCGGCCGAAGTGCGCCGCGATGGCGTGGTCACGCTCGCTACCCTCGCTCTCAACGACGCGGTGGTGAACAAGGGATCTGTCGGTCGGCTGATCGAATTCGTGGTAAACATCGACGGCGAGTTCGTCTACGACCTTCGGGCCGACGGCTTGATCGTGGCGACGCCGACCGGGTCGACCGCTTACGCGCTTTCGTCGGACGGCCCGATACTGCAACCGAGCGTACCCGGGTTCGCGCTGGTGCCGATCTGCCCGCACACCCTGTCGAACAGGCCGATCATGGTCAGCGACCGAACCGTGATCGAGATCTCCCTGAAGCGCTCGATCGATGCGCGGCTTCATTTCGACGGGCAACTGCAGTGCGACCTTCAGGAGGGCGACCGCGTCCTGATCCGGCGCGCGGAGCATACCGTCAAGTTCGTCCACCCTCCGGGTTACAGCTACTTCGCGATGTTGCGGCAGAAGCTGCACTGGAGCGAAGTGCTCTAGCTGCGAATGCTTTTGCATCTCTCCATACGGGACTTCGCGATCGTCGATCGTCTGGAACTCGAGTTTCGGACGGGTTTCACCGCCCTGACCGGCGAAACCGGTGCGGGAAAATCAATCCTGATCGACGCCTTGTCATTGACGCTCGGCGATCGCGCGGGAAGCGAACAGGTGCGTTCCGGGGCCGAACGCGCCGACGTGAGCGCGGAATTCGCCATCGATTCGCTACCTGGGATCGCGGACTGGTTGCACGAGCACGCGCCTTGAGGCGATCCCAACCGGTTGCTGTTGCGCCGCGTAGTGGACGCAAACGGGCGCTCGCGCGCATTCATCAACGGCCACACTGCGACAATCAACCAGATGCGCGAGGCGGGAGATCGGCTCGTCGACATCCACGGCCAGCATGCGCACCAGTCGCTGCTCAGACCCGAGGCCCAGCGCCTAGTACTCGACGCGCACGCCGGGCTTGCTTCGCTTGCCCAGGAAACGGGTTTCGCTTATCGCGAATGGCAAAGACTTCACCGTGCGAGACTCGACCACGAGAAAAATAGGGCGGCACGCGATGCGGAACGCGAGCAGCTCAATTGGCAGCTCGAAGACCTGTCGCGGCTGGCGCTTGCATCCGGCGAATGGGAGACGATCCAGTCGGAGCATGGACGCCTTGCGCACGCGGCGACCCTCATGGAGGGCGTGCGGGACGCGATCGACTCGCTATCGGAGTCGGAGAACGCCGCGCTCGGCGCGCTGTCTGGAGTGCTTTCACGGCTGCGCCCCCTCACCGAATTCGATGGATTGCTGCGCGATACGATTGCCGTGCTCGAATCGGGCGAAGCGCAGTTGCGCGAAGCCGCCTATGCGCTGAGGCATTACGCCGACCGCATCGAGCTCGATCCGAAGCGCCTCCAAGAGGTCGAGCAGCGCCTCGAAGCGGTGCACAATGCGGCGCGCAAGTTTCGCGCGCGGCCGGAGGCGCTGCCTGAGCTTCTGGCTTCACTTCGGGTACGGCTAAAGGAACTGGAAATGACCGCGGATCTCGAAGCCCTCGCCCTGCAGGAGCAGGCTGCGCGCTCGCGCTACGACGAGCTTGCGGCACGGCTTTCTGGCGAGCGCAGCAAGGCCGCGACGGGACTCGGCCGCGAGGTGAACGCCGCGATGAAGGAACTCGCGATGTCCGGCGGGCGGTTCGAGGTGGAGCTGCGCTCGCTTTTGCCTGACGGCAGCGTAGCGGGAAACGAACAGGTCGAGTTTCTGGTGGCGACCAACCCGGGCACCGAGCCGCGGGCTCTCGCCAAAGTGGCTTCCGGCGGAGAACTGTCCCGCATCAGTCTCGCGATTCAAGTGATAACGAGCCGGGCGGCAGCGGTGCCTACGCTGATTTTCGACGAGGTCGACGCGGGGATCGGCGGAGCCGTGGCCGAAGTCGTCGGCAAGAAGCTGAAAACCTTGGGTGGGGAGCGTCAAGTGTTGTGCGTCACCCATCTTCCGCAGGTGGCCGCCCAAGCCCGCGAGCAGTGGTCGGTGTCGAAGGCCTCCGAAAGCGGCAGCGCTCGAAGCCGGGTCGCGGTGCTCGACCAGAAATCGCGCATCGAGGAAATCGCGCGCATGCTGGGCGGGGTCGCGATCACTGCGACGACGCGCAAGCACGCGGCGGAGATGCTCGGCTTGCGGTAATATTTGCGGGTGAGTTGATGTCGTTTGGCCGAGGAGGCAGGGATGAACGCGGCAAATCGTCAGGGGGGCGTAAGCCAAATCGTTCTGCTCGTCGTGATCGCGGTCGCTCTCGCGGCGGCCTATGTTGCGATCGACCTCTACACCGGGGGCGAGAAAGACATGCTGACCGTCGAGACCCGCGGCGTTGGAATGATCTCAGCGCTTTCGGCTTACAAGCGCGAAAGCGGCACCTATCCAGAGACCCTAGACAAGCTCGTGCCCAAGTACGTTCTGGCGGTGAGCAAGTGCCCGGCGGGCGCGCCTATGGGCTACCTCGTCTCGAACGGTGAGTATGTGATTTCCTGCCCGAACGTGGTCTTCAAATCCATGCCGTACAGCTACGATTCGCGGTCGAAGCGTTGGCGCGGTTGATTTTTACGCGTATTGGTTCATGGGTTTGTGCGGGTGGGGCCGTTCAGCTAGAATCCGGCACTTCTCAGGCGCGTAGCTCAGTTGGCTAGAGCGCATCCTTGACATGGATGAGGTCGTTGGTTCGATTCCAATCGCGCCTACCAACTGCAGTTAAATTCGGCGGCATGGCCGCCGCTTTAACTCCGCGCGTTGGAACGCACGCAAAGCGGCGTTCAACGCGCGGTTTTGCTTTTATGATGGGCCATGCCGAATATTCGCCTTCCTGACGGCTCGATAAAGAGCTTTTCCAGCCCGGTCACCGTTGCCGAAGTCGCGCGTGCCATCGGGCCGGGACTGGAGCGTGCCGCGCTCGCAGGTAGAGTGGACGGCAAGCTCGTCGACACCTCGCATCGAATCGACCGCGATGCTGAAGTGTCGATCATCACAGAACGCGACCGGGAGGGCGTCGAGATACTGCGGCACTCCACTGCGCACCTGCTCGCCTACGCCGTGAAGGACCTGTTTCCCGAAGCGCAAGTGACTATCGGGCCGGTCGTGGAAAACGGCTTCTACTATGATTTTTCGTTCAAGAGACCGTTCACGCCGGAAGATCTCGACGCAATCGAAAGGCGCATGGCGGAACTGGCGAAAAAGGACTTCCCGGTGACGCGCGAGGTCTGGCCGCGCGACAAGGCGGTTCAATACTTCAAATCCGTCGGCGAGGGCTACAAGGCGGAGATCGTCGCCTCGATTCCCGCGAACGAAGAGGTCTCCCTGTACCGGGAAGGGGACTTCATCGATTTGTGCCGCGGCCCGCACGTTCCCTCCACGGGAAAGCTCAAGGTATTCAAGCTGACGAACGTCGCCGGCGCTTACTGGCGCGGAGATTCCAAGAACGAGATGCTGCAGCGGATCTACGGGACTGCCTGGGCGAAGAAGGAGGAGCAGGAAGCGTACTTGCGCATGATCGAGGAGGCGGAGAAGCGCGATCACCGCCGCCTGGGCACGCAGCTGGATCTCTTTCACCTCCAGGAAGAGGCGCCGGGCATGGTGTTCTGGCATCCGAAGGGCTGGGCGATCTGGCAGCAGATCGAGCAGTACATGCGTCGCGTCTACCGGGACAACGGCTATCTCGAAGTGCGCTGCCCACAGATCCTCGACCGCAGCCTGTGGGAGAAGTCGGGCCACTGGGAGAACTACCGCGAAAACATGTTCACCACCCAGTCGGAGAAGCGCGACTACGTGATCAAGCCGATGAACTGCCCGGGGCACATACTGATTTTCAACAAGGCTTTGAGGAGCTACCGCGATCTGCCTTTGCGCTACGGGGAATTCGGTGTGTGCACGCGCAACGAGCCCTCGGGTGCTCTGCACGGCATCATGCGCATCCGCGCTTTCACTCAGGACGACGGCCACATCTTTTGCACCGAGGAACAGATCCAGCCGGAGGTCACGGCCTTTACGGCGCTGCTGCAAGAAGCCTACGCATACTTCGGCTTCACCGAGGTCGTCTACAAGCTCGCGACGCGCCCTGCGAAAAGGGTCGGCGCCGACGAGCTTTGGGACAAGGCCGAACGGGCGCTTCGGGCATCCCTCGATTCGAGCGGTCTCGGTTATGACGTGCTCCCGGGAGAGGGCGCATTCTACGGCCCCAAGATCGAATACCACCTGAAAGACAGCATCGGCCGCTCTTGGCAATGTGGCACCATGCAGGTCGATTTCTCCATGCCCGGACTGCTCGGCTCGGAGTACGTCGCAGAGGATAATTCGCGCAAAGTACCGGTCATGTTGCATCGGGCGATCGTCGGCTCGATGGAACGCTTCATCGGCATTCTCATCGAGCACTACGCGGGCGCCATGCCGCTGTGGCTTGCGCCGGTGCAAGTGATGGTGCTCAATATTTCGGAGGGGCAGACGGATTACGCCACTCGGGTTGCGGCTGCCCTGAAGCAGGCCGGCTACCGCTGCGAAGCCGACTTGAGGAACGAGAAAATAACCTATAAAATTCGGGAACATAGCTTGCAGAAGCTGCCTTACCAGCTGATCGTCGGCGAAAAGGAGAAGGCAGCCGAAAAGGTGGCCGTGCGTACCCGCAGCGGTGAAGACCTCGGGCAGATGTCCCTGGCGGACTTCGTCGCCCGCCTCCGCAGCGAGGCCAAAGCGGGGAGTACGGCTTAATTTTTAATTTTCTGGAGGATGCAACATCGCCACGGACAGAACGCAGCGCATCAATATCGAGATCAACGCGCCCGAAGTGCGTTTGATCGGAGCCGCCGGCGAGCAAGTCGGCATCGTGCCGATCGCCCTGGCCCTGAAAATGGCCGAGGAAGCCGAGGTCGATCTGGTGGAAATCGCTCCGCTTGCCAAGCCGCCCGTCTGCAAGTTGATGGACTACGGCAAGTTCAAGTACCGCGAGGCGAAGAAGGCTCATGAAGCCAAGCTCAAGCAGAAGCAGATCCACGTCAAAGAGGTGAAGTTCCGTCCCGGAACCGACGAAGGCGACTACAAGATCAAGCTGCGCAACTTGATCAAGTTCCTCGATGAGGGCGACAAGACCAAGGTCACTTTGCGCTACCGCGGCCGGGAGATGGCGCATCAGGAATTCGGCGTGCGGTTG
The DNA here is from genome assembly GCA_964420785.1 of uncultured Enterobacteriaceae bacterium. GTDB lineage: Bacteria > Pseudomonadota > Gammaproteobacteria > Burkholderiales > SG8-39 > VBDM01. The sequence goes on along the minus strand of CAYQVE010000051.1, from coordinate 7,028 downwards.
ATCGAACGGGTAAAGCAGGATCTCGAGCCGCACGCGGTCGTGGAGCAGTATCCGAAGATGGAAGGCCGGCAGTTGATCATGGTGTTGGCCCCGAAGAAGGGCAAGAAGGAAGTCAAGAAGCCGGTGAAAAAGGAAGCCAAGAAGGAAGCCAAGAAGGAACCGAAACCTGGAGTTTCGCCTTAGCACAACGGCAGGTTTAGAAGAAGTGGCGCCGAGGTCGGAAAGCGCTCCGTTGGAGCCACCCGCCGCCATGCCAAAACAGGAGCAGTGCAATGCCCAAAATGAAGACCAAGCGCAGCGCCGCGAAGCGCTTCAAGATTCGCTCCGGCGGGAGTATCAAGCGCTCGCAAGCGTTCAAGCGCCACATCCTCACCAAGAAGACCACTAAGAACAAACGCCATTTGCGCGGAACTGCCGAGGTGCACGCTACGGACAAGCAGCATGTCCGCGCGATGCTCCCTTACGCGTAGAGGAGAGCCGTCATGCCACGAGTCAAACGCGGCGTAACCGCGCGCGCCAAGCACAAGAAGGTGATCGCCCAAGCCAAGGGATTCCGCGGCCGCCGCGGCAATGTTTTCAACATCGCCAAGGAAGCGGTGATGAAGGCGGGGCAGTACGCCTACCGCGACCGCAAGCAGCGCAAGCGCCAATTTCGCGCTCTCTGGATCGCGCGCATCAACGCGGCCGTGCGCGAGCACGGCATGACATACTCGGCTTTCGTGCACGGTCTGAAGAAGGCTTCGATCGAGGTCGATCGCAAGGTGCTCGCGGACCTGGCCGTGATTGACAAGCCTGCTTTCGCGCAGCTCGCGAGCCAGGTAAAGGCCAAACTCGGCGCGTAATACTGAAAATCCCTTCTTCCCGAGGAAGGGTGGCGCACCGCGCCGCGGTAGTCTAATTTCAGATGATCGACCTGGATAAAGTTGTTTCGAAGGCGATCGCCGAGTTCAGCGGCACGAGCGACGCGAACGATCTCGAGCACATCAAGGCACGGTACCTAGGTAAGTCCGGCGTACTGAGCGAGGCGCGGAAGGAGCTTACGAAGCTCGCGCCGAGCGAGCGCCGTGAAGCCGGTGCGCGTTTCAACGAAGCGAAGGACAAGATTGAGGCGGCGCTCGCCGCCCGCCGCGAGGCGTTGGCCGGCGCCGAGCTCGATTCGCGGCTCGCGGAAGAGGCGCTGGACGTGAGTCTGCCGGGGCGCGGCCTTGCCCGCGGCGGCCTGCATCCCGCGACGCGGACGCTCGAACGCATCGAGCAGCTTTTTCGCTCGATCGGGTTCGACGTGGCGGACGGTCCCGAGATCGAGACCGACTTCCACAACTTCACTGCGCTCAACCAGCCGCAGGACCACCCCGCACGTTCGATGCACGACACGTTCTATCTGAAAGGAGCCGGGCAAAACCTGCTTCTGCGCACGCACACCTCGCCGATCCAGGTGCGCTACATGCAACATCACGAGCCTCCGTTCAAGATCATCGCGCCTGGCCGCGTGTATCGCGTCGATTTGGACGCGACGCACACGCCGATGTTTCACCAGGTGGAGGGCCTCTGGATCGACGAGGCGGTGAGCTTCGCCGATCTAAAAGGCGTTCTCAGCGATTTCCTGCGCAAGTTCTTCGAAGACGAGAAGTTGCGAACGCGCTTTCGGCCGTCTTTTTTCCCTTTCACTGAGCCGTCGGCCGAAGTCGACATGAGCTGCGTATTTTGCCGCGGTGCGGGCTGCAAGGTATGCGGGCAAGCCGGTTGGCTTGAGGTGGCCGGCAGCGGTCAAGTGCACCCCAACGTACTCAAGGCCTGCGGCGTGGACCACGAGAGGTACATGGGTTTCGCTTTCGGCATGGGCCCCGATCGGTTGACGATGCTCCGTTACGGGATAGACGACTTGCGACTTTTCTACGAGGGCGATCTGCGTTTCCTCGCTCAGTTCACGTGAAATTTCCGGAAAGCTGGTTGCGCTCCTTTGTCGATCCGAAAATGCCGACGCAGGAGCTCGCGCGCGTGCTTACGATGGGCGGGCTCGACGTCGACTCGGTCGAACCCGTCGCGCCCCCTTTCGACAAGGTCGTAGTCGGGCAAGTCCTTCAGGCTGCAAAGCACCCCAACGCGGACCGGCTTACGCTCTGCAAAGTCGATCTCGGCGGTGGTACGACGCTTGCGATCGTCTGCGGAGCTCCGAACGTCGTCTCCGGAATGAAAGCGCCGGTAGCGATGTTGGGCGCGCGGCTCCCGGGCATGGAAATCAAGCAAGCGAAGGTCCGCGGCGTCGAGTCAAGGGGCATGCTGTGTTCGGCGAGGGACCTGGGTCTTTCGCAGGACCATTCAGGGCTGCTTGTCTTGCCGGCTGAGGCGCAGCCTGGGGTGGATGTGCGCCGGCTGCTCGATCTGGATGATCAGCTCATCACGCTCAAGCTCACGCCTAACCGCGGGGACTGCTTGAGCTTGCGGGGCATCGCGCGCGAAGTCTCGATCCTGACTGCTACGCCCCTTACCGTGCCCACCGTGGCTCCGGCGAACGCCGCGCTGGACGAAAAACGCAAGATCCTCCTCGAGGATACGGCGGCTTGCCCGCGCTACTGCGGCCGCATCATACGCGCCGTCAACGTCAAAGCACGGACGCCAGACTGGATGGTGCGCCGGTTGGAGCGTTGCGGGATGCGCTCGATTTCGGCTATTGTCGACATCACCAACTTCGTGATGCTCGAGCTGGGGCAGCCCCTGCACGCTTTCGACAACCGCGCGATCGAAGGCGACATTGTCGTGCGGCGCGCCCGCAAGGGCGAGCGCCTCAGGCTGCTCAACGGACAGGAGATTGAATTAACCCCCGACGTGCTGCTGATCGCCGACACAGAGAAGCCGCTTGCGCTCGGCGGGATCATGGGCGGGGAGGCGAGTGCGGTTTCCGGCTCGACCGCCGAGGTGTTTCTCGAGGCGGCTTGGTTCAGTCCCTCCGCTGTCGCGGGCCGTGCTCGACGCTTCGCCCTGTCCAGCGACGCGGCTTTCCGCTTCGAGCGCGGCGTGGATTTCGCTGCCACCCCGGAGGCAATCGAGCGCGCCACGCAGCTGATATTCGACATCTGCGGCGGCGCTGCAGGACCGATAAGCGAAGCCGCTGCACCGCTGCCGCAGCGCAATCCGGTGCGACTGCGCACGAGCCGTGCGAGCAAGATCATCGGCGTCCAGTTCTCGGATGAGCAGATCGCGGGCTTGCTCAGGCGCCTGCAGCTGACGCATGCGCGCTCGGGCGGTGAATTTGCTGTAACCCCGCCTTCGTACCGTTTCGACCTCGAGATCGAAGAGGACATGGTCGAAGAAATCGCACGGCTGCACGGCTACGACAACATTCCATCCCGAGCGCCGCGCGCGGCGCTCGCCGTGCTCGCCGCTCCGGAGGGCCGCAGGACCCTCTCCGAGCTGAAGCGGATTCTAGTGGACCGCGAGTACTTCGAGGTCGTGAATTTCAGCTTCGTTGAGGCGCAGTGGGAGAGCGATTTCTGCGACAACGCCGAGCCGATCGCCCTAGAAAATCCGATTGCGGCCCAGCTCGATGTGATGCGCTCGAGCCTCATGGGAAGCCTGGTGGCCAACCTGCGCTTCAACCTGGCGCGAAAGGCCGACCGCGTGCGCGTTTTTGAGGCTGCCCGCTGCTTCCTGCGCCTCTCGGGCGGAGAGGATCCTCACGATCCTGCGAGAGCGCTCGCTGGCTATCACCAGCCTCTCCGCATCGGTGGTCTTGCCTACGGGCCGGCCGCTGCCGAGCAATGGGGCGTTCCGGTGCGTCCAGTCGATTTTTACGACGTCAAGGGGGATGTCGAAGCCCTGCTTGCTCCGCGCGAGGCGCGCTTCACCCCCCTCGCTCATCCCGGGCTGCACCCGGGCCGCGCGGCCAGCGTCGGCGTTGGTGGCACTGCTGTCGGTTGGATCGGTGAGTTGCATCCGCGTTGGCAGCGGAAATACGATCTGCCTCAAGCTCCAGTCCTGTTTGAACTGGATGTAGCCGGGCTGACTGCGGTCGACATGCCGCAATACCGGGAAATCTCCAAATTTCCCCCCGTGATCAGGGATCGTTCCATGGAGTTTGACGAGGGGACCCCGGTTTCGGGCATCCTGGAGGAACTTGCCCGAAATCGCCCCCCCTTGATTCAGAAAGTCCGGCTGTTTGACTTCTACCGGGGGAAAGGTGTAGAAAGAGGTAAAAAAAGCCTTGCGTTTCGGGTAGTTATGCAAGATACTGCAAGGACGTTGACCGATGCGGAAGCGGACGCCGCAATGGCGCAACTGACTGAGCTTCTCGCCGCAAAATTCGGTGCTAAATTACGTAGTTAAGTAATGAAGTGGAGAGGGATTTTCACCCCTCCAAGGGAGCAGAAATGACACTTACAAAAGCCGAGTTGGCGGATATGCTTTTCGAGAAGGTTGGGCTGAACAAGCGCGAGGCGAAGGACATGGTGGAGACGTTCTTCGAGGAGATCCGCCTGGCGCTCGAAAACGGGGAGAGCGTCAAGCTATCCGGGTTCGGCAACTTTCAGCTGCGCAACAAACCGCAGCGCCCCGGCCGCAACCCCAAGACCGGCGAGGAAATTCCCATTACGGCGCGGCGGGTGGTCACGTTCCACGCAAGCCAGAAGCTGAAGGCGCTGGTCGAGCAGACCCATGGAAAGCAAGGCGACCAAGGATAGTCTGCCGCCGATTCCGGCGAAGCGCTACTTCACCATTGGGGAGGTGAGCGAGTTATGCGGGGTCAAGCCGCATGTTTTACGTTACTGGGAACAGGAATTCACTCAGCTTCGTCCGGTCAAGCGCCGCGGCAACCGTCGCTACTACCAGCACCACGAGGTGCTGCTCATCCGCCGAATCCGCGAGCTCCTATATGAGCAGGGATTCACCATCAGCGGCGCGCGCAACCGCCTCGACGAAAACCTGAGCGCAGCGTCGGCGCGCTCAGCGACTTCGTCGGCCTCTGCCCCGCGCGGGCACGAGACGCGGAGCGTCGCTCTCGCAGCACTTAAGCAGGAGCTGAAGAACGTCATCGAACTGTTGCGCTGAAGCGGGGCGAACTGTCTCACTCGCTCTGATATACTTTTCACGCGTCGGGGCGTAGCGCAGCCTGGTAGCGTACCTGCATGGGGTGCAGGTGGTCGCGAGTTCGAATCTCGCCGCCCCGACCAATTCAAACCTCCGGCTCTTTCCCGTGAAACGACTCCAACGTGTCTTGCAATGCCTATGCGCCGCCGGGGTTGCGTCCGCGGCCGGAGTTTTAGCGCAGGGCTATCCAGCGCACCCTGTGAAGATCGTTGTGCCGTTTGCGACGGGCGGAGTGGCTGACATCACGGCTCGGGTCCTTTCACACAAAATGGGCGAGTCGATGGGACAGCAAGTGATCGTCGAGAACCGCCCGAGCGCCGGGGGAATTGTCGCGTCCGATGCCGTTGCCAAGGCCGAGCCGGACGGTTATACCCTTCTCTTCATTACCAATGGCAACGCGGTGAGCGCGTCTCTGTTCAGGTCTCTGCCCTACGATACCGTCAAGGATTTTGCGCCGGTCTCGACAGTGGGGTTTTTCGACCTGGTGCTGGTTGTGGACTCGGCTTCGACGGTCGGCTCGGTGCGCGAGCTGATCGCGTATGCCGGATCGAATCCAAACAGAATCAATATCGGCACCATCAATATCGGAAGTACCCAGAATCTGGCGGCGGAACTTTTCAAATCACTGTCGGGAATCGACGCACAGGTGGTTCCGTTCAAGACGACGCCGGCGGTGATCACCGCGCTGAAAGGCGGCGATATTCAGGCCGCGTTCGAAATCCTTGCGCCGGTGATGGCGCAGATCAATGGCGGAGGACTGAAGCCGCTGGCCGTGACCTCAGAGAAACGCTTTCCCGGCCTGCCGGAAGTGCCCACCGTCGCCGAGAGCGGCGTGGGCAACTACCAGGCAGCGTCTTGGAACGGCGTCGCGGCGCCTGCAAGAACGCCGAAAGCGCTGATCGACCGCCTCAATCGCGAAGTCAACGCTGTCACGGGTTCGCCCGAAGTTCGCAAACGCCTGCAGGACCTAGGTGTGGAGGCGCGTGGCGGGACGCCGGAGGCTTTGCGCGATCTGCTTGTCTCCGAAATTGCAAAGTGGAAGGCAGTAATCGAGCGCGCGAAAATCGAGAAACAGTAGGACGGCCGATGACGACGCCGATCAGGGGCCCGGATCCGAATCCGATCAGACCCGCGTACGCCCCGCCCCCGGGCGCGTGTGACGCGCACTGTCACATTTTCGGCCCGGCCGCGAAATTTCCTTACGCACCCGAGCGCACCTACACGCCGCCCGACGCCCCGAAGGAGAAGTTACGTGCCTTGCACGAGCATCTGGGTCTCTCGCGCGCGGTGCTGGTTCAGGCGAGCTGTCACGGCACGGACAACCGCGCGATGCTCGATGCGATCGCTTGGTCGCGGAAGTTCGAACCGGGCGGCGCCTGGCGCGGGGTAGCGATGGTCGGTCACGAGGCGACGGAGCGCGGGCTCGGGGCGCTACACGCGGACGGAGTTCGCGGCGTGCGCTTCAATTTCGTGCGGCACCTGGGCGGCGCGCCGGATGCGCGCGTGTTCGAGCGCACGCTCGCGATGATCAAGCCGCTCGGCTGGCACGTGGTGCTGCACTTCGACGCCGAAGACATCGAGACTCATGCAGAAATGTTCAGCCGCTTGCGCGTGCCGTTCGTGATTGACCACATGGGGCGCGTCCAGGCGCAGCGCGGTATCGATCAGAAGCCCTTTCGCACGCTGCTCGATTTGATGAATAACGAGCTTGCCTGGGTGAAATTAAGCGGACCGGAGCGCGTGTCAGCGGCCGGAAAGCCGTTTCACGACGCGGTGCCGTTCGCGGCGGCGCTGGTCGAGTCGGCCCCGGAGCGCGTGCTGTGGGGAACCGACTTTCCCCACGCCAACGTGAAGGCCATGCCAAACGACGGCGAACTGGTCGAATCCTACGAGACATCCGTCGCAGAACAAAAGGCAGGAAAACGCATCATGGTCTAAAACCCGCC
>CAYQVE010000050.1:11331-15711 GCA_964420785.1 uncultured Enterobacteriaceae bacterium | reverse complement strand
TCTCGTAGCCCTTGCCGTCGAGGATGTAGAACGCCGCCTCGTTCACGTGGCCGTGTTTCTGCGACTTGCCCCCGGGACCGTATTCCTCCAGATGGATATGCAGGGTCTGGGTCATCCCGTCGTGGGGCTCGACGTAGTGGCGGCTGTAAGCCTGCGGCCCGTCCACGAATCTGATCTCGGAGCCCTTGCGTACCCGCGGCAGCGCGCGCAGCCGCGCCAGCTCATCCTTGAGCTTGTAATGACCGGTAATCGCCCTTACGAATACCCGATCTTTCTTGCTGCTGTAGTGCGATTCGACGCCCATGTTGATCTCCGCTCGCGCCGGCAATTATACGCTCCCGCTCCGGCGGACATGATCGTGGCCCCGGTGCCGGTGATGCGTCCGTCCGTGGGGGCCGCGTGGGTCCTCGCCGAATACCAGGGATTTCACGGTAACGGGAACGGTCTGCGAGGGCATGCGAATGCGTCCCAGGTCGATGTAGTCGAAATCCCAGAGGATGACTCCGTCGATGACGAGAATTTCGCTGTCGACGCCCATTTCGTCGCGGAGGATGGCGCCTAGTGTTTGCGCGATGTCCCCGTCGACCATGACGTAGAGAGGCATGCGCTTCGCGACAGTGTTGGCGAGGCCGCGGCGGATTCCCAGGGCAAACGCCGAAATGCGCTCGTAGGACGGGCTCCCCTCCCAGCGCAATGCGAGCGCCGTTTCGCCTTCGCCTTCGACAAGATCGAAAGCCTTGAAGTGTTCGCGGATGGCTTGGGCCAGCCGGTCCGGATCGATGGGGTCGTCGCAGATGTAGGCTGGTTGCAATACCTGCAGGTTTCTTCTCGGCAGGAGGGCTCCCGGATTCGAGATGTAGATCGTGTTGCCGCTGAGCTGGACGCTGTACTCGGAGGCTCCGAGCGCCGTGGCGCGGATGCATTCGCCGGGGGGCAGCAAGGGCCAGGGCAAGGCACCCGCATCCACCTTTCTCCGCAGTGCTCGGCCGAGCAAGAGGCCTATGTCTCCGAATTCGCGCGTCTCCCGCTGATAAACGTATTCAGCCACCCCGCCTGAAAACATCACTCCGTCGATTCCCTCCATCCCGGGAAGCGGTTCGGTCAGGAATAGACTCTGCACTTCGGCCGGGAAGGGGCGCTCCGAAACCGAGGCGAGAACGGCCTCGGCCATCCATTCCGCGACTCGTTCCATTGCCGCGGCGTCGGCGACATCGCCGCGGATCCAAGGGAATCCCGCCTGGGCGGCAAGATGGCGCCCGGCAGGATCCAGTCGCACGATGCGCCTCTCTTCGTCGATGACCAGCAGCCGGCCCCCAACGTGTACGGCGGCGGTAGCGATCACCTTCCCCCGCTCGACAAGGGCAAGCTTGGTGGTGCCGCCGCCGATGTCGACGTTGAGTATTCGCTTTCCGGAGTCATGAGATACGCGAGCGGCTCCCGAGCCGAAGGCCGCAAGCATCGATTCCATATGGTGGCCGGCGGTGGCGCAGACAAATTCCCCACGCTGTTCCGCAAGAACGCTTGCGATGGCTTCAGCGTTTTCGCGCCGCAGGGCCTCGCCGGTCAGGATCACGACGCCGGCGTCGATTTCATCCGGGTGCAGCCCGGCGTCAGCGAAAGCCCGGTCGATGATGACTCCCAGTTCAGCATCGTCGATGAGCTCCTCGCTCCGATAAGGGGTCAGGGAGACCGGGGACTGGAACAGGGTCTCCCGGGAAACAACGAAGTAACGGCTCGAAAGCTCCTCTCCCATTCGCCGCAGATTGATGCGGGAAAAAATGACCTGCGTCCCCGAAGAGCCGATATCGATTCCCACGCTGACCAGCGAGACGTGATCCTGGATCCACAGTGCATTGTCCTCGAGACGACCGTCCGCCTCGAAGTGATCGTGGTCGTGGTCAGCCGCTTCGTCTCCGTCATGGCTGTGATCGTAGTCACGGCCCTGAAGATGGTCCTCCAGCTTGTGAGGGCGCTTCGGGTTGTCCGGCATGGGATCAGGGTAGTACGAACCCGAGTGGTCTACAATCCACTTTATGGGCCGACTAAGGCACGGCCAAGACTTCGCTCCCCTGCCCAGTCTCATCCTGTCCGGCGCGCCAAATATCCAAGGGCTGCGCAAGGCGGCCCTTTTTTGGCTGCGGAAATTCTGGAGCCGGCGCATCACGCGCCAGAATCATGATCGGCGTCTATCGTGAGTTCGAAGGCTGCATGCGGCTCATGGGCCACGTGTTGCGCAGGCTCCGGGTGCTCGCGCTGCCGCCAGTCACTGAAGCCCTGACTCGCCAGATCTACTTTACCGGTGCCAGCGCTACGGCCGGGATGGTCCTGCGCGGCGCGCTCCTCGGAACCCTCATCATTGCCTACGTCATCGATGTCCTCGAGGCCAATTCGGCGCTCGCGGTAAAAATATTGCTCTGGGTGGTGCTGCGCGAGATCGGACCTCTCATCGCCGCGGTACTTGTAATCCAGCGCAGCGGTACCGCGATCGCCACCGAGCTTGCCCTGATGCAGATATCGGGGGAGGTCACGAGTCTGCGTCGGATGCGTATCGATCCCCGGGACTATCTGGTCGTGCCTCGGGTCGTCGGCGCAGCGTTATCCACTGCGGCACTAACTTTTTATGTGCAGGTGATCGCAGTGGGCGGCGGCATGCTTCTCAGCGCACTCACGATCGACGCCTCGCTCGACCAACTTACGAATGATTTCTTCCTCCTGGCGAGTCCGGTGGACTTCGTCTACTCCATGATCAAGAGCCTGCTCTTCGGCGCCGCGATCGCGGTGATCTGCTGCTACCATGGATTGCACCCTCCCGGAGTCTCGGTCAATGCCGTCCCCAAGGCCGCGATCAACGCTGTAACGCAGAGCACTCTGCTTGTAATGCTGCTCAATGTCATTTTCGCCTACCTGGTATTCGGCCAGGCGTTCTTCGGTCTGGTGACGGCCAAAGTATGAGCCACGCCGACCCGGGCGGTCGCTCCGATTCGGCTTCGCTTCACTCAGCTTACGCGCGCGTGGCGCTCGGCTACGAGCCGCCCGCCGATCGGGGGGAGACGCGCATCTGGATTCCGAAGGGCGGAATCCATCAGATGGCGGGCTTGGGCGACACTCGGAAGGCGAGGCTGCTCAGTGCGGTCCTCGACCTCAAATCAGAACTGGGGGCGAGGCTCGTGCTGCTCGGCCTGGAGGTTGACAGCCTGGGCCCCGCGGAGCGGGCCGCGCTCCGGGCGCGAGTGGCGTTTCTCCCCGCGGACGGGGGTCTGCTCAGCCAACTCAATGCGTGGGAGAACATCGTACTTCCGCTCGGGTTCCATTACCCGGGACGCCTGCGCGGCGCCGCGGAGCAGGTCAAAGACCTGATAAGGCGGCTCGGCGCCGATCCGGACAGCTTGCTCGCCGAGCTGCCCGAAAGGATGAGCGCGTACGAGAAGAAACTCGTGGGCTATGTCAGGATACTGTTGGAGAATCCGGAGCTCGTACTGGTCGAAGATCTTCGCGGTGCAGAACGGGCCGGCGCAGCGGGATTTCTCCCAACTTACCAAGCGCGCTGCCCGGGTGGAACGTTCGTGCAGCTCGAGGGCGCGCCGCAAGCCTAGTACCGCTCGCGAGCGGCAGCGCAGAGAGACTTTTTGAGGAGAACGCCATGCAAGAAGAGTATTCCCGACCCAGGCGCTTCGCAGGAATCGGAAGAAAGGTCAGCCTGTTCTTTCTCACAGCGGTGTTCGGCATGATCGGCGTCATACTCCTGGTGAGCTATAAGCAGGGCGCGTTCGTGCGCCACACCGCGATCTACCTCTATGCAACTGACGCTTTGGGGATCAGCAAAGGCATGGCGGTGAGGTTGTTCGGGTTGCCGGTGGGCAACGTAAGCGACTTGGACATATCGGATCGGGGAGTGAAAGTGCGTCTCTCGATCCACAGCGAATACATTCCGCGCTTTCCAAAAGGGTCATACGCCAGGCTCGTGCGCGAAGGTTACGTTGGTGCTGCCTCCATTCAGATCGTTCCGAGCCGTGAGCCCGGGGCCGTCGGGTCCCTGGCCGACGGAGACGAGATCGAATATATCCCCGCTCGCGGCGTGGCTGAATTGGTCGACGACTTCAAGAACCAGCTCACTCCCGTGATCGACGACATGCACCGGATGATCGCCGAATTGACTCGCCCGAACGGGGATTTCAGAAAGACCCTCGCGGGCGCAAGCGCGGTTTTCCAACAACTGCCTGAAACGAACCGGGAAATGCGCCAAGTCCTTCGCGATGCCGACCGCACCGTGGTCGACGTCGGCCGGCAGGCCGAAACGCGCCCCGGCCCGGTCGAGCGCGTACGCGGGCAAATTGGACGGGAGCCTACCCTGGCTGCCCAGCACCCAGCGGCCCCCCCCCC
>CAYQVE010000050.1:0-11321 GCA_964420785.1 uncultured Enterobacteriaceae bacterium | reverse complement strand
GGCCTCGGCTCGGTCGAGCGCGTCAGCGTGCAAATGGAGCGGCAGCTGCCGCTGCTTGCCGAGAAGCTCGCGACCACGCTCGACGCGCTGTCGGAGGCGTCTGCGCAAATTCGCGATACGGCCCGCAAGAACGGCGATGCTTTGCACGAAGTGTTGGTTGAGGTACCGGGCCTGCTGCGCGATGGCAGTGACTTCATGCGGGAAGGGCAGGACGTCGTCGGAGCAGCGCGCAATTCCTGGTTCTTGCGCGACATGATCGGAGCAAAGTCCGTGCGGACGCTGCCGTTGGACAGCTTCGAATCGGCCGGACCTGGCAGTGCAGGCGCGCAACGCTGACCGCCCGATGCTGTCCAGGATGTTTCCCTTGCGAGCCACAACGTGGCCCCTGGTGCTCCTCGCGGCTTGCAGCTCGCCGCCGCCCGCAAACATGCCTCCTTCCGGCGAGGTCGCCGTGATCGAGGCAAACCGCAGGGCCGATGCGTATTTGCGCAGCGGTAATCTCGAAAGTGCGGCGCGGTACTATCGGGAAGCGATTCGCCTCGCGCAATCGGTGGAAGATGCCGAGGGCATCGCAGCCAACGCGATCAATCTCTCGATCGTTTACCAACGACTCGGCAGGTTCAAGGACGCGCGTGCCAGCCTCGCGCCCCTGTTCGAGCAAAGCCGGTTGAGCTTTTCTGCGGACCGCCTGGCACAAGCCGCGCTACGCCACTCGGTGCTCGATCTGGAGGAGCGACGTCTGGCAAGCTCCAGCGAATGGGTCGAACGCGCCGCGGGGCATTGCGCACGGCGCGGCTGCGCGGTCGCCGGAGCTATCCACAATGTGAAAGGACAGCTCGCGCTTGAAGCTGGGCGGCTGGACTTGGCGGCGACGAGCGCGACAGCGGCTCTGAACGCGAGTCGAGCTTCGGGGGATCGCGCGGAGGCGGCCAACGCGCTGCGCCTCCTGGGGATCACCGCGATGCGCGCTGGCGAAGCGGGCGCTGCGACCGGTTATCTGGAAGAAGCGCTTGCCATCGACAGGGAGCTCGCGGCGCCCCGCAAGATATATCTGGATTTGATTGGCTTGGGCCGCGCGAGCGCGCTGCGGGGCGATCGCGGCGCGGCGCGCTCGTTCTATGAGCGCGCGCGCGTGGTAAGCGAAGCGGATCGCGACGCCAAAGGGGCGGCAGAAGCGCGTGCTTTGACCGAAGCGCTCGAGGAAAAACTGCAGGCTCGACAACCGACCCGGGCATTGCCCTGATTCCATGCCGGACCCACGCCACAAATGAAAACGGCCTGCGAGATCGCAAGCCGTTGAATGTGTGGCGCGCCCGGCAGGATTTGAACCCACGACCCCCTGGTTCGTAGCCAGGTACTCTATCCAACTGAGCTACGGGCGCGAAACGAGGCGTCAATTATAGCAGGCGGTAAGTAGGGGTTCTGGATCCGGGCTTCCCCGGGCCTCCGCCGTTTCGCTCGCGACTAAACCGCCCTACAATGCTCCTTGTCAGCGAAAATCACCCGGTCGGCTTGAGGATACGCTCATGTCCCTTACCCGATGCCGGTACTGCGAACACGACAATCCGGCGGACTCGAAGTTCTGTAGCTCCTGCGGCGGAGCACTGCACCTTCCACGGCACCTTGCATCGTGCCCGCGCTGCGGGACAATAAACCCGGTAAAAGCGACCGTCTGTTGCTGGTGCAGCGGCCCGCTGCAGGGCCGCGGGTCTTTACCTCGCCCGCGCTCTAGGGTGATCGTTGGCACAGCGGTTCTCGCGGCGGTTGCCGTCCTTGGCTACCACACGTACCGCCAAAGTTCGTACGCCGACGCCCCTCAGCCGCAGGCTGCGAGCAGCGATTCGAGCGGTCGCGTCGCTCCTGCCGACGCCGGCTTTCCCGACGGAGTTGCGGCGGCCGGCGCTACGAAATCAGCCGGCGCCGACGATGGCGCCGAGCTCACCAGCCCGGCGATCTCGCCATCCGAGACCCCGCCTGCGGCCCCAGTGCGAGCCGCGGCAAGCGCGCCGCGCGCGGCCCGCCAGCCGGCAAAATCCCAGGAAGCGAAAGCGAGCGAGCCTGAGCCGTCTCGCTCGGAAGCGTGCACAGACGCCGTCGCGGCCCTTGGATTGTGCGCAACGAAATCCGTTCGGAAAAAAGAAACAGCTGCCGCCGTCGAGGCGACGATCGAACGTCCCCAGGCGGGCGGCGCCGGCATCCCAGGCGGACAAACCCAGGCGTGCACAGAAGGGGTCGCGGCCCTTGGGCTATGCACGGCAATACGCACACAGAGGAGGGAGTGACATGACCAGGAAACTGATCGGCACGTTCATCGCGGCGACCCTTTGCCTTCACGGCGGGGCCGCAATCGCAGCCGCCGACTACAAGATCGTGACGGCAAATGAAAAGGGCACTTATTTTGCGATCGGCGTCGATCTCGCCAAATTCGTGGCTCCCGAAGCCACGATCAACCTGGAGGTTCTGCCCACGGCGGGCTCGGCCGCAAACATCAAGCATCTTCGCTACGATCTGGGCGTGAAATTCGCGATCGTCCAGGCCGACGTCTACCAGGCCTTCCTCGACAGGGCGGCCGGAGGCAGCAAGGAGGCGAGCACCATCATACGTCCGCTCCGCGTGATCCTGCCGCTTTACAACACCGAGATTCACTACATCGTCAGGGCCGACTCGCCCTTGAACTACATCCACGACATCAAGAACGCAAAGATCAACGGAGGCGTCCTCGGCAGCGGGGCAGCCCTGATCACGCATACCCTGTACCGCATGATGTTCAACGCGCCCATTCCGGAAGCGAACGACAGCTTCCTCGAGAACCAGGATGCGCTGGTCAAGCTGATCGGCGACAAGACGGTCGATGTCGTCGTCGTCGCCGCGGGGCAGCCGGCGCCGCTGATCGCCAACATGAAGCCCGAGGCGCAAAAGTTCATCAAGCTGCTGAAGTTCGATCCCGCCCACCCCTCGAGCAAGCTTCCGCTGACGGTCTATTCCTACTCCACCGTCCTTGCGAGCAGCTATCCCAACGTGCTGAAGGAAGACTTCACGACGGTCGCGGTGGGAGCGTTTCTGGTCACCTACGACTACAACCTGGAGTTCACCGTGGGTCACCTCGTCCGGTTTGCGCGATCCTTATGCCAGAATTTTTCCACCCTGCAGGCGCAGGGCCATCCGAAATGGCGCGAAGTCAACTTGAGCTTGCCCGCTCTCGGTCCGGGCTGGATCTATTATCCGCCCACGACGAAGGAGATTCGCGCCTGTGTCGCCAAGGTGAAAGCGCCCGCGAAGCCCGCGAGAAAATGCTCGGCGGAGGAAAGAATCCTGGGATTCTGCAACTGATTTTCAGGAGCTCGCAGGACCTGAGTGGCTCGGTTTATTCCGTCCGCGCAGTCTCGAACGCCACCCAGTCCGGACGATCGTCGCGAGCGAGCCGCCCCATGCCCGGCGTGATGGCCAGCTGGGTATCGATGCGCTTTGCGCGTGTTCCGGGAATGAACGGCTGCGGAACGTTCGGGGCCTGCATCTGGAGGATGGCAAAAGGATCGTGAACCACTCCGAATATGATGTTGAGCCGTTGATCATGCACAAAGACGCGGCCGGTCGTGACTGTCTTCGGCGAAAACTTACCCAGCAGGCCGTGGCTGCCCGTGAGCGCAAAAGTGACGTCTTCGTTGGATCCGACGCTCTTCAGGGCGGCCGCGAGATACGGCACGAGCTCGTCGAGTTCCTCGCCTGTGAAGACTGGATCACCCCTCAATTTGACGCTTGCCAGCCTCTGGCGTATCGCGTCAATGGAAATTCCAAAGGGGTGGGCGTTGTCCGGGGCGCCGGACTCAATGCGCTCGATACGCACGAAGCCGAGCGAGGGCCGATACTCGTAGCGCAGGACCTCGGGTCCGTCTTTGTCGGCTTTGGAACCCCATGCGCCGCAGGAGCCCAGCGCGAGCGCCAGGCCCGCCGCCAGGACGGCCCGAAAGAAGCTGCGCGGAAAGACTCCGGATATGGCCATCAAGCGCTACTTATACATCATACACGCGCGGAAGCCGCCCCCGCCGGCGCCCGCCCGGCCAGGCACGTGCTCCGCTTTACGTCTGCCCAGTGCCCGCGCTAAAGTAGCGCGTACGGGAGGCATACGGCGTCCTGCCGCTCGGGATATCAGCCCTCACAAAGGAGGTAAACATGCAGAAGAAACACCTTATCGTTGCCGTCGTCGGAGGCATGCTGGCTGCTCCGGCGGCCTTTGCCCAGATAACTATTTCCGGCAAGCTGGCCGACGGTTTTGAAATGTACAAACTGGGAGCGGGCAACGCCGCTGCTCCCGCGGCTTCCTACCACTACGAGCCACGAGTTTCCGACCAGTCCTCGCGCATCATCTTTTCCGGCACGCAGGATTTGGGCGGCGGCATGAGGGCGTGGTTCCAGCTGGACAGCCGGTTCCAATCGGACGTCGGCGGCAGCACCCAGACCAATACCGCCGCAACTACGGGTATCAACCTGTGGGCGGGCGGCAATACCGGCGTGGGCTTGGCCGGCGACTGGGGTAAGCTCACGATCGGCCGCTGGGACCTGCATTATCTAGAGTTCGTACCCATCGAGTTGAGCCGCACCGGTTCGCTGCAGGACCTCCTGGGCGCCGGCCCCATGGCCCAGGTGAACAGCAGCGCCAATGTTATCGCGAACGGAACCCGCACGCCGAACGTGATCATGTGGGAGAGGAGCGAAGCCGGCTTCACGGCCCGCGTCGCTTACTCCACCGCCTTTACTACGAATCTCACCGGCGTGACCAGTGACGAAGGTTCCGGAAAAGGCGCCGGCGGCAGCAAGGGGGGCGCGCTGACCGCTGCTTTGCGTTGGTCCAGCGGCCCGTTGGCGCTCGGCGTCAGCGCCTGGACCGCGACACCCGAGACCGCGACGTCAAGTCCTGTCGGGGAGCAGAAATCACTCCGCGTTTGGGGAGGATATACGTTGCCCATGGGTCTGAAGGTCGGCTTGGCTGTCGACAACTCGCAACGGCGCGTAGGCGCAAGCCCAGCGAACGACGGGGACAGCATGACCAAGCGCACCGCCTTCATGGTGCCGGTCACCTACAGCTTCGGGAGCCATGCGGCGTACTTCACCTATGCCAACATGGGTAAGCTGAGCGGTCCGAATGCCGGGGGTCCAACCAATGACACCGGTGCCACTGCAGCGGTGGTGGGCTGGGATTATGCGCTGTCGAAGCTCACCTCGGTCGGCGTGTTCTACGCGAGGCTGAACAACAAAGCGAACTCCGCCTACAACCTCTTTGGTACTTCCACCAACGGCGCTACCAACGCCGCCGCCGGCGAAACCGCGATGCAGCTTTACGCCGGCATCACGTACAGTTTCTAAAAATAACTCAGCATTGAAAGGGCCCGTTGGGCCCTTTTTTTTTGGCGCTTACCGTCCGTGACTCCTCCACGTCGACCTCTCGAGTGTGCGCTGGCCGACGGTGGGGTTACAATCCTGTGATCGCTTCCCGAGAGTCCGCATGGACCTGAGCTATTCGGCGGAAGAGCTTGCGTTCCGCGACCAAATGCGCGCCTGGCTCGAGGCCAACCTCCCCGGCGATCTGCGGCGAAAGGTCGCCGACTACGAGAGATTGTCGAAGGACGACCTGATGCGCTGGCACCGGATCCTCGCCGAGGCGGGCTGGGTTGCGCCGGCCTGGCCCAAGGAATGGGGCGGCACCGGCTGGAACGTGGCGCAGCGCTACATCTTCGAGGAGGAATGCGGCTACGTCGGCACGCCGCCGCTCATCCCGTTCGGCCTGACGATGTGCGCGGCGGTGCTGCTGCGCTTCGGGACCGAGGCACAGAAGAAGCGGTTCCTGCCGCGTATTTACAACGGCGACGATTTCTGGTGCCAGGGCTATTCCGAGCCCGGCTCCGGTTCGGACCTTGCCTCCCTCAAGACCAAGGCGGTGCGGCACGAGGACCAGTACGTGGTAAACGGCCAGAAGACGTGGACGACGCTGGCGCAATACGCCGACTGGATCTTCTGCCTGGTGCGCACCGATCCGAACGTGGAGAAGCGGCAGGAGGGCATATCGTTCCTCCTCGTCGACATGAAGACGCCGGGCATTTCGGTGCGACCGCTGATCCTGATGGACGGGGAGCACGAGGTGAACGAGGTGTTCTTCGACGACGTCAGGGTGCCGCTCGAGAACCGCGTGCACGAGGAGGGCAAGGGCTGGACGGTGGCAAAGTACCTGCTCGGTCACGAGCGCCTGACCACCGGCCGCATCGGCACCTCCAAGCGCGAGCTCGCCAAGCTCAAGGAGATCGCCTCGAAGCAGATGAAAGACGGCAGGCCGCTCATGCAGGATGCTCGCTTTCGCGACAAGGTCTCGCGGCTCGAGGTCGAGCTCACCGCGCTCGAGATCACAAACTTGCGCTTCCTCGACCAGCTGCGCGGCGGCCGCGTCCCCGGCCCCGAAGTATCGATGCTCAAGATCAAGGGCACCGAGATCCAGCAGACGCTGACCGAACTGATGATGCACGCGGTCGGGCCGCTCGCGCAACCGTTCCGGCCGCTCAACGGCGCCGGCGACTTCGACGAATTCGCGGCCGGGCTGGCGCCCCGCTACTGCAACTTCCGCAAGACCACGATCTACGCCGGCTCGAACGAGATACAGCGCAACATCATTTCCAAGGCGATACTGGGGCTATGAACTTCGATTACAACGAAGAACAGCAACTGCTCGCCGACTCGGTGCGACGCTTCATCCGCAAGGACTACGACTTCGAATCGCGCAAGAAGATCGTCGCTTCGGCCGAGGGATGGAGCGAGAAGGCCTGGGGTACCTTCGCCGAGATGGGGTTGCTTGGGCTGCCGCTTTCGCCGGACTACGGCGGGTTCGGCGGCGGCGCCGTCGACCTCATGAGCGTCATGGAATTGTTCGGAGAGGCGCTGGTGGTCGAGCCTTATCTCGCTACCGTCGGCCTCGGGGCACAGTTCGTCGCTCGGGCGGGCACTGCGGCGCAGAAGAAGCGCATTTTGCCGCAGGTGGTGGCGGGCAAGCTGAAAATGGCGTTCGCGCAGACCGAGAAGGATGCGCGCTACAACCTCGGGCAGGTCGCGGCGACGGCGAGGAAAGCGGGCGGCGGCTGGCAACTCGACGGCGGGAAATGCGCGGTGATCGGCGCGCCGATCGCCGAGATGCTCGTCGTCTCAGCGCGGTCCGCGGACACGGGCGGCATCAGCCTGTTCCTGGTGGAGCGCGAGGCGGAAGGCGTGGCGCTCAAGCCCTACCGCACCGTGGACGAGTTGCGCGCCGCGGATATTTCCCTCAAGAGCGTGACGGTGGGGGCCGATGCACTCCTGGGCAAGGAAGGCGGATCGTTGGCGCTCATCGAGGAAGTCGTGGACTGCGCCACCGCGCTCCTATGCGCCGAGGCGGTCGGCGCGATCAAGTACGCGAACGACGCCACGCTCGAGTACATGAAGACGCGCAAGCAGTTCGGGGTACCGATCGGCATGTTCCAGGCGCTTCAGCACCGCATGGTGGACATGGTGATCAGCTACGAGCAGGCGAAATCCATGGCTTGCCTTGCCTGCACCAAGGCGGACGCGGCGTCCGACGTCCGCGAGCGCGCTCGCTCGATCTCGGCGGCGAAGATCAAGATCGCCGACGCCTGCCGGCACGTCAGCCAGGAAGCAGTGCAGCTGCATGGCGCCATGGGCATGACCGAGGAGCTGAAAGTGAGCCACACCTTCCGGCGCCTCACCATGATCGCGCAGCAGTTGGGCGACGCCGATCACCACCTGGAGCGTTTCGCGAAGGCCTGAAGGAGCGGCGCTGTTCGCTTCCTTTGAGCTGCGGCGTGGTGCCGGCGACGCAGCCGAATGGTAGAGGGAACGCGATGAACGAGAAAAACCTGCAGGTGTTGTTGGCTCGCCGGCCGAAGGACGCAGCGCAGGAGAGCGATTTTCACATCGTCGAGACGGCGGTCCCCGGCATTCGCG
This sequence comes from uncultured Enterobacteriaceae bacterium, assembly GCA_964420785.1. GTDB lineage: Bacteria > Pseudomonadota > Gammaproteobacteria > Burkholderiales > SG8-39 > VBDM01. The sequence continues at coordinate 3,344 of CAYQVE010000050.1, read as the reverse complement.
ACGGGCAATTTCTCGTCCACAACCGTTACCTTTCGCTCGATCCGTACATGCGCGGACGCATGAACGATGCGAAATCGTATGCCAAACCGGTCGGGATCGGCGAGGTGATGGAAGGCGAGGCCGCGGGCGAAGTCATCGCGTCGCGGCACACCGGCTTCAAGCCGGGCGACAAAGTGGTCGCGCGTACGGGGTGGCAGGCGTACGGTGTGAGCGACGGCGCGAACGTGCGCAAGATCGAAAGCACCGACATTCCGATCTCGGCGTACCTCGGCGTCGTCGGCATGCCGGGCCGCACCGCGTATATCGGTCTTCTCGACATCGGCCAGCCGAAGAGCGGCGAAACCGTGGTCGTGTCGGCCGCCTCGGGCGCGGTCGGAAGCGCGGTCGGGCAGATCGCGAAGATCAAAGGCTGCCGTGCGGTCGGCATCGCCGGCGGACCTGAAAAGTGCCGCTACGTCGTCGAGGAACTCGGCTTCGACGCGTGCGTGGACTACAAAGCGGGCCGGCTGGCGGACAATCTGGCCCAGGCGACGCCGAAGGGCGTCGACATCTATTTCGAGAACGTCGGGGGCGAGATACTCGACACCGTGCTGCGGCGCTTGAACCGGTCTGCCCGCATCCCGTTGTGCGGGCTCATTTCGCAATACGACCTGACCGAGCCCTACTGCCTGAAAAACATCGGAGCCCTCTTGATAAACCGCGCGAGCTTGCAGGGTTTTATCGTTTCGGATCATGCGGCACGCCACGCGGCCGCGAGCAAGGATCTCGAGCAGTGGGTGCGCGAGGGGCGGCTCAAGTACCGGGAAAGCGTGGTCGAGGGATTGCGCAATGCGCCCAAGGCCTTCATCGGACTGCTGAGCGGCAAGAATTTCGGCAAACAGCTGATCAGGCTGGCCTAGCGCCGGCCCGACGCATACTGCTATCGTTTCCAAAACTACCGGAGGAGCACAAGCCATGTCCGACCGTCATCTTGCCTATTGGCCCGAAAACGTGCCGCGACATCTCGTCATACCGGAGACGAACGTCTTCTACAACCTCGAGGTTTCTGCCCATCGCTATCCGAAGAAACCGTATTTGATCTACTACGATACCTCGATCACCTTCCCCGAGCTGCAAGACGAAGCCGAGCGCATGGCAGGATTCCTCGAGCGCGAGTGCGGGGTAAAGAAGGGCGATCGCGTCCTGCTCTTCATGCAGAACAGTCCGCAGTTCGTCATCGCGTACTACGCCATCATGCGCGCCAACGCGGTGGTGGTGCCGGTCAATACGATGAACTTGACGAACGAGCTTCGCCAGTACGTCGTCGACAGCGGCGCCGAGACCGCTCTCGTCGCCCAGGAGCTCTATCCGCAGGTGAAGCCGCTGATCGGCCGGGAGTTGAAACGCGTCATCGTCGCGGCGTACTCGGACTATTTGAAACAACCGACCGATCTGCGCATCCCGGAGCTCATCGCGGCGCCGCGCCAGCCCATCGGCGATGCGGCGGTGGTGCTATGGAGCGACGCCATGGCGCGCGATCTCCGCCCCGGCCCGATCACGGCCCGCCCCGACGATCTCTGCGTCATGCCCTACACCTCCGGCACCACCGGCCTGCCCAAGGGCTGCATGCACACGCATCGCACCGTGATGTTCACCATGGTTGCGGGTGTGCATTGGTTCGGCCCCGACCCCAGCCAGACGACACTCGCGGTGCTGCCTTTTTTCCACGTGACCGGCATGCAGGGCAGCATGAACGGGACGATCTACTCGGGCAACACCATCGTCCTGCTGCCGCGCTGGGATCGGGAAGCGGCGGCGCAACTGATCCAGCGCTACAAGATCACCGCGTGGCAATGCATCCCGACGATGGTGGTGGATTTCCTCGCCAATCCCAAAGTCTTTGACTACGACCTCAAGAGCCTCGAGCGCCTGAGCGGCGGGGGCGCGGCCATGCCCGAGGCCGTCGCCAAGCGGCTGCAAGACAAATTCAAAATCGAGTTCGTCGAGGGCTACGGGCTCACGGAAACGATGGCGCCGAGCCACATCAATCCGCCGGAGCGGCCGAAAAAGCAGTGCCTCGGGATACCGATTTTCGACGTCGACGCCCGCGTGGTCGATCCGGACAGCTTCCGCGAGCTGCCCCCCGGCGAGGTCGGCGAAATCATCGTGAACGGGCCGCAAGTGCTGCTCGGCTACTGGAACAATCCGAAGGCGACTGCGGAAGCGTTCGTCGAGATCGACGGCAAGCGTTTCTTCCGCACCGGCGATCTCGCGCGCATGGACGAGGACGGCTACTTCTTCCTGGTCGATCGGCTGAAGCGCATGATCAATGCCTCGGGCTTCAAAGTCTGGCCGGCGGAAGTGGAGAGCATGCTGTATCAGCACCCGGCCGTGCAGGAGGCGTGCATCATTGCCGCGCGCGATCCGCGCCGCGGCGAAACGGTGAAGGCGGTGGTGGTGCTGAAGCCCGATGCGCGCGGCAAAGTATCGGGACAGGACATCATCGATTGGGCGTCAAAGCAAATGGCTGCGTACAAGTATCCGCGCGTAATCGAGTTCGTCGATACGCTGCCGAAATCGGCCACCGGCAAAGTGCAGTGGCGCCTGCTGCAAGAGCAAGAGAACAGCCGGCAGGCGAGCGCGTAACGGCCGCCGCCCGCCCGGCCGGCCGGCAGAGCTAATTACCCATCACCTCGCCGAACCGCTCCCAGCGCTTGCCGTTGAAGCGCTGCATCTGCACCGACTCGATAGGAGCGTAGTCGTTGTCGCTGGTGGTGATCGTGATCCCCGGCAGCAGCGTATCGATGTACTGGCCTTTCATCGAAGCGGCCTGCTTCATCACGTTTTCGCGCGTCAGGTTGTCGCCGCACTGCTTCAGCACCTGCTCGAGGGTGCGCGCCACGGTGTAGCCGTACATATTCGAGCTGTCGTTCAGATCGCCGGTGGGGTAGTACTTCTTCATGAAGCTTTCCCACCTCTTCACCGCCGGGTCGTTCGCCCACTGCGCATCGCTGTAGTCCTTGAGATAGGCGGTGGTGATGATGCCCACCGACTTCTCCAGTCCCGCGGGCGTGAGCACCGCGCCGATCGACGAAGAGACGTTGTTGAGATACTGCACTGGCTTCCAGCCGATGTCGTAGGCCTTGCGGATCGCCTGCGCAGCGAACTTCGGAGTGCCCACATTGAAGAAAACGTTGGCGCCTGAAGCCTGCAGCTGCACGATCTGCGAGTCCACGGTCGGATCGCTCACCTCGTACGAGACCTCGGCGACGATCGCCTTGGCGGCCTTGTCGCCGAGGCCGTCCTTCAGGCCCTTCAGGTAGTCCTTGCCGTAGTCGTCGTTCTGGTAGAGGACGCCGATCTTG
>CAYQVE010000049.1:0-15744 GCA_964420785.1 uncultured Enterobacteriaceae bacterium | reverse complement strand
TATTAGGTTCAGCCTGAACCCGCGCCGCCGCCGCACTGGCAATCTGCTAACCGCCACTCAGAAGATAACGATTTACACGCCGCCGAGAACCATGGCTACGGTGGGCGGCGCGGTCACCATAGACGTGGACGGCAAGGGCATGGTCTAGGCGTCCACGCCCAGCGGCGCCGTGCGCTTCGATCCGGTGGCCGAGAAGTTCACCGAGTTCAAGTCGAGCATCCCCGAGAAAAATCCGAGAGGCTCGGGCGCGACCTACGGCGCGGCCGGCGATCGCGACGGCAACGGCTGGTGGGCGCAGATGGCGATGGACACCGTCTACAAGGGCGACGTCGCCACCGGCAAGGCGATCGAGATCAAGATGCCCGACGTCAAGGTCGACCGCCTGTTCGGCCAGGACCGCGCCTTCTACGAGACGGTCAGCGACCTCGGCTTCAACGCTCCCCTGCCGTGGTCTCAGGGTCCGCGCCGCATGGGCACAGACAAGAACGCCGACCTCCTGTGGGTGGGCAATTCGTACGGGGCGTCGTGGGCGAAGATCAATACCAAGAGACGACGATCGTCCCGCTGCCGGATCCCGCGATGCAGGCGTACCACATCGCCGTCGACAGCAAGCACAGGGTGTGGGGCAACCTGTGGACCGCCGACCGCATCGTCAGGCTCGATCCGGCCACCAACGCGTGGACGGTATTCGATCTGCCCGTGCGCGGCACCGAGATCCGCCATATCGCGCTCTCCGAGCGCGACGGCAGGCTGTCGGTGGTCGTTCCGGTCTACCGCACCAGCCAGATGGGCTTGATGAGCGTGCGCAGCGAGGCCGAGCTCGCGGCTCTCAAGGCAAAGGCACCGTAGGGAGGAGATCCATGAACCGCGTTGGCGCGGCGGCCCTCGCCGCAGCTCTCGCCGCGGGCCTGCCCGCTTCTACGGCGCACGCACAGTCGTACCCGAACAAGCCGATCCGGATCGTGGTGCCGTTCGCTCCCGGCGGTACCTCGGACATCCTCGCGCGCGCGATCGCGCCGCATCTCACCGCGGCCTGGGGCCAGCCGGTCATCGTGGAGAACCGCACCGGCGCCAACGGCAATGTCGGCGCGGACTACGTCGCCAAGTCGGCGCCCGACGGCGCCACCCTGCTGCTCTCGGACGTCGGCGCGCTCGCCATCAACCCGAGCGTATATCTCGACATGCCTTTCGACCCGGCGAGGGATTTCTCGCCGGTCGTGATGGTGTCGTATTCGCCGCACGTGCTGGCGGTGCACCCTTCCGTCCCGGTCGGCAGCGTCAAGGAGCTGATCGCCTACGCCCGCGCGAATCCGGGCAAGCTCAATTTCGCCAACTCGGGAACCGGCGGCGCGCCGCACCTGGCGGGCGTGGAATTCGCGGCGCGCACCGGCGTGCAGTGGGCGTACATCCCGTACAAGGGCGGCTCGGCCGCAGTCACCGACGTGATCGCGGGCAACGCGAACGTGCTCTTCAACGGCATGCTCGCCACCTATCCTTCGGTGAAGGCCGGCCGTCTGAAAGGGCTCGCCGTGTCGAGCGCGCAGCGCGTGCCTTCTGCGCCCGAGCTGCCGACGGTGGCCGAGACGCTTCCGGGCTTCGAGACCGGCTCCTATCAGGGCGTGCTCGCCGCGGCCGGCACTTCCCGCGCAGTCATAACGAAACTCAACGGCGAGCTGACCCGGATCCTGAATACGGGCGACATGAAGGAATTCCTGGCGAAACAGGGCACCGAGGTGCGCGCCGGTCCGCCCGAAGCGCTGGGCACGTTCATCGTCAACGAGAAAGCGCGCTGGGCAAAAGTAGTCAAGGAAGCCGGCGTCAAGGCCGATTGAGAAAGAGGAGCTCGAACGATGAAAAACCGCTGCGCAATCACGATGGCATGCCTCGCGGTGATTCTCGCGGGCTGCGCCGCTCCAAAAGTCGGAACGAATCCCCTGGTCCCCGAGAATCTCAGAGTCCCTGCCGGTCAGACCCTGTCGCTCGTGTCACCCGCCACGGGCGTGCAGATCTACGAGTGCGGCGCCACCAAGACCGAGCCGGCGCAGTTCGAGTGGGTCTTCAAAGCGCCGGAAGCCGACTTGCTCGACCTTTCCGGAAAGAAGATCGGCAAGCACTACGCCGGCCCGACTTGGGAATCGAACGACGGAAGCAAAGTGACCGGCGAGGTCAAGGCGCGCGACGACGGTCCGGCAGCGACCGCAATTCCGTGGCTGCTGCTCGCCGCAAAATCGACTTCCGGGAGCGGCGTCTTCAGCCGGACGCAAAGCATCCAGCGGCTTTACACCGTCGGCGGTAAAGCTCCCGCGGGAGCCTGCAGCAAGACGCAGCTCGGCAGGGAAGCCCGGGTCCCCTACAAGGCGACGTACTACTTCTATTCCGCAAGGCCTTGAGTCAGCTCGGCGACGCATGACGAAGGGACGACTGGAAGCCTTCACCGACGGCGTGATCGCCGTCATCATCACGATCATGGTGCTCGAGCTCAAGGTTCCGCACGACGCCGACCCGCAAGCGCTCGCGCCGCTCGTTCCGCTGTTCCTGAGCTACGTGCTGAGCTTCGTGTTTGTCGGCATCTACTGGAACAACCACCACCACATGTTTCATGCGGTCCACCACGTGAACGGCGCGACGCTGTGGGCGAATCTGCACCTGCTCTTCTGGCTTTCGCTGGTGCCGTTCGTCACGGGGTGGATGGATGAAAATCATTTTGCGGCAGTGCCGGTCGCGGCGTACGGCCTGGTGCTGCTCGGCGCGGCGTGCGCGTACACCGTCCTGACGCGCGTGCTTCTCGCGGCGCACGCCAAGGATTCGCCGCTCGCCAAGGCGCTGGGAAGGGACTTCAAAGGAAAGATCTCGCTCGTCATCTACCTCGCCGCGCTTCCCCTCGCCTTCGTGCACCCCTGGATCGCGTGCGGCCTATACGTGCTGGTGGCCGCGATCTGGCTGTGCCCCGACCGGCGGTTCGAGAAGCTGCTCGACGAATCGAAGGCGTAGCCGGCCCGGTGCTCGGGGAGTTTTCAGGTCGCCAGGTCGCGCCTGGCCGCCTTTATCCAGTCGCTCTGTGCGTCCTGGTAGAACCGCGGGGAGCGCTCCGCGTTCTTGATGAGTTCCCGGTACAGCACGTTCGCACGCTCGGTCTGGCCGAGCGATTTCAGCATCGCTGCGTACCGGTATCTCGCTTCCTCGCCGCGGAAAACTTTCACTGCGTCTGCGTAGGCGCCTTCGGCCGCGTTCACATCGCCCGACCTCTCGAGGGCGCGCGCCAGGAGCAGGTTCTCGCGCAACAGCGCCTCGGCAGTGGTCCTGGCGGCCGTGTATTCACCCGCCGCGATTCCGGCCTCGAGCAAGCCGAATCTTATGTTCGGGTCCCTGGCGAAGGAGCCCGCGAGGCAGCTTCGGTAGAGCTTGACGGCCTCGCCCGGCATGTTCGATGCGAGGCACTCGCGTGCCAGGGCGATCTTGTTGTCGATGCTCGGGTTGAGCTCCGCTTCTGCGATGCGCTGCCGTAGTTCCTTCTCGGGATCGATCGCGCGGGAAAGATCCGACACCACCTTGTTTATCGCGCGCTCGGCCTTTGCGCTTTCCCGGGTCCGGGGGAAGACCTCGACGAAATAGTAGATCACGCAGCCCATGATCGGGAATCCCATGATCACGAAGATCCACCAGTACGGCCGGCCGGTCTTGAGCGCGTGATACGCAAAACAGAACTGGATCAGCAGGACGATGGCGCCGAGCAGCGGCATTTTTCTCTCCCTTGATCCTCCTCGGCGGAAGTCTAGCGCGGTTTGAACGTGACGGAAAGGAACTACTCGACCTCGTCGATCCACGCCATCTGGATCGCTTCGAGGATCTTTTCGCCGCAGTGCTTCGGGTCGTCGTCGAACTCGTCGAGCTCCCGAACCCACTCGAACAGGTCCGTGAAACGCACGGTCAGCGGGTCTATGTCGGGATGTTTCTCCGAGAGCGCGATGGCGATTTCGAGGGTGTCGGTCCATTTCATGGTCGCCTCTATTTGATCTCTTTCACCATGTTGATGGTGTACTTCGGGATCTCGATGGTAAGATCGCTGTCCTTGACGATCGCCTGGCAGGACAGCCGCGAGTTCGGCTCCAGTCCCCAGGCCTTGTCGAGCAGGTCGTCCTCTTTTTCCTCCGAAGAGTCGAGCGTCTCGAAGCCCTCGCGAACAACCACATGACAGGTGGTGCAGGCGCAGGATTTCTCGCAGGCGTGCTCGATCTCGACGCCGTTCCGCAGGAGGTTGTCGCAGATCGACTCGCCCGTCTTGGCCTCGATGACGGCGCCGCCGGGACAGAACTCTTCGTGCGGGAGGACGATGATCCGGGGCATCAGGCTAGAGGCTCTCGACCTTCCTGCCCGCAAGGGCCCGCTTGATGGAGCGGTCCATGCGCCGGCCCGCGAAGGCTTCCGATGCGCGGTTGACCCGTTCGATCCCCGACTTGATGGTGCGATGATCGGTGCAGGAGAGCGTCTTGCGCAGGGCGTCGAGCTCCGAGCGCAACGCGGACGATTCCTCCGCGGAAAGCAGGTCGGCGTCCTCGCGCAGCGCGGCTTCCGTCGCCTCGAGCATGCGTTCGCCTTCGACGCGTTGTTCCCTGAGCGCGCGCGCACGCACGTCATCCTTTGCATGGTCGAACGAGTCCCTGAGCATCCGCGTGATCTGGTCGTCGCTGAGGCCGTAGGAAGGCTTGACAGCGATCGCCGCCTCGACGCCGGTCGAGGATTCCCGCGCGGACACCGAGAGCAGGCCGTCGGCGTCCACCTGGAAGGTGACGCGGATGCGCGCGGCGCCCGCCACCATCGGCGGAATGCCGCGCAACTCGAAGCGGGCGAGGGAGCGGCAGTCGGACACGAGCTCGCGCTCGCCCTGCACCACGTGGATGCTCATCGCAGTCTGGCCGTCCTTGTACGTGGTGAATTCCTGCGCGCGCGCCACGGGAATCGTCGAATTGCGCGGGATGACCCGTTCCGCGAGGCCACCCATGGTTTCGACGCCGAGCGAAAGCGGGATGACGTCGAGCAGCAGCCAATCGTCCCTCGAAGCCTTGTTGCCGGCGAGTACGTTGGCCTGGATCGCGGCGCCGAGCGCAACGACCTTGTCCGGATCGAGATTGTTGAGCGGTGCCTGGCCGAAAAGCTCGGCGACCGCCTGCTGCACGTGCGGCATGCGCGTCGCACCGCCGACCATCACCACGCCCTTCACCTCGCTCCGATCCAGCCCCGCGTCGCGCAGCGCCTTGCGAGACGGCCCCAGGGTCTTCGCGACGAGGGGCCGGGTCATTTCCTGGAATTCTTTCTGCGTGACGGTCGCGTCAACGGTCTCGCCGCTCGCGAGCGTCGCGGAGATGCGCGCCTCCGGGTGGGCCGTCAGGAACTCCTTGGCCGCGCGCGACTTCGTGAGCAGGGCCCGAGTGTCCCCGGCGGAGAGCGGTGCGAGCCCTGCGCGCTCCACCACCCAGCAGAAGAGGCGCTGGTCGAAATCGTCGCCGCCGAGCGCTGCGTCGCCGTTGGTCGCCATCACCTCGAACACGCCCTTCGAGAGCTTCAGGATCGAGATGTCGAAAGTGCCGCCGCCGAGATCGTAGACGGCGTAGATGCCTTCGGCGGCGTTTTCGAGCCCGTAGGCGATCGCCGCCGCGGTCGGTTCGTTCAAGAGCCGCAGCACGTTCAGGCCGGCGAGCTTGCCCGCGTCCTTGGTGGCTTGGCGCTGCGCGTCGTCGAAGTACGCGGGGACCGTGATGATCGCGCCGGTGAGCTCCCCACCCAAGCTCTCCTCGGCGCGGGCGCGCAGCTCCTTGAGGATCTCGGCCGAGACCTCCACCGGGCTCTTCACGCCGGCGACGGTGCGGATCTGCACCATGCCGGGCGAATCGAGGAAGTCGTAGGGGCTGTTCTCGACGTGTGTGACGTCCTTCAGGCCGCGCCCCATGAAGCGTTTCACCGATGCGATGGTGTTTCTCGGGTCGCGCGCCAGCTCCGCCTCGGCCTCCCGCCCGACGGCCACTCCTCCATCGCGCAGATAACGCACGATCGAAGGCAGCAGCGCATGGCCGCCGTGGTCGTTGAGCACCACGGATATGCCGTTCCTCACCGCGGCCACCAGCGAATTGGTGGTGCCGAGGTCGATGCCGACCGCGAGGCGCTGCCGGTTCGGTTCGAGCGACTCGCCGGGCTCGGAAATCTGCAGCAGCGCCATTTCAGACTCCGAAACTCACGTCTCGAGCTCCGCCAGCTTGTCGTCGATCTCGTCGGCTAGCTTTTCGTAGAACATCAGCATCCGGGTGGCTTTGGAGGCGGCTTCGTCGTCGCTGCCTTCGTCCAACTGCCCTTGCAGGTGTTCGTAGATCTTCCTGCTTTCCTCGCGCAAGCCGGTTCGCAATCGAAGCAGGGTTTCGGGATTTTCGGATCCGGCTTCGATGCGTTCGCGCCAGGTCATCTGTTCCGTCAGGAACTCGGGCGGCATCGCGGTGTTCGTCTCGAACTCCGGATCCACGCCGCGCAATCGCAGGATGTAGACCGCCCGCTTGAGCGGCGACTTCACGGTCTGATAGGCCTCGTTCACGCGCGTCGCCAGCTGCATTGACACGCGCCGCTCAGTCTCGGGCGCGGAGGCAAAGCGGTCCGGATGCACCTCGCGCTGCAGTTCGCGATAGCGCGTCTCGAGCGCCGCGGCGTCGACGGCGAAGCGCACCGGCAAACCGAACAGCTCGAAGTGGTTCTGATTCAGGTTCATTTCACATTCCGGGATAGAAAAAAAGGGGCGTTCGCCCCTTTCTCGGCACCGCGAGGCCGGGCCCCGCTATACGTTGAAGGACTCGCCGCAGCCGCACTCGTCCTTCACGTTGGGGTTGTTGAACTTGAAGCCCTCGTTCAAGCCCTCGCGCGTGAAGTCGAGCTCGGTGCCCTCGAGGAATTGAAGGCTCTTCGGATCGACGACGACCTTCACCCCGTGGCTCTCAAAGGTCCGGTCATCCGGGTTGACGGCGTCGGCGTATTCGATCCGGTAGGCGAGGCCGGAACAGCCCGAAGTACGCACGCCCAGGCGCAAACCCACTCCCTTGCCTCGTTTGGAGAGGAAATTGGAGACGTGAGTCGCGGCGCGTTCGGTGAGGGTAATCATCGTCCTTAGGCCGCCTTGGCTGCCTTCTCGGCGGGATGTTCGATCCCGTGTTTCTTGCGGTAATCGACGATCGCCGCCTTGATGGCGTCCTCGGCCAGGATCGAGCAATGGATCTTCACCGGCGGCAGCGCCAGTTCCTCGGCGATCTGGGTGTTCCGTATCGTTTCCGCTTGGTCCAGCGTCTTGCCCTTCACCCACTCTGTGACGAGCGAAGAGGACGCGATCGCGGATCCGCAGCCGTAGGTCTTGAAGCGCGCGTCTTCGATCACTCCCTGCTCGTTCACCCGGATCTGCAGCTTCATCACGTCGCCGCAGGCCGGCGCGCCGACCATGCCGGTGCCGATGTGCTCGTCCGCCTTGTCGAAAGAACCGACGTTGCGGGGGTTCTCGTAATGGTCCAGTACCTTGTCGCTGTATGCCATGTGCTACTCCTCGGTTTCAGTCTTTCCCTGAATCCTTACCCTCAATGTGCCGCCCATTGCACGGTATTCAAGTCCACACCCTCCTTGTACATTTCCCAAAGGGGCGAAAGCTCGCGCAGCTTGCCGATCTTGGCGCGCAGGAGCTTGACGGCGTAGTCGATCTCCTCCTCGGTGGTGAAGCGGCCGATCGTGAAGCGAATCGAGCTGTGGGCGAGCTCGTCCGAGCGCCCGAGCGCCCGCAAAACATACGAGGGCTCGAGGCTCGCCGAAGTGCAGGCCGAGCCCGAGGACACCGCCACGTCCTTGATCCCCATGATCAGGGATTCGCCCTCGACGAAGTTGAAGCTGACGTTGAGGTTTCCCGGTATGCGCCGCTCGATGTCGCCGTTGACGTACACCTCTTCCATGTCCTTGAACCCTGCCAGCAGCCTGTCGCGCAAGCTCCGGATGCGCTCCCCCTCAGCGGCCATCTCAAGCTTCGAGATGCGGCACGCTTCGCCCATGCCAACGATCTGGTGGGTCGGGAGCGTCCCCGAGCGCAAGCCACGCTCGTGGCCGCCGCCGTGGATCTGCGGCTCGATGCGCACGCGCGGCTTTCTGCGCACGTACAGCGCGCCGATGCCCTTGGGGCCATAGACCTTGTGCGCGGTCACCGTCAAAAGATCCACTTTCAGCTTCTGCAGGTCGATCGCGATCTTTCCCGCGGCCTGCACAGCGTCGCAGTGGAAGATTATGCCTTTCGAGCGGCAGATCTCGCCGATCTCGGCGATCGGCTGGATCACGCCGATCTCGTTGTTCACCATCATGACCGACGCGAGAACGGTGTCGGGGCGCAGCGCCGCCTTGAATCTCTCCAGGTCGAGCAGCCCGTTCTGCTCCGGGTCGAGGTAGGTCGCTTCAAAACTCTGGCGCTCGAGCTCGCGCACCGTGTCGAGCACCGCCTTGTGCTCGGTCTTCATCGTGACGATGTGCTTGCCCTTGCCCTTGTAGAAATTCGCCGCGCCCTTGATGGCGAGGTTGTTGCCTTCGGTCGCTCCCGAGGTCCAGATGATCTCCTTGGAATCGGCGTTGAGGAGCGCCGCGACGTGCCCGCGCGCTTCTTCCACCGCCTTCTCCGCCTCCCAGCCGAACGCGTGCGAGCGGCTCGCCGCGTTGCCGAACTGCTCGGTGAGGTAGGGGATCATCTTCTGCGCCACGCGCGGGTCGACCGGCGTGGTCGCCGAATAGTCGAGGTAGATCGGAAATTTCATTGCGCGCGCTTCCCGTTCAAGCCGATACCGCGGCTTCCTTGCCGCGTTTGTCCTGGAGCACGCTCACCGCGTTCTTGCGCGTCGCCTGCTGCGCGACGAGGTCGGAGAGCTTCACCGAATCCAGGTATTCGTACATCTTGTCGTTCAGCTTCGCCCACAGGTCGTGGGTCATGCAGCGCTGCTCGTCGTGGCAGTTCTCCTTGCCGCCGCACTGCGTCGCGTCCAGCGGCTCGTCCACCGCCGTGATGATGTCCGCGACCGATACCCTTTCGAGGCTGCGCGCGAGCATGTAGCCTCCGCCGGGCCCGCGGACGCTGTCGACCAGCGTGTGGCGCCGCAGCTTGCCGAAAAGCTGTTCCAGATACGAGAGCGAGATGCTCTGGCGCTGGCTGATGCCGGCGAGCGTCACCGGACCCTTGCCGCCATGCATGGCGAGGTCGAGCATCGCGGTCACTGCGAATCGTCCTTTGGTCGTCAGTCTCATGGTTGCACCCTGAACGGCTTCGAATACCCGATGAATTTAGTCAAGTATACAACAATCCCCAGAAAATCAATCAACTATTTGTTGACAAGCTTGGGCCCTAGGCGAAGCTGCCTTTGGGACTCTTCGCGCTCTGCCTGAAGGTCCTCAATCTGATTCAGAATCAATTCGATACGCTTATCGATGTCGACGCTATGATCGAGCAGGCCCTGGACCGCCTTGGCGAGCGGATCGTCCTCCGCCTTGGATGTCACCGCATACGCGGAGAATCCCAGCTTCGCCGCCTTTTCCTCGCGCGTCTTGTCCTGCTCGTCGAGAATGACACGCGCCGGAATCCCCAACGCGGTCGCGCCTGGCGGAACGTCCTTCACGACCACCGCGTTGGAACCGATTTTCGCGCCCTCGCCGATGACAATGGGCCCGAGCAGCTTCGCACCCGCGCCGATGACCACTCCCTGCCTGAGCGTCGGGTGGCGCTTGCCCTTGTTCCAAGAGGTCCCGCCGAGGGTCACGCCGTGGTACAGGGTGCAGTCGTCTCCCAACTCCGCGGTCTCGCCGATCACCACCCCCATGCCGTGGTCGATGAACACGCGCCGTCCCACTTTTGCACCGGGATGAATCTCAATGCCGGTGAGAAAACGCGAGACGTGCGAGACGAACCGCGCGAGCCAGCGCAGCTTCATGCGCCACAGCCGGTGCGCCAATCTATGGACGAGAAGCGCGTGAAAACCGGGATAGCAGGTAATGACTTCCCAGGTCGAACGCGCCGCCGGGTCGCGTTCGAATACGCAGGCTATGTCTTCGCGAATTCGGGTGAGCATGGGTATTCCAGAGGCCGATACGCGGCATTATGGGAAACCTTAGTAAATTAGTCAACTATTTTCCGGGTGGACTTCCCTCGTCCCAGGCTGCGAGCATGCCCCGCAGAATGTTGACCTCCACGGTCTCCAGCCGCGCCCTTGCGAATAGCCGGCGCAAGCGATGCATGAGCTTGCGAGGGTGCCGCGGGTGCAGGTAGCCGCTTGCGCGCAGGCTGCGCTCGAGATGCGCGAAGAGTTTCTCGATCTCTTCGTGCGTCGCGAGCACGATCTTCGCCGGCGCCGCAGGCGGGGCCGGCGCCGCAGGCGGGGCCGGCGCGGCCATGCGCAACTCGTACGCGATCACCTGCACGGCCTGGGCGAGATTGAGGGAAGCGTATTCCGGGTTCGCGGGAATCCGTGCAAGGGCGCTGCACCTCATGATTTCCTTGTTCGAAAGGCCGACGGTTTCGTTGCCGAAGACGACCGCGGCCTCGTCCTTTCGCGCCGCGCTCAGAAGTTCCTGCGCCGCAGCGCGCGCATCGAGCGACGAATGGGACAACTCGCGCTCGCGTGCGCTCAAAGCCACCGAGTACGTCGTTCCGGCGAGCGCCTCCTCCAGAGTCGCGCACGCTCGCGCGGACTCGAGGACGTCGAGCGCGCTGGAGGCCATGGCACGCGCGTCCGGATGGGGGAAGCGCTTCGGCCGCACCAGGCGGAGCTGCGTGATGCCCATGGTCTTCATTGCACGCGCCGCGGCACCGATGTTGCCAGGGTGCGAAGGCCGCACAAGAACGACGCGGATTCGAGACAGCGGACTGCCGGCTTTCATACTAGAATCCCGCGTTCAGCAGCGCCGCTCTTTTGAATTCCCGGACGAAAAAATGCACCCGATGCTCGGAATCGCGGTCAGGGCCGCGCGGCGCGCCGGCGCGATCATCAACCGCGCCGCACGCGACGTGGAATTGCTCCCGGTAACTCGCAAGCGGCACAATGATTTCGTCACCGAGGTGGACAAGGCCGCAGAACGGGCGGTCATCGAGATACTGCACCGTGCCTATCCGGACCATGCGATTCTAGCAGAGGAGTCCGGCGCCTCCGCCGGGAACGCGGGCGAATCCGACTACACCTGGATCATCGACCCGCTCGACGGCACGACCAATTTCATCCACGGCTTTCCCCAGCACGCCGTCTCCGTCGCCTTGCGCCACAGGGGCCTCCTCGCGCAGGCGGTGATTTACGATCCGACCAACAACGAGTTGTTCACGGCGACGCGCGGCCGCGGCGCGTACCTGAACGAGCGGCGCATCCGCGTCTCCAAGCGCGCGCAACTCAGCGAGGCGCTGATCGGCACCGGTTTCCCCTTCCGCGACCTCCAGAGTCTCGACGAATATCTCGCAATGTTCCGGGAGTTCACGCTTCGCACCTCCGGACTGCGCCGCGCGGGTGCGGCGGCCCTCGACATCGCCTACGTGGCCGCGGGAAGGCTGGACGGATTCTGGGAAATAGGCCTTTCGCCCTGGGACATGGCGGCAGGCGCTCTGCTCGTGCAGGAGGCCGGCGGCCTGGTCGGGGATTTTCGCGGCGACGCAGGCTACCTCGACTCGGGCCGTATCGTCTGCGGTAGCCCGAAAATATTCGCCCAAATGCTTCAAGTCATCAGGCCGCTCGCCGCGAAGTAGGCGGGGTTCCCCAGTCCATGCGCCGCCTGCTCCGCATCCTCGTCGCGGGCTCGATTCTGTGGAGCCTGCCCGCCCACGGCGCCGAGCTGCGCATCGGCCTCGCCGCGGACGTGACTTCGATGGACCCGCACTTCCTCAACATCGCGCCGAACATCAATATCGCCTGGCACGTCTTCGACGCCCTTACCCACGTGGACGAGGACACGCGCCTCATCCCGGGCGTCGCCGCTTCGTGGAAGGCGGTCGACGCGACCACCTGGGAGTTCAGGCTGCGGCCGGGCGTGCGCTTTCACGACGGGACCGAGCTCACCGCGGAGGACGTCGTATTCTCGATCGAGCGCACTCTCAAGGTGCCCAACGGCCAGTTCGGAATCTTCACACGGCGCATCGTCGGCAAAGAGGTCCTGGGCCCACACACGCTCCGCCTGAAGACGGCGACGCCCTACGCGATGGTGCCCTACGATCTCAATTCGGTCTTCATTGTCTCGAGGAAGGCCGCCGCCCGCTCGGGGCCGGAGGACTTCGACTCGGGCAGGGCGATGGTCGGCACCGGTCCTTTCAGGTTCGTGCGCTTCGCGCGCGGCGACCGCGTCGAGCTTGCGCGCAACGACGATTACTGGGGAGCGAAGCCGGCTTGGGAGAAAGTCGCTTTCCGCATCGTGCCCACGGACCCGGCGCGACTCGCAGGCCTCCTCTCCCGAGAGCTCGACGCGATCGAGCAGGTCCCCACCGCGGACCTCGCGCGCATCCGGCGCGACGCCAGGCTGAAGACGGTGCAAAAGGTTTCGTGGCGCACCATTTTCTTCTATCTCGATCAATATCGTGATCGCGCGCCAGGCCTCGCCGACAAAGCCGGAAGGCCCTTAGAGCGCAATCCCTTTCGCGATCTTCGGGTGCGGCGCGCTCTCTCGAAAGCCATCAACCGGCCGGCAATCGCGGAGCGCCTCATGGACGGGTCGGCGCTGCCCGCGTCGAACCTCGTCTCGCCGCCCGTGTTCGGCTACGCGCCGGACCTGAAGCCCGAGCCCTATGATCCCGAAGGGGCGAAGCGGCTGCTCGCCGAAGCGGGATATCCCGACGGATTCGCAATGGCCCTTTCCGCGACCAACAACCGCTACGTCAACGACGAGCAAATCGCGCAGGCGGTGGCGCAGATGCTCGCGCGCATCGGCGTCCGCGTGCGCGTCGAGACGCTGCCGCTGAACGCGTATCTGCCCAAAGGGCGCAAGGGGGAATTCGCGTTTGCGATGTTCGGCTGGGTCTCGTTCTCCGCAGCCCTCGCGCTGCGGGCGCTCGTCGCCACCGCCGATACGGGCAAGGGCTTCGGCGCCTTCAACTGGTCCGGCTACTCGAATCCGCACGTTGACGCGCTGCTCGAGCGCGCTTTCGCGAGCGTCGACGGGAAGCAGCGCGAGGCGTTCGCACGCGACGCGATGCGACTCGCCATGCGGGACCACGCGGTCATCGCATTGCATCACCAGGTCGCCGTCTGGGCGATGCGAGATCCGCTCGCCTACGCGCCGCGTACGGACGAGTTCACCTTCGCCCACCACTTCCGGCCTCGATAAGCGCGCTTTCGCATGCTTTCGCACGTCGTTCACCGCGTACTGCAGAGCCTCGGCGTGCTTGCGGTGATGTCGCTGCTGGTGTTCGCCGGCGTGTACGCAGTCGGCAACCCGATGGACATCCTCGTCAACCCGCAGTCCGACCAGAACGAGATCGCGCGCGCCACCGCAGCGCTTGGCCTCGACCGGCCGCTGCTCGAGCAGTATCTCGTCTTCATCAGGCACGCCGCGAGCGGAGACCTCGGCAGATCCTTTGCTTTCAACGTGCCGGCGATCGGGCTGATCCTCGAGCGCATGCCCGCGACGCTCGAGCTCGCGACCGCGGCGATGCTGATCGCGGTGTCGCTCGGAATCCCTCTCGGGCTCTGGGCGGGCCTGAAGCCCCGATCGGCGGCCGCCAGAGCCATCATGACGGGCTCGATCCTGGGGTTCTCGCTTCCGACCTTCTGGGTCGGGCTCATGCTCATCATGGTGTTCTCCGTCTGGCTCGGGTGGCTGCCGACGTCGGGCCGCGGGCCGACCACGAATCTCATCGGGATCCCGGTGAGCTTCCTCACGCTCGAGGGCCTTCGCCATCTCGTCTTGCCCGCCGCAAACCTGGCGCTCTTTAATATGTCCCTCCTCATCCGGCTGACCCGCTCGGGAACGCGCGAAGCGATGCAGCAGGACTACGTGCGCTTCGCGCGCGCCAAGGGCTTGACCGAGACGCGCGTCGTCGGCGTCCACGTGCTCAGGAACGTGCTCGTTCCGGTCGTCACCGTGGCGGGTGTGGAGTTCGGCTCGGTGATCGCGTTCGCCGTCGTCACCGAGTCGATATTCGCGTGGCCCGGGATGGGAAAGCTCCTGATCGATTCGATCAACGTGCTCGACCGGCCGGTGATCGTCGGCTATCTGTGCATCGTCGTGACGCTGTTCGTCGCGATCAACCTCTTCGTCGACCTCGCCTACTCCTGGCTCGATCCGCGCGTGCGGCCCGGGGAAACAAGATGACGCCCGCCCGGCGAATCGCCGCCGAGTTCGCAACGAGCCGCACCGCGCTCGCGGGGCTCGCGCTCCTTGCGCTGGTGCTGCTCGCGGCGCTGTTCGCGCCGTGGATCTCGCCTCAGGACCCCTACGATCTGGCGCGGCTCGACCTGCTCGACTCGCGCCTGCCCCCGGGTGCGCGCCCGGCCGCCGGTGTGACTTATTGGCCGGGCCTCGCCGACCAGGGCCCCGACGTGCTCTCCGCCATCCTCTACGGCCTTCGCACCAGCGTCGTCGTCGGCTTGACGAGCACGGCGCTCGGCCTCGCGATCGGCGTGAGCCTGGGCCTCGCGGCGGCCTGGCTCGGCGGCTGGCTCGACGCGCTCCTCATGCGCTTCGCCGACCTCCAGCTCTCGTTCCCGTCGATCCTCATCGCGCTCGTCCTGCTCGCCATGCTCGGGCAAGGCCTGGACAAGATCATCGTCGCGCTCGTCGCGGTTCAATGGGCGTATTACGCCCGCACGGCGCGCGCGGCTGCGCTCGTCGAGCGCAGGAAGGAGTACATCGACGCTGCGGTCGCGCTCGCGCTGTCGAGCGCGCGCATCATTTTCCGTCACCTGCTCCCGAACTGCCTGCCCCCGCTCCTCGTGCTCGCGACCGTCCAGGTCGCCGCGGCGATCACGCTCGAAGCCACGCTCTCGTTCCTCGGCCTCGGCCTGCCGATCACCCAGCCTTCGCTCGGCCTGCTGATCTCGAACGGCTTCAACTACCTGCTCTCGGGCCACTACTGGATCAGCGCCTTCCCCGGAATCGCCCTGCTCCTCGCCGTCGTCAGCATCAACCTGGTCGCGGACCGCTTGAGCGAGGTCCTGGACCCGCGCGGGCGACACCGATGAGTCTTATACTGTCGCCTAAAATATTCAGAGGAGGAACCATGAACGCACTCAAGAAAATCGCGGCTACCGCGGCGCTTCTCGCCGCCGCCGGCGCGAGCCCCGCGCAAGGGCCCAAGCCGCTGGAGCTGATCGCATTCGCCGGCGGCGGCAACTGGCCGGTCTGGGCGGCGCAGGAGAAGGGCCTCTTCGCGAAGAACGGCATCGCGGTGAAGCTTTCATTCACGCCGAATTCCGTCGAGCAGATCCGCAATCTGATGAACGGAACCTACGACTTCGGCACCACCGCCTACGACAACGTCGTCGCCTACCAGGAAGGACAAGGCGAAACCGAGCTCTCGACGCAGCCCGACCTTTTCGCCTTTATGGGCGGCTACTCCGGGTCGCTGCGTTTCGTGACCCAGCCGGACATCAAGACCTATGCGGCGCTGACGGGCAAGACCGTCGGCGTGGACGCGGCGACCACCGGGTTCGCGTTATCCTCTACAAGCTCGCCGCGCTGAACGGCCTTGGCCTGCCCGACTACAAGATTCACAAACGCGGGCGAAAGCCGCCC
>CAYQVE010000048.1:0-15744 GCA_964420785.1 uncultured Enterobacteriaceae bacterium | reverse complement strand
GCCGGTCAGCGGCTCGTGGACGCGCGCCGCCGTCACGAGGCGCTGGTTCGGCCGGACGGTGCCGTGGCACTCGGCGACGTCGTCGGCTCGATTCATCGCGTGGGCGCCGTCGCGCAAGGCCTCGACGCGTGCAACGGCTGGACCTTCTGGCACGTCGAGACGCCGCGCGGGCTCACCTCGATCGACGCGTTAAGGGCGCAGTTCCGCGCCGAAGCGGCGGACGGACGACGGACGACAGACGACGGAGGTCACCGGGCCTGACCGGCGCTTTTGCCTCTCCGCTGTTTTCCGTCCTCTGTCCTCCGTTGTCCGTCCTCCGCTAACTCAATCACCTTCCGCATCAAGCTCGGCCAAGCTTCATCCTCGAATGCGGCGCGGCGAACGAAGCGCATGCCCGATGGCGATTTGTACGGGTAGGCGTCGGCCGGGATGAGGTTCTTCTTTCGCATCTCCGCCGGGTCCAGCCCGAGCTTCGCCGCCGCCAGGTCGACCATGTGCTCGGCGACCGCGATCGCGATCGGGTGCCCTACCGCGCGGTACTGGCACATCATGTTCTTGTTCTGGAACACCACCGTGCCCTTGGCGCGGTACTCCTTGTGTCTGTAGGGGCCTCCGGTGAGATTGAGGATCTGGTTGCACTCGACCCCGGAGGAGCGCGGGAACATCGAGTACGGCCCGACGCCGGTGAGATCGTCGATCTCGAGCGCCGTCATGTTGCCGTCGCGGTCGACGGCGAGCTTCGCGCGCACGCGGTGATCGCGCGCGTGGATGTCGGAGAGGAAGGACTCGTAGCGGTCGGCAGCGAACTTCACCGGGCGCCCCAGCATCAGCGAGAGCGCGCAGGCGGCGATCTCGTCGCCGTAGGTGTGGATCTTGATGCCGAAGGACCCGCCGACGTCGCGCGCGACGATCCTCACGCGGTGCTCGTCGAGCGAGAGGCGGCTCGCGATGATCCCCTGCATCATGTGCGGCGACTGGCCGCAGTGATACACGGTCATGCTCTCCTCGGCGCGGTTGTAGTCGGCGAGGATGGCACGCGGCTCCATGGTGACGCCGGTGTGGCGGCCGAAGCGGATCGTGTCCTCGACCACGAGGTGCGCGGCGCTTATCTCCGCGTCCACTCCGCCCGTGTCCACGATTCTCTGGAAGCACAGGTTGCTGTCTAACTCCTTGTGGATCTTGGGCTCCGACGGGTCGAGAGCGCGCTCCGCGTCGAGCGCAGCGGGCAGCTCCTCGTATTCGACCTCGACCGCCTCCACCGCATCCTCGGCCTCGGCGCGCGAATGCGCGACCACCGCGGCGACCGGCTCGCCCTGCCAGCGCGCGACGTCGATCGCGAGCGGGTACTGCGGCGGCGAGCGCATTCCCGAGAGATGCGTGAGCACGCCGACGTAGGGCTTGCACACCATCGCGATCTCCGCGCCGCCGACGATGCGCACCACGCCGGGCATCGCCGCGGCCTTCTTGCTCGCGATCTTCACGATCCGGGCGTGCGCGTGCGGCGAGCGCGCGTAAGCGACGTGCAGCATGCGCGGCAGCACGATGTCGTCCACGAACTGGCCACGGCCTTGAGCGAGGCGCCGCGCGTTGGGGCGCGTCACCGAGCGCCCGACGTAGCTGTTCGGCGCATCGAAGTCGAGCTGTCGGGTGGTTTCGTCGAACTCGCTCATTCGCCCTTGATCCCCGCGCTTTTGATGACCCGGCCCCAGCGCTCGGAATCGGAAGCCATGAGCTGTGCGAATTTCTCCGGAGGGCCGAGGTCGAGGGTGGCGCCCTGCATGACCATGCGGTTGCGCAGCTCGGGCTCCGAGAAAATACGTCGCGTCTCGCGGTTCCACCAGTCGACGACCGACCGCGGCGTTCCCGCGGGCGCGAACAGGCCGAACCATACGCCCGCCTCGAGGCCGGGCAGCCCGGCTTCGGCCATCGTCGGAACTTCCGGCGCCCCGGGATTGCGCTCCCGCGAAGTGATCGCGAGCGCGCGCAGCCTGCCGGCGCGCACGTGCGGCATCGAGACGAGCACACTGTCGAACATCATCGAGACCTGCCCGCCGAGCAGGTCCTGCACCGCCGGCGCCGCGCCCTTGTACGGAATATGAACGATGTCCAGGCCGGCCACCAGCTTGAACTGCTCGCCCACCATGTGGCCGGAGCTCGCCGTGCCCTGCGAAGCGAAGGAAAGCGTTCCGGGTTTCGCCCTGGCGAGCGCAATCAGCTCCGCGAGCGAATTCGCCGGCACCGACGGGTGGACGACGAGCAGGTTGGCGAAGGTGACGATGTTGATGATCGGGACGAAATCCTTCACCGGGTCGAACGGCAGGTTCGAGCGCAGATAGGGCAGCACCGTCAGCGGGCCCGGGCCGCCCATGAAAATCGTGTATCCGTCGGCCGGCGCCCTGGCGGCGAGTTCGGTGCCGATGACGCTGGCCGCTCCGGGCCGGTTGTCGACGATCACCGGCTGTTTGGTCGCATCGGTGATTCTCTGCCCGAGCGTGCGCGCGAGATTGTCGGCGATGCCTCCGGCTGCGAGCGGCACGATCATGCGCACCGGCTTCGCCGGATACTGCTGGGCGGATGCGGGCAGCACGGCAAAGGCAAAAACCGCCAGCGCGGCGAGCAGTCGTTTCATCGTCAGCCCCTCGCGTGGCGGGTAGTTTACCGTGCGCCTGGTGATAGACTTATCCATAAGTCGCGACGAAGAGGGTTGGTCCGATGGCCGGGCGGCGTTCTTGTATGCGAAACCCTGATTTCCGCAAAGCTTGCGTTACCCTCGCGGCTGCCCCGATGTTCCTCTTGGGGAGCGCAGCCCTCGCGGCCGATGAGGGCCAGGAAGCAACCGAAGGAGGTTGGTATCTTGGTGCCGGCGCTGGCCGAACCCGTCTTACCCGAGGCGTCAGCGGGACTTCGGACAATGTCAGCGCTGAACGGAGTTCCGCCGCAAAAGTATTTCTTGGATACCAATTCAAGCGTCCTTTAGCCTTCGAAGTGACCCATGCCTGGTGTGGCACAGTAAGAGGCTTCAATTTGAGTCCTGCAGTTCCGACCGAAACTTTTGAAATACGGGCATTGACATTCCAGCTCGTCGGTACCCTCTTGAGGGCCGACAATGTAGCGCTCCAGGCGCGGATAGGTAGTCTCGCGTGGCGCGCCTTCCCCAGGCCAAGTCCATTTGAGAAGGTAGAAGGACTCGGGTATGCGGGCGGGGTAAACCTGAAATTCGACATTGAGAAAAATGTGGCTGTACGCGCCGATTTTGATGCGTATCGGAGATTGCTCGAAAGCGGCAAAGTCACCTGGGGTGCAAATGTCGTTTCACTCAACATAATCGGCTCTTTCAAATAGCCCGCTGGACCGGCTTCGACCTTTCATTTCCTGTCTCTGGACGCCCGGGCCTTGGCCACCGCCTCGATCGCGTCCACGATCGCCTGGTAGCCGGTGCAGCGGCAGTAGTTGCCCGACAGATATTCGCGGATGCGCTCGCGCGAGGGATTCGGCTCGTCGCGCAGCAGCGACTGCGCGGCGATCAGGATTCCGGGCGTGCAGAAGCCGCACTGCAGCGCGTTGGTGAGCACGAAGGCGCTCTGCAGCTCCTCGATCTCGCGCGAGTCCGAGAGGCCTTCGATCGTGTCTACCGTGCATCCGTCTGCCTGCGCCGCGAACATGAGGCAGGCCCTTACGATCTCGCCATCGACGCGGACGGTGCACGCGCCGCACACGCCGTGCTCGCAGCCCACGTGGGTGCCGGTGAGCTCGAGCTCGTTCCGGAGAAAGTCGGCGAGGTTGAGCCGCGCCGGCACGCCGCGCTTCATCCGCTCGCCGTTGACGGTGAGTTCGATCTCGACGGTTTCGAGAGGGGCATTCATGCGGCGAGTTCCCTGAGCACGCGGCCTGCTAGCACCTTGGCGAGATGGCGCTTCATCGCGGCGGAAGCGTGCAGGTCGGCGCGCGGTTCGAGATCGGCTTCGAGCCTGGCGAGGGCGCTGTCGACGGCGGACTCGCCTTCGAGAGCCCTCTCGAATCCCGGGGTGCGCTGCGGCCGGTCGCCGACGCCGAAGAAGGCGACGTGCATGTCGGAGAATTTTCCGCCCTTACGCGACCCGTGCGCCGCGACCCCGACCATGGCGTAGTCGCCGTGCCGGCGCGCGAGCTCGCCGAAGGCCGAGACGTAGCCCGCCTTGGGCAGGGGAAATTCGGCGGCGACGAGCAGCTCGCCGGGTTTCAGCGCGGTGGCGTAGAGGCCCTTGAAAAAGTCCTCCGCGGCGATGCGCCGCTCGCCTTTTTTCCCGGCGACGACGAAGATCGCGCCGAGGGCGAGCGCGCAGGCGGGCAGCTCGGCCGCCGGATCGGCGAGCGCGCAGCTGCCGCCGATGGTGCCGCGGTTGCGGATCGCCGGATGCGCGATATGCGGGATCGCGGAAGCGACGAGCGGCAGATATTTGGCGACGTCGGCGGAGCGCTCGAGCTCGACATGGCGCGTGAGCGCTCCGATGCGCACGAAACTCTTGGCGACCTTGACACCGGCCAGCGACCCGATGCGGTTGATGTCGACGAGGACCTTGGGCGCGGCGACGCGGAAATTCAGCATCGGCACGAGGCTCTGGCCTCCCGCGAGCACCCGCGCGTCGTCCCCGTGTTTCTGCAGCAGCGCAAGGGCTTCGGCGATGCTCGCCGGTCGCGCGTACGCGAAGCGCGGTGCCTTCATCCCTCCTCCTCGGTAGTATTATGAAGCACGCCCAAGGAGATCGTCATGGAATACCGGGAAACCCTGCCGCGCCGGGGCATTTCGCGCAAGGAGATGCTGAAGCGCGTTGCGCGCTTCAAGAAACTGAAAGGCTCCGACGGCGGCCTGCCCGACTCGAAGATGCCAGGCTGCGAGCGCATTCTCTACAACGTCATCGGATTCCAGCCGCCCGAGACCGAGCGCGGCGGCAAGCAGTCGCCGGTGGGCGTAAAGGCCGCGCGCATGGCCGCGATCAAGATCTCCGAGGGATTCAACCTCGGCTACTGCCGGGCGCGCCCGGGCAAGGGCCCGATGCTGCACAACCACGACACCAACGAGACCTTCATCGCCATGACCGGGACCTGGCGCGCCCTCTGGGAGAACGAACGCGGCAAGCTCGAGCACGTGGACCTCAAGCCGCTCGATCTGATCTCATTCCCGCCCGGGGCGATACGCCGCTTCATGAACGTCACCCGGGGGCCGAAGAACAAGTACTCGACCCTGATGTTCGTCATCGGCGGCAACGCGCCGAGCTCGGAATTCACGAACCAGTCCATGCGCGAGATCGAGGACGCGGGCGCGATGCCGCGGCAGCGCGCGACGCGGAAAGCGGCACGCTAGGAATGGAGTTCGGCGTCTTCGATCACCTCGACCTCGGCGGCCGCCCGCACGAGCGGTTCTACCGCGAGCGCCTGGAGATCGTGGAGGCCTACGAGCGCGCGGGCTTCGCCTCCTACCACGTCGCCGAGCACCATCTCACGCCTCTCGGCATGGCGCCTTCGCCCTCGGTGTTTCTCGCGGCGGTGGCGCAGCGCACCAAGCGCCTGCGCTTCGGGCCCATGGTGTACGTGGCGCCGCTCTATCATCCCTTGAGGCTGCTCGAGGAGATCTGCATGCTCGACCAGATGAGCGGCGGGCGGCTGGAGGTCGCATTCGGCCGCGGCGCCCTGCCCGCCGAGGTGCGCTTTTTCGACGTCGATCCGGCGCAGACCGAGAAGCTGCACGAGGATGCGCTCGGGTTCATCCTCGAAGGCTTGAGCGAAGGCCAAGTCACGGTCACGGCCGAGGGCGGAAAACGGCGCCTGCCGCTCGCCATCCCGCCGTTGCAGAGGCCGCATCCGCCGTTGTGGTACGGCGTGCATTCGCCGGAGGCCGCCGAGCGCGCCGCGCGGCGCGGAATGAACGTGGTCGGCCTCGACACGGTCGCGGAGCTCGAGCCGGCTTTCGCGCGGTTCCGCGCGGTCTGGAAGGAGACGCGCGGCGACGCTCCCCTGCCCAGGATGGGGCTGGGACGGTTCATCGTCGTCGGAAAAAATGCAAAGGAGGCGCGCGCCGTCGCGCGCCGGGCGTACCGCAGCTGGCACGAGAGCTTCACCTATCTCTCCTCGCGCATGGGATTCGGCCACCGGCACTCGCGTCCGCCGGAA
Source organism: uncultured Enterobacteriaceae bacterium (assembly GCA_964420785.1). GTDB lineage: Bacteria > Pseudomonadota > Gammaproteobacteria > Burkholderiales > SG8-39 > VBDM01. Next base: position 9,597 of record CAYQVE010000048.1, on the reverse strand, counting down.
TTCGACGCGATCGCCGAGGACGGGCGCGCGTTTGCCGGCGACCCCGAGGGCGTCGCCGAATACGTTCGGGCGCAGCTCGCCGAATCCGGCGCGAACTATTTCGTCGGGCAATTCGCCTTCGGCAACCTGACGCTCGAGGAAACGCTGCGCTCGGTCGCCTTGTTCGCAGGCGAGGTGATGGCGATGCTCGAGCGCGCCCCCGCGCGCGCCGCCTCGGCCTGACCAAGGAGCACGTCGCGATGCGCGCTCTCCGCCTCGCCGCCCTTGCGATCGCTTTTCTCGCGCCGTCCCCCGCTGCGGCTCAATATCCCGCGAGGACGGTGAAGGTCGTCGTCGGCACCTCGCCGGGGGGGTCGCCCGACGTGTTCGCGCGCCTGATCGCGCAGAAGATGAGCGAGTCCTGGGGCGCGGTGGTGGTCGAGAACCGCATCGGCGCGAACGGGAACATCGCCGCGGAAATGGTCTCCAAGTCCGCGCCCGACGGCTACACGGCGTACATCTGCGACAGCGCGATCTGGGCGATCAACCCGCACCTGTACGCGAAAGTACCTTACCGGCCGCTCGAGGATTTCGCGGGAATCAGCACCATCTCCACGCTCCCGACCTTTCTCACGGTGCATCCCTCGGTGCCGGCGGCGACCTATGCGGAGTTCATCGCCTATGCCAGGCAGAATCCCGGGAAGCTCGCTTACGCCTCGGCGGGCAACGGCTCGATCCACCACATCACCACGGAGCTGTTCAAGTCGCTCGCGGGGATCAGCATGGTGCACGTGCCCTACAAGGGGATGGGACAGGCCGGGCCGGCCCTGATCGCCGGCGACGTGCAGGTCGCGTTCTCGAGTTACACGGCGATGGCGCAGTTCGCGAGGGCGGGGAAGGTGCGCATCCTCGCCAGCGCCGAGGGCAAGCGCACGCCCGTGCTGCCGGACATCCCGACGATCGCCGAGCTCGGCATCCCGGGGTTCGACATGGCCTCGCTGCTGGGGATGCTCGTTCCCGCTGGGACGCCTCGCGAGGCGATCGAGAAGCTGAACGCCGCCGTCGTCGCCGCGGTAGCCGCGCCCGAGATCCGCGAGAAGATGCTCGGCTTCGGCGTCGGCGTAGGCACGAGCACTCCGCAGCAGCTCGACGCGCTGATGCGCGCCGAGCACGAGAAGTACGCGCGGCTGGTGAAGCTCTCCGGCGCGAAGCTGGATTAGGCGCCTCTTATCCCCGGTTCCAAGTGTGAATGCGGCACAAAGCTCGTGTGTCGCGCGACGGTGAGCGCGGACCACCGACGGCCTAAAGTAGACAGGTGGGCCGAGTGAACCGGGAGGGAACATGGAAATTCGCAAAATTCTGCTTCTGGCGGCGGCGTTCTGGGGCGCGGTGATCGTATGGCAGGGCGCGCGTGCCGACGAGGTGATGGAATGGAACGCGGTGGCTGCCTCAGCCTTGTCGGCGGAGCCGTCTTCCGTCGTGTCCCGCGTGATGACGGCGATGCACGTCGCGGTGCACGATGCGGTCAATTCGATCGAACCTCGCGACCGGCCTTATGGCTTCACGATTCCGGTGCACATGCGCGCTTCCAAGGATGCGGCCGCAGCGGCGGCGGCGCACGACGTGCTCGTCGCCATGGTGCCGGGGCAGAAGCCGGCGTTCGACGCGGCACTCGCCGATTCGCTTTCGAAAATCCCCGAGGGCCGGGCGAAGCGCGACGGCATCGGCGCGGGCAAGGCCGTCGCCCAGGCCGTGATCGCCTCAGGGGCTTCTTCAGCCGACGTGCTTGCGGAGAAATTCCAGTGAGCGCGAGCGCGCCGTCTTGGCGCTCTCGGCGTGGTAGGAGCCGCGCTGGTCGCAGTTGAATCCGTGCCCGGCGGGATAGATGAAGGACGTCACTTCCTTGTGCTCGCCTAGGAATTTCTTGACCCCGTCGATCGGAATTGACTGGTCGGTCTCGCCCCAATGGCTCATCACCGGGACTTTCGGCTTCTCGCCCGAGTTCGCTGTGATGCCGCCTCCGTAGTAGGTGACCGCGGCGGAAAGGCCCGCGAGGCGCGAGGCGCTCATCCACGACACGGTCCCGCCCCAACAGTAGCCGACGACGCCGACTTTCCCCGCCGATTTCACGTTCGAGAGCGCCGCCGCGGCGTCGAGCATCACCTTGTCCCATTGCATCTTGGGGATGAAGGCGCGTCCGCGCTCGATGTCGGGCTGGGTGTAGCCGATGTCGAGGCCACGCTCGACGCGGTCGAAGAACGCCGGCGCGACGGCGAGATAGCCGTCGGCCGCGTAGCCGTCCGCGATGCTCCTGATGTGGCCGTTGACCCCGAAGATTTCCTGCACCACGATCAGGCCCCCGCGCGGCTTGCCCATGGGCTCGGCGCGATAGGCGGAAAGCTTGTGGCCGTCCGAGGCGGTCAGCTCGATCATCTTGCCCACGCTCGTGTCTCCTTTGCTGTTCTTGGGAGCGCAAAGTGTACTTCGTTCTTTGGCATAATGTCTCCGAAAACCCGGGGGAACCCGGCCCGCGGCCCGCTACAGGAGTGACACCATGCCGGTCACCGAGCTCAACCACTTCCTCATTCGCGCGAACCACCTCGAGCGCACCAAGGATTTCTACTGCAAGGTGCTCGGGTTCGAAGTGATGCCCCGGCCGGATTTCCCGTTCCCCGGCTACTGGCTCGGCGTGAACGGCAAGATCCAGGTCCACATGGCCCAAGCCGGCGTGCCGAACTCCGAGCTCTACTACCTCGGCAGCCCGAAGAACGCCGCGAAGGACAATTCGGGCGTCATCGACCACGTCGCGTTCCTCGCCACCGACCCCGAAAAATTCGTGAAGCACTTGAAGGCTGTAGGGATTCCCTGCCGGCCGCGGAATTTCCCCGAGTCGCAGCTCTACCAGCTCTTCATCAAGGATCCCGACGGGCTCACCATCGAGCTCAACTTCTTCGGTATTGCCAAGGCGCCCGACTGGGGCGGCGAGGACTACTCCCGCATGCCGCGCGCAGCCTCGGCGAAAAAGAAGCCGGCGAAGGCCAAGGCCGCGGCGTAATGAACGCCCCCGACAAGGGCGCGCGCAGCTTCGCCGGCGTCTCCTACGAGGAGGCGCTGGTGCGCGCCCGCGCGCTCGTGCCCGCGCTCCGCGCACGCGCGGCCGACGCCGAGAAGGCGCGCGTCATGCCGCCTGAGACGATCGCCGACCTGCAGGCGAGCGGCCTCCTGCGCACCCTGCAGCCCAGGCGCTGGGGCGGCATGGAGTACGACTTCATCGCCTACGTGGACTTTCCGCTGGAGCTCGCCCGCGGCTGCGCATCGACCGGCTGGAACTTCGCCAACCTCCAGGTGCATCACTGGATGCTCGCGCTCTACGACGAGCGCGCGCAGGAGGAAGTCTGGGGCGCGAACCCCGAGGCGCTCATCGCCTCCGGCATCGCTTTCCCTCAAGGGCATGGGCGGAAGGCCGACGGCGGCTTCGTCATCGGCGGCCGCTGGAATTTCTCGAGCTGCGTCAACGTCGCCGACTGGAACATGCTCGCCGTGACGGTGAAGGAAGGCGAACGCACGGTCGACCACCGCATGTGCCTGCTCCACAAGTCGCAATACGAGATCGTCGACGACTGGCAGGTGCTCGGCATGCGCTCGACCGGCAGCATGACCGTGGTCGCGAAGGACGCTTTCGTTCCCGATTACAAGGCGCTGTGCATGTACGACACGCGCGGCGGGGACCGCTTTCCCGGCGCGCGCACGAACCGGAACCCGGCGTACCAGGTGCCGGCCAACGCGCTCCTCGGGCACGGCATCGGCGCCTGCGCGGTGGGCAATGCGCAGGCCGCGCTGGAGCTTTCCATCGACGCGGTGAAGCAGCGCAGCACCAACTACACGGGCGCCAAGATGCGCGACTTCCAGGCGGTGCAGCTCCGGATCGGCGCGGCCGCCTCGAAGATCGACGCGGCGCGGCTCGTCCTGCGCAGCGACGCCCTGGAAGGCCAGGAGATCGCGAACAGGAAGATCATGGCCGACAATCTCACGAAGCTGCGCTTCAAGCGCAATCTCGCCTACGCGGTGAACCTGTGCACCGAGGCGGTGGACGCGCTGCACGCCATGGCCGGCGCCAACGGCATCTACGAGACCTACCCGCTGGAGCGGATCTTCCGCGACGCGCATTCGCTCGCCGGCCACATCAGCTTTAGCCTCGACGCCCAGGCCTCCGCCTGGGGCCTCGTCGCCCTGGGCGGCGAGATCAACAATCCGACTCTGTAGCAAAATGAAGCTCTGCCGTTTCGACAGCAACCGCCTCGGCCTCGTGCAGGGCGGCGAGGTCCTGGACGTGAGCAAGGCGCTCGAGGCGATCCCGGAGCAGCGCTGGCCGATCGCGCAGGGTGACCCGCTCATCGCGAATTTCAGGCGCGTGCTCGCCGCGGCGAAGAAGCTCGCGCCGAGGGCGAAGAAGAAACCGCTCTCGAAAGTGAAGCTGCTCTCGCCGGTGGCCAACCCCTCGAAGATCATCGGCGCGCCGATCAACTACGACGACCACATCGCCGAATCGATCAAGGACCCGGGCATCGCGCAGGGGCGCACCAACATCCAGAAGGGCATAGGCGACTGGGGCCTGTTCCTCAAGGCCAACTCCTCGCTCATCGGCTTCGGCGAGGAGATCCGCCTGCGCTGGCCCGAGCGGCGCAACGACCACGAGGTCGAGCTCGCGGTCGTGATCGGCAGGCGCGGCGACAGGATCCCCAGGGAGAAGGCGCTCGAATACGTGTGCGCCTACTCGATCGGCCTCGATATGACCGTGCGCGGGCCGGAGCTCCAGTGCTTCCGCAAGTCGATCGACACCTACAGCGTGCTCGGGCCCTGGCTCGTGACCGCCGACGAGATCGGCGATCCCAACGACCTCGATCTCTCGATCAAGGTGAACGGCGAGCTCAAGCAGAATTCGAACACCAAGTATCTCGTCTACAAGGTCGAGCGGCTGATCGAGTTCGGCTCGGCCATGTATACGCTGCATCCCGGGGACATCATCATGACCGGAACGCCCGCCGGCGTCTCCCCGGTGAAGCCGGGAGACGTGCTGCACGCATATGTCGAAGGCGTGGGCGAGAGCGACATCCGCATCGCGCCCGCCTACGCCTGAACCGACCCGTGCCCGACCGCCCGGCAATCGCTCGTAGCGAGAGAATCGGAGAGCCCATGCCCGTCACCGAGAAAGCCGTGTTGACCGCCGAGCTGCGGCTCGACATCCAGGAGTTCTACGCGCGCTACGCCGAATGCCTCGACGGCGGCAGGCTGCAGCAGTGGCCGGAGTTCTTCCTGGATTCGTGCACCTACCGCGTCACGACGCGGCGCAACCTGCGCCTGGGCCCGGACGAGCACCTCGTGTCGCTCTCGACGCGGACGACCATGCGCGACCGCATCGTCGCGATCGGCCAGTCGGAGGACTACGAGCCGCATACGCAGCGCCACCTGATCTCGAACTTCCGCCTCCAGGCCGCCTCCGACGAGGAGCTGCGCGTGCAGGCGAACTTCGAGATCCTGCGCACTTTCCCCGGGATGCGCAGCGAGCACTTCGTCTCGGGCACCTACGACGACCGCATCGCGATCGCCGGCAGGCGCCTCCATTTCAAGGAGAAACTGTGCGTGCTCGATTCGGACGTTCCGCCCGACGCGCTGGTCTACCCGATCTGACACCCGGGACGAATCCTGCGGATCCGCGCCATTTTTCGTCGCGCGGTTTGACGGCCCCGCCGGTTTCCCTATAGAATTCTGCGGTTTTGCAGCTGGAGCAGGGCGTGTGGCAAGTATTCCGCCCGATAATCGGGCTGCAAGTTTTGTGCACCGCTGCCGCAATCCTGCTGTCGGCCTGGCTCGCCGGAATACACGGCGCAATCTCCGCCGCTCTGGGCGGATCGATAGGAATCATCGCCGGCCTGGCTTTTGCAGTATTGGCTGCACGCGGTAAATCGAAGTCTGCAGGGGAGGCGCTGTATACCGCCTTGAGGGCCGAGGCCGTCAAGCTGGTGCTCATGGTTCTCCTGTTGTGGTTCGCGCTGGCGGCGTACAGGGACGTCGTCGCGATCGGGCTGATCGGCACGTTCATCGCCACGGTCCTGATATTCACCATGGCAATACTGGTTCGCGAAAAGTAGGATTCACGAAGAGCTTCCCGCAATGGCCGCCGAGCAAGCAATGACGCCGAGCTCCTACATCGGCCACCACCTCAGCTTCCTCCAGCACCCGGTGGGCGAGGGCTCGTTCTGGACCCTGAACGTGGATTCGCTGGTCACGGCCGTGCTGCTCGGCGTGGTGAGCCTCGGTTTTCTCTGGTGGGTGGTGCGCGGCGCGACCGCCGGCGTGCCGAACAAGCGCCAGGCTTTCGTCGAAATTCTCTGCCAGTTCGTCGACGATCAGGCGAAGGACATTTTCCACGGCGACCGCAGGTTCGTCGCGCCGGTCGCGCTCACGGTGGGCCTGTGGGCGCTGCTGATGAACGCCATGGATTTCCTTCCGGCGGACATCGTGGCGTGGATCACGAATTTTTTTGCGCCGCACGGATTCCGCATCGTGCCGACTGCGGACGTCAACACGACTTTCGCGCTCGCCCTGTCGGTGTGGCTGCTGATGATTTATTTCTCGATCGCCGTGAAAGGCCTGGGCGGCTGGATCCACGAGCTGTTCTGCACCCCCTTCGGCGCGAACGTGCTGCTGTGGCTGCCGAACCTCCTGTTCAATATGGTCGAATACATCTCGAAGCCGCTGTCGCATTCGCTGCGGCTGTTCGGCAACATGTACGCGGGAGAAATCATCTTTCTCCTGCTCTGGATGATGGCCGGCGCCGGTCTCGCCGGCACCCTGTTCGCCGTGCCGCTCGGCCTGATCTGGGCGATCTTCCACGTCCTGATCGTCGCGCTGCAGGCGTATATTTTCATGATGCTGAGTGTCGTCTACATCGCCATGGCGCATGAAAGCCACTGACCCACCGACGTTCTAGAAAGGGAACAAAAATGGAAAAACTACAACTCGTCGCCCTGGTGCAGGCCTATACCGGCGTGGGCATCGGCCTCATGGTCGGCCTGGGCGCGCTGGGCGCCTGCGTGGGCGTGGGCATCATGTGCAGCCGCTTCCTCGAGGGCGCGGCGCGCCAGCCGGAGATGATCCCGGCGCTGCAGGCGAAGGTCTTCCTGCTGCTCGGCCTGATCGACGCCTCGTTCATCATCGGCCTGGGAATAGGCATGTTCTTCGCTTTCGCCAATCCGCTCCTCGGCGCGCTGGGCAGCTAGGACCGCGCAAGGCGCCGCGCCGAAGATCTGCGCATGAACATCAACCTCACCCTGATCGCGCAGGCGCTCGCCTTCGCGCTCTTCATCTGGTTCTCGGCCAAATTCATCTGGCCCTATTTCATGCGCAAGATCGAGGAGCGCCAGAAGACGATCGCCGACGGCCTCGCCGCGGGCGAGCAGGGCCGGCGGGACCTGGAGGCCGCGGGCAGGCGCGCGCACGAGGAGCTCGCCAAGGCGCGCGAGCGCGTCGGCGAGATCATCGGTTCGGCGGAAAAGCGCGACGCGCAGATGCTCGACGAGGCGAGGGCCGCCGCCAGGGCCGAGGCCGATCGCATCCTCGCCGCGGCCAAGGCCGACATCGACCAGCAGGTCGCGCGCGCGAGGGAAGCGCTCCGGGAGCAGGTCGCCGCGCTCGCCGTCGCCGGCGCGGAGAAGATCCTGCGCCGCGAGATCAACTCCGAGACTCACGCCGAGCTGCTCGGCCGGCTCAAGCGGGAGATCTGACCGTGGCCGAAGCCGCCACCATCGCCCGACCCTACGCCGAAGCGGTGTTCGGCCTCGCGCAGAAGGCGGGCGCCTTCGCACCGTGGCTGGAAAGGCTCGCGATCATGGCGCGGGTCCCCGCGCCCCCGGGGGGGCCGCCGTTGCTCTCCAACCCCAAACCCCCCGAGTCCCAGGGGCAGTTCGGCGGGCTGAAAAACGAGTGCGAAGGCTGGGTCGAGGCGGAGATCCGCAACGCCTTCCCGCTCGACAACGCGCAGATCAACGGCCTCGTCGCGGACATCTCGCGGCGCCTGAAGCGCAGGGTCCAGCCACGCGTCGCCCTGGACAGGGAGCTGATCGGCGGCGTGCGCATCACCGCCGGCGACGAAGTGATCGACGGTTCGGTGCGCGGCAAGCTCGAAGAGATGGCCGCGGCGCTGAAGAGCTGAACACGTACCAGGAGCAAAGATGCAACAGCTGAACCCATCCGAAATCAGCGAGCTGATCCGCAGCAAGATACAGAATCTCTCGCTGTCGGCGGACGTGCGCACGCAGGGGACGGTCGTGACCGTCACCGACGGTATCTGCCGCGTGCACGGCCTCTCGGACGTGATGCAGGGCGAGATGCTGGAATTCCCGAACAACACTTTCGGCCTGGCGCTCAACCTCGAGCGCGACTCGGTCGGCGCGGTGATCCTCGGCGAATACGAGCACATCACCGAGGGCGACACGGTCAAGTGCACCAGCCGCATTCTCGAGGTGCCCGTGGGCCCCGAGCTCCTCGGGCGCGTGGTGAACTCGCTCGGACAGCCGATCGACGGCAAGGGCCCGGTCCCCGCAAGGATGACCGACGTGATCGAGAAGGTGGCGCCCGGCGTGGTGTGGAGAAAATCCGTCGCGCAGCCGGTGCAGACCGGCCTGAAGGCGATCGACTCGATGGTGCCGATCGGCCGCGGCCAGCGCGAGCTCATCATCGGCGACCGCCAGACGGGCAAGACCGCGGTGGCGGTCGACACCATCATCAACCAGAAGGGCAAGGACCTGATCTGCGTGTACGTCGCGATCGGCCAGAAGGCCTCGACCATCGCGAACGTGGTGCGCAAGCTCGAAGAGCACGGCGCCATGGCCTACACCATCGTGGTGGCGGCCTCGGCCTCGGAGTCCGCGGCGATGCAGTACATCGCGCCCTACTGCGGCTGCACCATGGGCGAGTATTTCCGCGACCGCGGCCAGGACGCGCTCATCATCTACGACGACCTCACCAAGCAGGCCTGGGCGTACCGGCAGATCTCGCTCCTGCTGCGCCGCCCGCCGGGGCGCGAGGCGTACCCGGGAGACGTGTTCTACCTGCACTCGCGCTTGCTCGAGCGCGGCGCGCGCTGCTCCGAGGCCTGGGTGGAGAGGTTCACGAAGGGCGCGGTGAAGGGCAAGACCGGCTCGCTCACCGCGCTCCCCATCATCGAGACGCAGGCCGGCGACGTCACCGCGTTCGTGCCGACCAACGTGATCTCGATCACCGACGGCCAGATCTTCCTCGAGACCGACCTCTTCAACGCCGGAATCCGGCCCGCGATCAACGCCGGGATCTCGGTGTCGCGCGTGGGCGGCGCGGCGCAGACCAAGATCATGAAGCGCCGCGACACGGGCGGAGGGGTGCGACTCGCGCTCGCCCAGTACCGCGAGCTCGCCGCCTTCGCGCAGTTCGCGAGCGACCTCGACGAGGCGACGCGGAAACAACTGGAGCGCGGCCGCATGGTGACCGAGCTGATGAAGCAGCCGCAGTACCAGCCGCTCGCGGTCTGGGAGATGGCGCTCACGCTCTTCGCGGTGAACAACGGCTACTTCGACGACATCG
>CAYQVE010000047.1:0-16065 GCA_964420785.1 uncultured Enterobacteriaceae bacterium | reverse complement strand
CCGATCACGAAGGCGATCGCGCCGCCGATCCCGAGCGACCCGTACGCGGGGAAAAACAGTTCCCCCACCATGAAGGCGATGCCCACGAGCATGAGGGCGAGGCCCGCGTAGTTGACCGGCAGAAGGTGAAATGCATACAGGGCGATGAGGATGCAGATCGCACCGACCACGCCCGGAAACACCAGGCCCGGATTGGAGAACTCGAAAACCACGGCGTAGATCCCTACGAGGATCAGGATATAGGCGATGCTCGGATCGGTGACGACCGAGAGGAACCGCGTGCGCCAGTCGGGTTCCACCGCGGTCGCGGCGACACTCGCGGTCTGCAGCACGCGCTCCGCATCCGCCACCTTCAGCTTGCGGCCGTCCAGCCGCTTGAGCAGGTCGGGGACGTCCTCGGCGACGAGGTCGATGACTTTCATCTTGAGCGCCTCGGACGCGGACAGGCTCACGGCTTCCCGCACGGCGCGCTCGGCCCATTCCGCGTTGCGTCCGCGCATCTGCGCGAGGCTCCGGATGTACGCCGCGGCGTCGTTCACCTGCTTGCGGGTCATCGCGCTCGAGGTGCCGCCGCCTTCGTTTTTGCCGGTCTTGCCGGCCTTTCCGCTGCCCTTGCCGTCCTCATCCTGCGCACCCCCGCCGGGCGCGCCGATGGCAACGGGGGTTGCCGCGCCGAGATTGGTCGCCGACGCCATCGCCGCGATATGGCTTGCGTAGAGAATGTAGGTCCCCGCGCTCGCAGCGCGCGCCCCGCCCGGCGCGACGAAGGCGGCGACCGGCACGGAAGAGGCGAGGATGTCCTTGATGATGGCGCGCATCGAGGTGTCCAGGCCGCCCGGAGTGTCCATCTGCAGCACGACCAGCTGCGCGCCTTGCTTCGCGGCTTGCTCGATGCCGCGGTGAACGTAATCGGCGATGGCAGGTCCGATCGCGCCGTTGATCGTGAGCAGGGCGACCGGGGGCCCCGGCGCCCACGCGAGGACGGGAGACAGCGACCACAATACGAACAAGACCTTAAGCCAGCGCAACATTTTCAGGATTGGCTCGTTTTGCCGCGCGTTCAGCGGCGCCCTAAGTGTAAGTCTATACCCCGCAGGCCGGACCCTCTGGACTTCCGTCGGCGATCGCAGTACCTTCACCTGCAGAAAAAACAAGCAAGCCGAATCCCCTTACCCTATACACGCCGCAAGGCGCCCGGGTCTTGTCTAACGGAGAAACCATGTCGAGAGAATCACTTCTGTCCTTGATTGCAGCCGCCTTCCTGTGCTCGGCGCTTCCCGCCTGGAGCCAGAACCTGCCTGAAGGCAAAGGCAAGGAAATTGCGGCGGCAAAATGCATGAGCTGTCACGCCTTGGAGGCGCGCGTGGGCAACGGGTACACGGCCGAGGGCTGGGCGACAGCGGTGCGCATGATGACGGATCACGGCGTGCCGCTTTCAAAAGAAGAGGTCGCAACCCTCACGCCGTATCTGGCGAAGAACTACCCGGAAAAGAACAAGGCTGACGCCGTGGTGGTACCCGGGCCCCTCAAGGTCTCGATGAAGATCTGGAAGGCGGCTACGCCGGGCTCGCGGCCGCACGATCCGCTGGCGGCACGAGACGGGTCGCTGTGGTACACAGGGCAGATGGCCAACGTGCTGGGCCGCGTGGATCCGAAATCCGGCCAGGTCAAGGAATATCCGCTCAAGACCGCCCACTCCGGCCCGCATGGACTCGTGGAGGATAAGGACGGAAACATCTGGTACACGGGCAATACCGGGGCCCTGATCGGCAAGCTCGATCCGAAGACGGGCGCGGTGACCGAGTACCCGATGCCTGACCCGAACGCAAAGGATCCACACACGCTGATCTTCGACAAGGCCGGCATTCTCTGGTTTACGGTCCAGAACGCCAACCGTATCGGGCGGCTCGACCCGAAGTCGGGCGAGATCAAGCTTCTCACCCCGCCCACGCCGAAATCGCGTCCCTACGGCATGGCGCTCGATTCCAAGGGCAACTTGTTCGTCGTCCAGTTCGGCACCAACAAGGTGGCGAGGGTCGATCCGAAGACGCTGGAAATCCGCGAGTACACCCTGCCGGATCCGGCTTCACGTCCGCGGCGCCTTGCCATCACGAGCGACGACACCGTCTGGTACTCCGACTACTCGCGCGGATACCTGGGCCATCTCGACCCGGCGAGCGGCAAGGTGACCGACTACCCGTCTCCGAGCGGGCCCAAGTCCGCCCCGTACGGTATCTCGGCGATCAACGACGTCATCTGGTACAGCGAGTCCGAGGCGAGGCCGAACACCGTGGTGCGCTTCGATCCGAAGACCGCGAAATTCCAGAGCTGGGCGATCCCCGGCGGCGGCAACATCGTGCGCAACACCTCGGTCACGAAGGACGGAAACTTCGTCCTCGCCAACAGCCTGGTCAACAGCGTGACCCTGGTCAGCATCTCGAAGTAGGACACCCCCCCGTCAGTAGTGCATGATCAGCGCAAGGCGCGCGGTGCGCGGCTCGGCCGGGTGGAAGTGGATGTCGTTCACCGGCGCACAGGTCGGGCACCGCTGCGACACGTAGTAATATTCGATGTCGTTCGCCTTGCGGTTGAAGAGATTGAAGACGTCGAGATTGACGCTGGTCTTCGCGCTCGCCTTGTAGGAGGCGCGCGCGGAAAAAATTGTCGAGGACTGCGAGCGCTGGCTGTTGTCCTCGATCAGCGGCCGCGGGCCGAAGTAGCGCGCATGCACGGTCCCCGACCAGGGCCCGAGGTCTTTCAGCGTCACGCCCAGCGATGCAACCCGGTCGATCGCTCCCGGAATGTAGCTGCCATTGGGATCGCTGTCGGTGAACTGCGCGCGCGAGGCCGAAAGGTCGAGGTCCACGATCAGCCAATCTTGCGGGATATAGCGGTTCGACCACTCGATGCCCCGGCGCCGGCTCGAGCGGCTCGCCTCGGTGGTGCCGGCATCGCCCTTGAACACCAGCTCGGAGTCCAGGGCGAGCCGCCACAGCGAGAGCGAGGATTGCAGGTGCGGGATCATTTCCGTGCGCACGCCGATCTCCTCCCCGCGCGTCTTGACCAGTGCCGGGACTTTCATCGGGGGCGTCGGGCTGGTCGGATCCTTCGGATCGACCGTGATCGTCGTGCCGCGCGCGTCGTTGCTGTGAAAGCCCCGTCCGTAGTTCAGGAAGTATTCTGTCCTGTCGTAGGGCCCGAAAACGAAAGTGAGCTTGGGCGAAGCGATGTGCGCGTTCGTCGTTCCAGAATTCTCGGCCCTGTCGCCGTCGACGCGAGCACCGTAGAAATCCTCCCGCACTCCGGCGACGCTGCGGAACGTCTCGGTCCATTGCAGCGTGTTCTCGTAGTAAAGGCCGATCCCGGTCTGCACCACCTTGTCTGAGCGCACCGTGTTTGTGCGGTCTCGCGCCGTGGTGTCATAGAGCGCCACATTGATGTCGTCGCGGCGCGCATCGACCCCGAGCTTGTGGGTCATCTGACGCCCGCCCCAATTCTCGTTGAACACCCAGCGAGGCGTGAGGCCGACGACGGTGCGGTCGTCCCCTTGCTCGAACTGGTCGCCGACTGGTAAGGGATGGTCCAGAAAGTAAGTGAAGTTGGAGAACAGGTTCAGCCGGTACTTGATCGCATACACGTCCATATGGAACACCGCGCCGTTCTCGAGGGTCTTGTGCCGGTCGAGGGACAGGCTGTAGCGCGAGGTCTTTCCGCCGTCGGTCGGATCGATCGCACCGAAGCGCGAGATCGTCTGGTCGTCCACCGCGCGCTGCGGAATCTGGTCGGTCGCGTTCCATTTGCCGCTGTAACCCATGAGGGACAGGGTGTAGCCGTCCGCGTTCGTTCCCTCGCTGAAGCGCAGCACGCCGTTCAGCTTACGGTAGTCCTCCGGATTGATCCACGGGCCGTCGTTGTGGAACAGCTCCAAGCCGTAGAGCAGATGGCCCGGTCCCGCATCGAAGGAGTCTGCGGCCACGGCGCGCCGGTAGCCGTTGCTGCCAAGCCCGAGCGAAGCGATTCCCTTCGGCATCTTGGTGTAGTAGTCGATGTCGGCAGCGCCCGCGGAGGAAAAATCTCCCTCCTCGGCGAAATACGGACCCTTCTTGTACGCGACCCGGGACACCAGCTCCGGGAGCAGGAAGTTGATGTCGGAATAGCCCTGCCCGTGCGCGTGCGTCGGCATGTTGACCGGCATGTGGTCGATCGTGGTGAGGAAGTCGGTGCCGTGATCGAGATTGAAGCCGCGCAGGAAATACTGGTTCGCCTTGCCGTCGCCGCTGTGCTGGGTGATGATCACTCCGGGAACGTACTCGAGCACCTCGCCCGGGCGCAGCATCGGCCGCGCCTCGATCAGCTGCGGGGTGATGGTGCCCTGGCTGGCCGCGTCGGAGGTGCCGACCGCGTTCTCGTAGTGCCCGATGATGCGGACCCGGGCCGGCCGCTCCGGCGCCGGCGCCGCGGCCGGCTGCGCGGCTTCCTCCTTTGCACCGCCTTCCTTTGTACCTTCCTGCGCGCTGGCCTCCTGCGCGACGAGGCCCGCGCAGACGAGGGCGAGCGCGATCTGGGTTCGTCTTGGAATCATTTTCCTCCGGAAAGCCGCGAGCCCGGCAGATGGACGTAAGAAGTCTATACGATTTATCTTACGACCATGTTACCTCCCCGGATGTTTCGCCGGGAGGAACGCCGCTAGCTCTTCGGCTTGAGGTGGTCGTGCCGATGCGCATGGCCCGCGTCGTGATCGTCGTGCGGGTGCGCGTGCCGGATGGTATCGATGTCGGCCGAGACGAGGTTCAGCTGGCCGTGGCGCACGCCGCGCTCGGCGCTCAGGGCGTTCGCAAAGGCCCTGACCTCGGCGGTCGGCCCGCGCAGGATGACCGTCTCGATGCAGTTGTCGTGGTCGAGGTGCGCATGCATGGTGGACACCGCGAGGTTGTGGTGGTCGTGCTGGATCCGGGTGAGCCGCTCGGCGAGGTCGCGCTCGTGGTGGTTGTACACGTAGGAGAGGCTCGCGACGCAATAGCGCGAAGCGTTGCGCTCGCGGCGGTAGGCCTCGATCTGGGCGCGCAGCATGTCGCGTACCGCCTCCGAGCGGTTCTCGTAGCCGCGCGCCTTGATGAGCAGGTCGAATTCCGCGGCGAGCTCGTTGTCGAGGGAAATCGTGAACCTTTCCATGGCGCGCTCCAGAAAACGTCAGCCAGGCGGCAATGATACCGCGCGTTGTTCAGGCCTCCGCCCCGTGGTAGGGTGGGCCGTGGCCGCAGTCGACAAGAAACCGCCCGACAGCGCGCGCGTGCCCGCGGCGCGCCTGGTGCGCTTCATCTCCGAAGCCCTCGCGGCTGCCGGGCTGCCCGCGAAAGACGCCGCCACCTGCGCCGGACTGATGGTGCGCGCCGACCTCCACGGCGCCGACGGACACGGAATTTTCCGACTGCCGCAGTACGTGCGTCGCATCAAGGGGGGCGCGGTCAACGTGAGGCCGAAGGTGAAAATCGCACGCGAAGCGGCGGGCATGGCGCTCGTCGACGGCGACAACGGCATGGGGCACGTGGTGATGAGCTTCGCTGCGAAGACCGCGATCGAGAAGGCGAAGACCGCGGGCGCGGCCTGGGTCGGCGTCAACCGCAGCAACCACGCGGGCCCCGCGTCGCTGTACGCCGCGATGCCGCTCGAGCACGACATGATCGGCCTGTATCTCGCCGTCGGCAACGCCAACCACATGGCGCCCTGGGGCGGGATCGATCTGCTGCTTTCGACCAATCCGATCGCGGTGGCGGCGCCTGGAAATGAAACGAACGTCGTCCTCGACATGGCGACCACGGTCGCCGCCTACGGAAAAGTGAAGACCGCGGTGCAGCGCGGGGAAACCCTGCCCGAGGGCTGGATGATCGATCACCAGGGCAGGCCGCTCACCGACCCGAAGCGCGCCGATCAAGGCCTGCTGGTGCCGATCGGCGGCTACAAGGGCTACGGGCTTGCGCTCGTGTTCGGGCTGCTCGCGGGAACGCTGAACGGCGCTGCGATGGGAAGCGAAACCGTCGACTTCAACGCCGACGATGTGACGCCCACCAACACCGGCCACGCGATCGTCGCGATCTCGATCGCCGCCTTCGGCGAGGTGGACGAGTTCAAGCGCCGCGTCGACAAGCTCGCCCGCGAGATCCGCCGTTCGAAGCCCATGCCGGGCGTGGCGCGCATCTGGCTCCCCGGGGAGCAGAGCCGCGCGAGGTTCGAGGAGCGCTCGAAGCTCGGCGTCCCGATCCCGGAGCCCTTGCGCGCGGGCCTGGACAAGCTCGCCCGGGAGTTGAAAATCAAAGCGCTCGGAACCTGAGCGCCGCCCTTCAGTCGTACCCGACCACGACTATCGCGCCGTCCGAGGGCTGCAGGGCGACGCCAAAGGCGCCCGCAATAATGCTCGGAGCCGAGGCGGCGCGGGTCACGATGCCACCGGTCCCGAAACCGAGATCCGGGGTGCCATTCGCGTTGTATCGGAGCAGGGCAAGCCGGTCACCCATACCGGCATCGGCGTTTCCCGCCACGACGATCTTGCCGTCCAAGGGCTGCACGGCGACCGCATAGCCGTTGTCGAAAGCGCCGATGTTGGTCGTCACGTACCCATTCGGACTGCCGAACCCAGTGGTGTCGAGCGTACCGTCGGTGTTATAGCGGAGCACGGCGATGTCGGAGGTGTTTGCGGAAGGATTCGCAAAAGCATTTCCCGCAACGACGATTTTCCCGTCCGGCTGCAGCGCGACCGCGTTGGCGTAGTTGCTGCTCGAGCCGATATCCGTGATGGCCATGCCGGTGTTGGTGCCGCCGAAGGGGAGATCCAATGTCCCGTTCGCGTTGTAGCGCAGCAGGGCAACGTCCCAAACGTTGGTAGCGGCGCTCCCCGCCAGACCGGCTGCGACGATCTTGCCGTCGGCCTGCACGGCGAGCGCCGCTGCGTCGGCATCGATCGAGAAGATCGGCGTGGTGACGACCCCGCCGCTCCCGAATGTCGAATCCAGCGCACCGCTCGAGGTGTATTGCGCGAGGGCGATCACGAATCTTCCGCCGATCTTCGAGTGTCCGGCAAGGACGATGTTGGTGCCGCTCAACGCGACCGCGTTGGCGCTGTTCGAGATGCCCCCTGGAATGCCGGTCGTCACGATTCCGCCCGTGCCAAATCCCGGGTCGAGGGCGCCGCCCGTGGTGTATCGCAGCAGCAGGAAACCCGTTGCTCTCGACGAAGCGCAGCTGCGTCCGGCGATCAGGAGCTTGCCGTCGGCTTGCAGGGTCGCGGCGAAAGCGGTCGCGGAGACCGAGGGCAGGCTCGTGACCGTGATCCCGCCGCTGCCGAAGCTGGGATCCAGCGTGCCGTTCGCGTTGTACCGGATTACCACGATAGTGTCGGCTGCCGCGAGGCTGCTGCCCACCGCGATGATCTTGCCGCCCGGCTGCAGGAGGACCGCGAAAGCGCGATCGTCGTCGGATTGACTCACCTTCGTCGTCACCAAGCCACCGCTGCCGCCCGTGAGACCCGTGTCGGGCGCGCCGCTGGTCGCGTTGTACCTCGCGAGCGCGACCGCGGTCGCCGCCCGAGAGTAAGTCGTCGTCTTGTAGCCGCACGCGGCCAGAGCCACGGACGCGAGAAGGACAAGTAGCGCCGGCCCCGAGTGCCGTGAGATTTTCGGGTTCATTGCGCCTCCTTTCCAAGCCTCCCCAGGCGGAAGCTTAGTTCAAATCGCATGCTTTCGTGCATTACAATTCCCTGTGCGCAGGCCCACCCCCACTTTGGAGCGGCGACATGAGCACATCCATAAAAACGGTGCTGATCTACGGCTACGGCGTCATGGGCCGCGGCGTCGCGAAGACTTTCGCCGACGCAGGATTCGCCACCCTCGTCAAGAGCAGCCGCGCGGGGAAGCTCGAAGGGCTGCCGGCGAGGACGAGCGTGGTCGAACAGCTGCCGAAGCAGGCCCCGGACCTCGTCATCGAGTTCGTGCCCGAGGACGTGCCCGTCAAGCAGGCCGTGTACGCTGAAATCGAGGCGGCTTATTCGGGAAATGCGCCGGGCGAGGCGCCGCTGATCGCTACCGGGACCTCGGGGCTCGATCTGGTCGAGCTGGCGCGCAAGATGAAGCGCCCCGAGCGCTTTCTCGGCGTTCATTACTTCATGCCCGCCGATACCGCGCCGGTCGTCGAAGTGATGGCAGGGCTTGCGACCTCCCGCGCCGAAGTGGACCGCGTGGCCGATGCGCTCAGGCGAACCGGCAAGGAGCCGGTGGTGCTCTACAAGCCCATCGTCGGCTTTCTCGTCAACCGCCTTCAGCACGCGATCCTGCACGAAGCCTATTACCTGATCGAGGCGGGCGTCGCCTCCGCCGAGGACATCGACGACGCCGCGCGCCGGATGCTCGCGCCGCGCATGTGCCTGAACGGGCTCATCCAGCAGAAGGACATCAGCGGCCTCAAGATCCACGCCGACGCTCAGGCGTCGATCGTGCCGAAGCTGTTCCACAACGCGACCCCCAATCCGATGCTCCAGACGATGGTCGCCCTCGGCCGCACCGGGCTCTCGGCGGGCAAAGGCTTCTACGACTGGAACGGCTGCGACGTCGAGGCGGTGCACAGACAAGCTTCGACCCAGCTCGCCAAGCTGCTCGAATTCCTGCGGAGCGGGATCGGCCCGCCGGCGCCGGGGACGCGGCCGAAGGCCGTCTCGAAGTAACGGATCAGGAGGGAAGGCCTGACACGGTCACTTCCCGCTCATCGTGATGTGGCGGGGCTGATTCCTCACGCGCTCGAGCCATGCCTTTACGGCGGGAAACCGCGAGAGCTCGAAGCCTCCTTCGTGGGCCACGTGCGTGTAGGCATACAGCCCGATGTCGGCGATCGTGTACTGCTCGCCTACGAAGAACCGGCGGCCGGCCAGATGCTTCTCCATGACCTCGAGCGCGGCATACCCGGGCGCCATCTTCTCCTGGAGCCGGGTCTCGTGTTTCTCCGGGCGGCCGAGGAAACGGATGATGAAGCGCGCTACGGCGATATAGGGCTCGTGGCTGTACTGCTCGAAGAAGAGCCACTGCAGCGCCTGCGCGTGCAGCAGGCGCTCGGAAGGCAGGAAAGGCGTTCCTTCCGCCAGATAGTGGAGGATGGCATCGGACTCGGGCAGACAGACCCCTCCCTCGATCTCGAGTAGTGGAATCTTGCCGTTAGGGTTCTTTGCGAGAAATTCCGGCGTCCGCGTCTGCTTCTCGAGAATATCCACATGCACCCACTCGTGCGGCCGCTGAAGCTGCACGAGCAGCAGCTTCACCTTGTAGCAGTTCCCCGACTGCAGATCCCCGTAGACCCGTAACATTCCGGTCGCTAGTCTACGCTTTTCAGAATTGATTTCTCAAGGAGCGCGGTGATCTCCTTTGCCGCCTCCGGCTTCAGAGTGCCCTTGGCGAGCGCGAGCGGAATGGTACGCAGGCTCAGGATGCGGTAGAGCTCGAGCGAATCGGGCGCCTCCTTTGCGAGGACGTCGAGGTGCCTGCGGATGGTCCCGGCGTCGCCGCGCGCGATCGCACTCCCCAGGCCGCGCGCCGCGCCCAGGTTCTCGACGTTGTCCGCGGTGCCGCGCAGGAGCGGCAGGAGCGCGGCCAGCGCGTCGGCCTCCGCGATGCCGAGCCTGCCCCACAGCGCGATTGTCTCCTGGATGAGCGCGATGACGAAGGCGGCGGAAAAATTGGCCGCGGCGTGATACAGCGCGCGTCCGCCCTCGGGCAGGCGCAGCGGCCTCGCGTCCAGGGCGCGCGCGAGCCGCGCCAGCTTTTCCACGAGTGCATCGGGGCCCGCGAGAGCGATCGCGCAGCCCGCGAGCGCGCCGGGAGGCTCTCCCGCTTCCCCGAACATGTGCAGCGGATGAAAACCTCCGGCGAGCGCGCCGTCGGCAACTGCTTTTTGCAGAACGTCGAGATCAGCGGCGCCGCTGCAGTGCACGCACGCGGCGCCTTTGCGCCAGCGGAGACTCGCGGCGAGGCCTTCGATCGCATCGTCGGGCACGGTAAGGAACACGATGTCGGCGCGCTCCGCGACCTCCTGCGGCGCGCATGCCCGCGCCCCGTGAACGCGCTTCGCGAGCCTTTGCGCCGAGGCGATTTTCCGGCTCGCGATCGCGACGACTCTCGCTCCCGCGCGAGCGAAGCCGGACGCGAGCCCGGTGCCGACGCGGCCCGCGCCGATGAAGCCGAGCGTGACTTTTTTCGTAGGCATTTGTTACGAATTGTACGAGAGTGCGCGACCTGTCGCCCGCGGGCGACATTTGCGAAATCATTTGAGGCAAAGAGTCAACGTCCGCGGCGGGCTCGCGTTTATCGAGTACAATGTCCGCAGCACATGGACATCAACTCTTAGCGAGGTTTCAGATGAAAAAGCTGATCGCAGTGCTGATGCTCTCCGCATTCGCAGTCACGACTCTCGACGTCGCAGCGCAGACGCCCGCCACGCCGGCGACGCCCGCGCAATCCGCGACTCCGGCGACGCCCGCCAAGGCGCAGAGCAAGAAGACCGCCAAGTCGGAAGGCAAGAAAAAGGCCAAAGCAAAAAGCAAGAAGGCAGAATCCAAGAGCTAAAGCCGCACCGGCCTGACCGGCCGCGCACGACCAGAAAGGCGGGATCTCCCGCCTTTTTGTTTTTGGAGAACGACCCCGCAGCTTCACGGGAGGGATACAATCGCGGGCCTGATCTCACCCGCGCACCCTTGAAATCCCGAGTTACGACCCCATCTTGCCGCTGACTTCCGACACGCGGAGACTGAACCCATGAAACGCATCGTTCTCTTCCTCGCCACCAACTTCGCCGTGCTGCTGCTGCTGTCCGTGATCGCGAGCGTGCTCGGCGTGGACCGGTTCCTCACGCAGAACGGCCTCGATCTCGAATCGCTCCTCTGGTTTTCGCTGTTGATGGGTTTTGGCGGCTCGATCATCTCGCTTCTGGTCTCCAAGCAGATTGCTATGTGGTCAACGGGTGCGCACGTAATAAAGTCGCCCGAAGGGGCGCACGAGCGCTGGCTCGTGGACACGGTGCGGCGCCTCGCCGACAAGGCGAATATCGGCATGCCCGACGTCGCCGTGTACGAAGGCGCGCCGAACGCCTTTGCGACGGGCGCTTTCAAGAATTCGGCCCTGGTTGCGGTCTCGACCGGTTTGCTCGAATCGATGAGCCGCGAGGAAGTCGAAGCGGTGCTCGGCCACGAGATCACTCACGTTGCCAACGGCGACATGGTGACCCTCACGCTCATCCAGGGCGTGCTCAATACCTTCGTGTATTTCCTGTCTCGCGTCGTCGGCTTCATCGTGGACAAAGCCGTGTTCCGCACCGAGCGCGGCATCGGGCCGGGCTTCTACATCACGGTGTTCGTCAGCCAGATCGTGTTCGGGATCCTCGCCTCGATTATCGTCATGTGGTTTTCGCGCCAGCGCGAGTTCCGCGCCGACGCGGGTTCTGCGAGGCTGCTCGGTACGCCGCAGCCGATGATCGGTGCGCTCATGCGCCTGGGCGGCATGCAGCCGGGTGCCCTTCCGCAATCGATGGTCGCATCGGGCATCAGCGGAGCACCGGGATGGGCGGCGCTTTTCTCCAGCCACCCGCCGATCGAGGAGCGTATCGCCGTCCTGCAGGGGCGCACATAGGAGAATACGTCTACAACGGGTTCTTCGCGGCGACCGCGTAGAAGTCGTGCACCTCGCCCCGGGTGCGGGGGCTGCGCACCCGGCAGAGCGAGAATACGACGTACGATCTCAGCGGCGCGGTGACCGCCGCCTCGCGGCCTTCGACCTCGACGGCGGCCAGATCGAACCGGCTCGCCGACGCCGTGATCGCCACGTTTCCCTCGACGCGACCCCCCGTCATGACGATGGTCGAGTTGCGCGCATGAAGGCCCGTCTCCCCGCCGCCGATGAAGCTGTCGTCTATCGTGACGGTGGAATCGAGGACGCGCAGCTCGCGCACCCGCGCGTTGCGGATCTGAGCCTGCTGGCAGCCGTCGAGGGTCAAGCTGTCGTACTCGCCGTCGAACACCCGATTGCGTTCGCGCTGGCAGCTCTCGTCGCCGTGCTTCGCCAGGGGTGCCGCTAGACCCGCCGGCGCCGGCGGCAGACCCCGCTCCAGAAACGGCTCGAGCACCGCGCGGAAGCGCTCGGGAGCTTCGAGCATCAGCTCGTGCCCGGCGCGCTCGATTACCGTCAGGCGCGCGCGCGGCAATTTCAGCGCGAGCACTTTGCCTGTGCGAAGCGGCGCAAGCCTGTCCTGTGCGCCCCAGACGACGAGGGTGTCGGCGCGGACTTTGGGCAACACCAGGCGCAGATCCTCACTCACCACAGCGAGGCCGGCGATCTTCGCGGGGTCGGCGCCGAGCAGGCTCTGGCGCAGTTGCGGGCTCGAGAGGATGACCTGCGGATCGAGGTGCAGCCGCTGCAGCGGTGCGAGGAGTTTGCGCGCGAGGTCGGTAAGCCAGTCGGCCGGATCGGCCGCAGGCGGCACGAATTCCATGCCGAAATGCGCGAGAAACTGGCTCGTCACGGAGGATTGGTGCAGCACGCCCGGCGCATCGACGACCACGAGCCGCAGCACGTCGTCCGGGTAAGCTGCCGCATAGCGCAAGCTCACCACCGCGCCCATGGAGTGCCCGACCAGCACGAAGGGCCCGTGCAGAAAGCGGCCGGCGACGAACTTGAGGACGCGCGCGTAGTTGCCGGGCGAATAGAGGACATTCGCCTTGTCGGATTGCCCGAATCCGGGCAGATCCACCGCAACGACGTGAAAAGACCTCTGCAGCCAGGCGATGTGGTCGCGGAAATCGCGTGCCGCCTCCTCGCCGATGCCGTGCACCAGCAGAATCTCGCGCGCATTCCCGCGGCCGGCCTCGTAGACGACCATTTGCCCGCCGAACACGGGTTCGTCGATGCGGCGGGCCTCCGTTTCCGGAACGCGCGGCTCCGGCTCCGCGGCCGCGAGCGCCGCGGCCGCCGAAGCGAGGAATGCCGCGACGAGATGAGCACGCCACGATTTCTGGGAAAAAATTTGTGACGGCACTAGATCGATCTCAACGCGTAGCGGCCGTCCTTCTCCCTGATCAGGTGCCCGGCTTCGCGCAGCGCTTCGAGCGCGAGCACGACTTCGCGCCCGTCGCAGCTTGCGAGCGCGGCCATCAGCGCTTCGAAGGTCTTGGGTCCGTCGGCGAGCGCCGCCTCGACCGAGGCGAAGCGCGCGCCTTCGAAGCGCGGCGGCTCAGGCGTCGTGGATTCGATTCCGCGCGCCTCGCCCATCGGCAGCGTGAGATCGAAACCCGCCTTGGCTCCGGTCCTTGCGCCACGGAGCGACGGATCGAGCGGGAGCGTGCGGAACCCCGACTGCACCACCAGGTCGCGATCGGCCTGGAAACGCGTCGCGAGCGCCCAGTCGATCTGCTCGTCGGAAAAAATATCGACGTCGGGGTCGACGACGAACACGTGCTTCACGTTGGCGAGGCAGCCGAAGGCTGCGGCGATTGCGTTGCGCGCCTCGCCGGGGACGCGCTGGCGCAGGGCGATGCGCAGGTTGTACATGCCGCCGCTGGCGGGCGTCGCATACACGGCTTTCGTCTCGCGCACCGCCGTCTCCAGGGCGCGCCACACCATCACCTCGGTGCGCAGCGCGTTCAGCTGCGCCGTATCGGTGCGGCCCAGGTTCCGGCCGCCGATGGTGGCGGTCTGGAAGAGGGCGTCGCGGCGCCGCGTGACCGCGGTGAGATGGAACACGGGATTCTGCTTCACGCCCCCGTAGTAGCCGAGGAACTCGCCGTAGGGACCCTCGGCCTCGACGTGGCCGCGCTCGTCCAGGTAGCCCTCCAGCACCCACTCCGCGTCCGCGGGCACGCGAATGTCGCAGCTCACGCACTTCACCACCGCGAGAGGCGCATCGCGCAGGCTCGCGACGAGCCCCAGCTCGTCCACCGGCAGGCGCATCACCGCGGCGACGTAGTCGGCGGGGTGTGCGCCGACCACAAAAGCAACCGGCAGCCGCCGCCCTTGCCTGACCGCCGCCTCGTAGAGCGCGCGCAGGTCGGAGGGCGAATTGAGATCGACGCCGGCCTCGCGCCGGCCGCGCAGCATCAGCCGGCGCACGCCGACATTGGTCCAGCCGTTCGAGGGGTCGACGGCGAAATCGATCGAGGCGGAAACGTAGGGGCCGCCGTCCATGCCGTGCTGCAGGTTGACCGGCAAGGCGGTCAGGTCCGCCTTGTCGCCGGCGAGCACGATTTCCTGGGCCGGTGCCGCTTCCCGCGGCACTTCCACGACTTGCGGCGTCGCACGCAGGCGGCGCAGCACTTCGGCGAGCAGCTTGTCGGGAGCCGTGCCGAAGGCGCGCGCCAGGCGCGCGCGGCTGCCCATGACGTTGCCGACGAGCTGCGCGCCTTCCGTGCCGACGCGCTCGAAGAGCACCGCTCTTGCGCTGCCTTCGAGCGACGGCGCGACGTCCGTGAGATCGGCGGCTCCCGCCTTGACCTCGAGCTCGCCCGTCTGTCGCAACTCCTCTACAAAGCGGCGCAGCCTGAACCGCTCGAGATCGATGCCGGTTTCGCGGGCGCCCGCTTTCACCGCTGCGACTCCTCCTCGCCAAATCAACGGCGTATCGTACCACCGCGGCTCGGCACGACCTTCGCGTTGCACCGGCATTGCCCCGGGTCTACACTAGTTTCACGACATCGACCGGCCCCGAATCCCGCTCGGCGGCACATCCAAAGGAGGCTTCATGGCAAGCATCAAATTCGCCGTTGACGGCAGGGCGGTGAGCGTCAACGCCGACCCGAACATGCCGCTCCTGTACGCGCTGCGCAACGACCTCAAGATGAGCAACCCGCACTTCGGCTGCGGCCTCGCGCAGTGCGGCGCGTGCACCGTGCATCTGGATGGCGATCCGATTCGCTCCTGCGTGATGCCGCTCTCGGCCGTGGCCGGAAAGAAGGTGACCACGCTCCAGGGCCTCGGCACGCCCGAAAAGCCGCATCCGCTGCAGGCCGCCTACGTCGAAGAGCAGGTGCCGCAGTGCGGCTACTGCATCAACGGCTGGATCATGACTGCGGCGGCGTTCCTGAAAAAGAAGCCGAAGGCGACTGACGCCGAGATCCGGGACGCGCTTGCCGGGCTCAAGTGCCGCTGCGCGACGCATGCGGCGATCATGCGCGCTGTCAAGCGCGCCCAAACGCAAATGGCCTAGGAGAATGACATGAACGCACGCATCGAGCTGTCATTCTCGCGCCGCGAATTCCTGAAGGCTTCCGGAGCGCTCGTCGTCTCCGCGGCCGGGCCCGCCTTCATCGGGGAGACGCTTGCGCAAACCGCTGGCGGCAAACCGCCGCTTGTCCCGGGCGAGCTCGATTCCTGGGTGGCGATCCTGCCCGACGGCCGCGTCACGGCTTTCTTCGGCAAGATGGACATGGGCCAGGCGCTCGACATCGCGATCGCGCAGATCGTCGCCGACGAGCTCGACGTGGACGTCGCCAGGGTCGACGTCGTCATGGGCGATACCGCGCTCACCTGCAACCAGGGGGGAGCCTCCGGCAGCACCGGCATTCAGACGGGCGCCCGCCCCTTGCGCGGCGCGGCGGCCGAAGCGCGCCGGCTGCTGGTGCAATCCGCTTCGCAGAAGCTCGGGCTCCCGGTCGAGCAGTTGCGTGTCGACGACGGCGTGGTAAGCGCAGTTTCCGATCCCGCGAAGAAGGCGAGCTATGCCGAGCTGATCGGCGGCCGCCACTTCCACCATCAGGTCGAGTGGAACAAGCAGCTCGGCAATCCCATGGACATCAAGGTCGAGGCAAAACCGAAGTCGCCTTCGGAATACCGCGTGGTCGGGAAATCGCTCCCGCGCCGCGACGTCGCGGGGAAGGTCTACCGTACCGACAAGTACGTAACCGACATCTCGCTCCCGAAGATGCTCCACGGCAGTGTGCTCCGGTGCTCGCGGCCCGCCTGCACCGTGGACGGATTCGTGGAGGCTTCGAACCGTGCGGCAAAGCGCTCACGCGTGATTACACAAAAGAATTTCGCAGCACAGGTGTAC
>CAYQVE010000046.1:0-16078 GCA_964420785.1 uncultured Enterobacteriaceae bacterium | reverse complement strand
GGTTTGGCAGTGAAAATGGGCAAACCCCCGGCTGCGGGAATGCCCGGCCGCCCGAGCAGGGCACCCGGCGGGTCCGTGCTAGCATGCGAGCCGAGGAGGGCGGATGGGCGAGATCGCGAGGCGGGCAGCCGGTGAGCCGGCAATCGATGCCGACGCGCTGCGAAAGGCCGAGCGGTTCATCGAGGCGGAGGAGGGCGCGAGCAACAAGTTGCGCGGTGTGCTCGGCATCTTCGTCTCCGCGACCGCGGTGGTGATGTCGCTGTTTCACCTATACAGCGCATACGCGATCGTGCCGACGCAAGTGCTGCGCCCGGTGCACGTCGGCTTCGTGCTGTTTCTCAGCTACCTGCTGTTTCCCGCCTCAAAGCGCTACCGCCACCGCATCATGTGGTGGGACTGGGTGGCCGCGTTCGGAGCCGTCGCGGTGATCACGTACATCCTTCAGGGCGGCGATGATATCTGGGACCGTAACACTTCGCCGGACAACTGGGACATCGTGTTCGGCGTCGTGCTGATCCTCCTGATCCTCGAAGGCATGCGCCGCGCCTCCGGATGGGTCATGCCGGTCGTGGTGGCCTCCTTTGTCGTCTACGCACTTTTCGGCGAGCAGCTCCCCGGATCCTGGGCGCATCGCAGCTACGAGGTCGGTCGGCTCGTGGGACATCTGTATATGACGCTCGAAGGCATCTTCGGCGTTGCCGTGGACGTCTCGTCCTCGCTCATCATTCTGTTCACGATCTATGGGGCGTTCTTGCAGTTTTCCGGTGCGGGCAAGTTCTTCATCGATTTCTCGTTCTCCGCCATGGGCGGAAAGTCCACCAGCGCTGGCCGCACCGTGGTGCTCGCTTCGTTCCTCCTCGGCGGTCCGTCGGGGAGCGGCGTGGCGACGACGGTGACGCTAGGCTCAGTCGCCTACCCGATGCTCGTCAAGGCCGGATACGGCAAGGATGCGGCAGGCGGGCTGCTCGCGGCGGGGGGCTTGGGCGCGATCATCTCGCCGCCGGTGCTCGGCGCGGCGGCTTTCCTCATCGCCGAGTTCCTGAAAATCTCCTATCTCGACGTGCTGTTGATGGCGACGATCCCGACCTGCCTTTACTACTTCGCGCTGTTTCTTATGGTGGAGATCGACGCGCGCAAGTTTGGCATGAGCACAGTCAGGTATGAGCAGGTCGAATCGCTGTGGAGCCTCACTAAGCAGTACTGGTTCCACTTCCTTTCGCTGGTGTCTATAGTCGTATTCATGCTCATGGGATATTCGCCCGTGCTGTCGGTGTTCTGGGCCACCGTGGCAGCGCTTGTGACGAGCTTCTTGCATCGCGATTGCGCCTTGTTTTCCTACGACTTGTTTCGCGGGCGCGAGCCGCTGGTACGAGGGATCTTCGCGTCGAAATTCTTCAAGGCGCTCGAGGCGGGCTCGAACGGCGTGCTCAACGTCGCAACCACTTGCGCCGGAGCGGGCATCATCGTCGGCGTGGTGACGCTCACGGGTCTGGGCCTCAAATTCAGCTCGATCATCATCGAGTATGCTGGAGGCTCGCTGCTCCTGACGGCGATCTATACTTCGCTCATCGTCTGGATCGTGGGCCTTGCCGTTCCGGTGACCGCGTCCTACATCATCTGCGCGGTGATCGCGGCGCCTGCGATGATCAAGCTGGGAGTGCCCGACTTCGCCGCGCACATGTTCATTTTCTATTATGCCGTGCTCTCGGAAGTCTCGCCGCCAACGGCGCTCTCGCCCTTCGCCGCTGCAGCGATCACCGGCGGCGATCCGTACCGCACCACGCTGCAATCCTGGAAATACACCATGCCCGCGTTTCTCGTGCCTTTCATGTTCGTACTCGATCCCTCCGGCGTAGGACTGCTCCTCACGGGCTCGATCAAAACGCTCGGCAACGCCGATTGGGGCTCGATCGCTCTCGTAACGATCACCGCCGCGCTAGGCATCGCCGCGCTCGCAGGCGGCGTGCAAGGGTCGTTGTTCAAGCGCACGACGTGGATCGAACGGGCGATGCTGATCGCCGCGGGACTGGCGCTCGTGTACCCGACCACTACGGCTGATATCGTCGGCCTGGGCCTGTTCGCCGCAGTCGTCGCGATCCAGCTCGTTCGCATTCGTGCCGCGCGCCAGCCCGCATGAACCCAATGAAGCGCGCGCGCACCGCAGGCGCAGCCTATCAGGCGAAACTGCCGGCGCCATTCGCGCTCCTCGGCATCCGCACGGAAGGCGGTGTGCTCGCGGAAATCACGTTCCTGCCGAAATCGGCCGAAGCGCTTGCGCCACGGGACTGGCTTGCGGCGCAGGCGTGCGCGCAAATCGAGCGTTACCTGGAGGATTGCGAATTCCGCTTCGATCTGCCGATCGCGTCTCAAGGCACGCCGTTCCAGCGCCGTGTTTGGAGGCAAATCTCCACCATCGGCGCGGGGCGCACGCGAAGCTACGGAGAGATCGCGCGCGAAGTGGGCTCCTCGCCGCGCGCCGTGGGCCAGGCCTGCGGCGCCAACCCCGTTCCGCTCGTCGTGCCCTGTCACCGCGTGCTCGCCGCCGGTGGCCTCGGGGGATTCGCTCACCACGATGGCGGGTTCCACCTCTCGGTGAAGCGCTGGTTGCTCGCGCACGAGGGCGCCGTCCGCGGATAGCAATGAACGCGGACAACGCCTCACTCCTGGACGAATTCTGCGACGCCGTCTGGCTCGAGAACGGCCTTGCGAAAAACACGCTGGAATCCTACCGCCGCGATCTGCGGCTGTTCGCCGATTGGCACGAGCGGCGGGGGCGTGGGTCGCTGCTAGGGGCGACCGAAGCCGATCTCGCGGAGTATTTCGCCTGGCGTTATTCGCGACGCTCCCCCGGGAAGAAGCACGGTATTCGCTCGAGTACCCAGGCGCGGCTGCACTCGAGTCTCAGGCGCTTCTACCGGTTCCTAGCGCGCGGGCGGCGTATCGCGATCGATCCCACGCTCAAGCTCGATGCCCCGAAGAAGCCGCCGCGCTTTCCAAAGACGCTCTCGGAGGTCGATGTCGAAGCGCTGCTCGCGCAGCCGGACCCGGGAACGCCGCTCGGGCTCCGCGATCGTGCAATGCTGGAAGTGCTCTACGCGAGCGGGCTACGCGTCTCGGAGCTCGTTCGCTTGAAGCTCGCCGAATTGAGCTTCGACATGGGCGTGCTGCGCGTTTTCGGCAAGGGCTCGAAGGAACGTCTCGTGCCCCTCGGGGAGGAAGCGCTCGCCTGGCTCGCGCGATATTTGAAGGAAGGGCGACCCCTGCTCTTGAGGAAACGGGCCAGCGATTACGTATTCGTCACCGGGCGCGGCGCCCCTATGACGCGGCAGGCGTTCTGGCACCTGATCAAGAAACGCGCCGCGGCGGTGCTTCCGGGTAAATCGCTCTCGCCTCACACACTGCGTCACGCCTTCGCCACGCATTTGCTCAACCACGGCGCCGATTTGCGCGTCGTGCAGATGTTGCTCGGCCACGCCGATATCTCGACCACGCAGATTTACACGCACGTGGCGCGCGAGCGGCTGAAAAAGCTGCACAAGGACCATCACCCGCGCGGGTGATCGGGACTACGCTCGCGATTTCGGTCTTTCTATCGTGACGCCCACGCGCAGGGCCTCGCGCACCGCCCCGAGCTTGGCTACGCTGACCTTGACGCGCGGCGATTTGAAGTCCTCCATGAGCAGGCCGGCGATTCGCTCTGCGAGGCTTTCGACGAGGCCGAAGCGCTCTTTCGCGAGGAGCGCGCGGATGTGCTCCACCACCACGCCATAGTCGATCGTATCGCTCACCTTTCCGGTCTTGAAAACGGCGTCCCTTGGAAGGTCGATCTCGAGGTCGATCTCGATCGTCTGCGGAGCGATTTTTTCGTGGCGGTAAAGGCCAATCCATGCCGGCAGGCGCAGCTGGCGGATGAAAACGGTATCCAAGGTGGGGTGTCGCGAGCAGATTTAGAGTTAAACTCTTGCCGCGAATTCTAGTGGAACACCATGGCCACCGCAGTATTTATTTTGACCGCCTACCTGATCGGCTCGCTGTCCTTCGCCATCATCGTGAGCCGCGCTTTCGCGCTTCCCGACCCACGATCGTACGGCTCGGGCAATCCCGGCGCGACCAACGTGCTACGCACCGGCAGGAAACTCGCGGCGCTTCTCACGCTGATCGGTGACGGCGGAAAAGGCTGGCTCACCGTATTCCTCGCATTGCGTTACTCCGCCGAATACGGCGTGGACGCGACGGGCGTCGCGGCCTGCGCGGTCGCGGTGTTCCTGGGTCATATTTTTCCGGTGTTCTTCCGCTTCAAGGGCGGCAAGGGCGTATCCACCGCGGGCGGGATCCTGCTTGCCCTCGATCCTTGGCTGGGTGCGGCGACGATTGCGACCTGGATCGTCATGGCGCTCTTCTTTCGGTATTCCTCGCTTGCGGCCATCGTCTCCGCCGTATTTGCGCCGCTCTACTATTTTTTCCTGTTCGGCGCGAAAGAGGTCCTGCCCGCACTGATCATCATGTCGGCGCTGCTCGTCTGGCGCCACAAGGCGAATATTCTTAAGCTCGTCGCGGGCGAGGAACGCCGCATCGGCGAAAAGCGGGATTCGGCGAGCGTCTGAGGTCTGATTCAGGCCGCTACGTCCGCGAGGTCCCAGCGCGGCCTGACTGTGAATCCGAGGGGAAACGCCGGAGCAAGCTTGGCGGTTTTCAATCGTAAGCATCCCGCCAGGGCGATCATCGCGCCGTTGTCGGTGCAGAATTCCGTCGCCGGGTAGAACACGCTGAATCCGCCGCGCGACGCGGCGGCATCGAGCAAGAAGCGCAGGCGAATATTGGCGCCGACGCCCCCGGCCACGACGAGACGATCCAGTGTCGTTCTGCGCACCGCCGCGAGCGATTTCGCCACAAGGACATCGGCCACCGCCTCCTGGAAAGCGGCCGCCACATCGGCGCGCGCCTGCTCGTCGAGCGCGCGGGAGCGCGTGAGCGTTACAACCGCCGTCTTGAGCCCGCTGAAGCTGAAATTGAGATTGCCGTCCTTCTCCAACTGTTTGAGCATGGGGCGCGGAAACGCAAAGCGATCGGGTCTACCCTCTTGCGCGAGCTTGGCGAGCGCAGGTCCCCCCGGGTAGCCGAGGCCGAGCAGTTTCGCAATCTTGTCGAAAGCTTCCCCGGCGGCGTCGTCCAGGGTTTCGCCCAGCATTTCGTAGTTGCCGACGCCCGCCACGCGCATGAGTTGAGTGTGGCCCCCCGAAACCAGCAGCGCGACAAACGGGAAAGACGGTGCATTTTTTTCGAGCAGCGGCGAAAGCAGATGCCCCTCGAGATGATGCACGCCGATCCCCCGGACTCCAAGGCCGAACGCGAGGCTGTTCGCGACGGACGCGCCCACGAGCAGCGCTCCCGCGAGACCGGGGCCTTGGGTGTAAGCGACTGCGTCCAGGTCCGACTCCTTGGCGGCGGCTTTGTGCAGGACTTCGCGGATGAGAGGGAGCAGACGCCGGATGTGGTCCCGAGACGCGAGCTCCGGCACGACGCCCCCGTACGCATCGTGCAGCGCCACCTGCGAATGCAGCGCGTGGGCGAGCAGGCCGCGGCCGCTGTCGTAGACGGCCACCCCGGTTTCGTCGCAGGAGGTCTCGATGCCCAGGACAAGCATGATTTTTCTGCTCTTTCCTGATTTCCGTCAGTCTGTTGTCAGGCGCGTTTGACTAGAATTCCGCCCCTCATGGGCAAGCTCCCCCATCGATTGGCGGGCAAGATGCTTCTCGGCTTCGCGTTCGCGGCACAAGCTCCGGCCGCCTTCGGCCAACCGGCGGACCTCGGCGCGCTCACGCTCGTCCAAGCCGAGCAGCTGCTGCGCTCCCGCAACCGCGAGCTGCAGGCGGCGCGCCGCACGCTCGAGGCGGCCCAAGCAAACACGCTCTCCGCCGCTGCGAGACCGAACCCCACTTTGAGCCTAGGGGTCGGCGCGATCAACCCTTCCGCCGGCGTGGGCAGCGGCCCGTGGCGCGACAGGACCGTGGACAGTTCGATCCGCATCGATCAAGTCATCGAGCGCGGCGATCGGCGGCAGTTGCGCATCGCCAACGCGAGAAGCCTCGAAGCGGCGAGTGCCGAGGATTTCTCCGATGCGTTTCGGCAGCAGCGCCTCGCTCTCAGAACCGCATATTACGACTTGCTGCTTGCGCAGGACAAGGTCGACATTGCGCGCGACACGACCTCGCTGTTCGAAGGCTCGCTGAAAGCGTCGGAGCTGCGCCTGAGAGCTGGCGACATCTCCATGGCGGACGTCGCACGGCTGCGCGTCGATGCTCTACGCGCGCAGAATGACGCGCGTACCGCGGAAGCCGATCGCCGCCGTGCGCAGCTCGTGCTCGCATACCTGATCGGCGCAGAAGCGCAGGCATCGGACATTCGCGCCGCCGATCCGTGGTCGTCTCCGGCGGTCCCCGGGGCGGCCGGCGTCGCCGATGAACTGATCGAGCGGCGCCCGGACGTGCGCGCCGCGAAAAACCGAGTCGAAGGGGCGCAGAAGGCGAGGGATCTCGCGCGAAGTCTGCGTACACGCGACTTGACCGTCGGCGCGCAGTTCGACCACTACCCCCTCGGCACGGGTGCCAATACCAACACATTCGGCAGCGGCAACAGTTACGGCGTTTTCATGAGCATTCCGCTCTTCGCCCGCTACTATTACGAAGGCGAGATCCAGCGCTCCGAGGTCGACTACAATGCCGCTCTCGAGTCCCTGGACAAAGTGCGCGCGCAGGCGCGCGCCGAGCTCAGCCGCGCGCTCTCGGACCTGCAGGCTGCGGCAGAACGCCTGCGGCGCTACGACGAATCGCTCTTGGTGGAAGCAAAGAAGGCATCCGACTCCGTCGAGTTTGCCTACAAAAACGGCGCGATCGGAGTGATGGACCTGCTCGACGCCCGCCGGACTCTGCGTACGATCCAAATCGACTCCGCAACGGCGCGAAACGATTACTCCAAGGCCCTCGCGGTATGGGAAGCCGGGACGCGGCGATTAGGGAGCGAAGAACCATGAACGCTCTCGAGCTTCGGGATGAGCCACAGCGTGGGGTCGCAATGCGGGAACGACGTATCCGACCGGCGGTTTTCGCTCTCGCCCTCGCTCTGGCGGCGCTGGTCTCGGCGTGCGATAACGGGGATGCCAAGTCCGATGTGGCGCGGCCGAGGCTGGAGAACGGCCGCATCGTATTTCCGCCGGGCAGTCCGCAGCTGGGCTCGTTCGCGACCGAGCTGGTCAAGGAGAGCACGCCACAGCAGTTACGCCTGCCCGGGCGCCTGGTGTGGGACGAAAACCGCACGGTGAAGCTGTTTCCCGCTTTCGCTGGGCGCGTAATCCGCATCCTGGTAAAAGCCGGAGACCGCGTGAAGCCGGGCCAGACGCTGGCGATGCTGGCTTCTCCCGATTTCGGCCAGGCGCAGGCCGATGCACGCCGCGCGCAATCCGATTTCGCCTTGGCTGAAAAGAATCTCAACCGACTGCGGGAGCTTTACGCGGCCGGTGTTTCCTCGCGCAAGGAAATGATCACCGCTGAAGCCGACTACGCGCGCGCCGAAGCCGAGCTGGCACGCGCCTTGGGCAAGGTCAAGCTCTACGGCGGGGACAGCGAATCGGTCGACCAGAACCTCGCGCTTGCGAGTCCGATCGAGGGCGTCGTGGTGGAGCGCAACATCAATCCGGGACAGGAGCTACGGCCCGACCTGCAGCTCGCCAACTCCCCGGCGATGTTCGTCATCACCGATCCGTCCCGCCTATGGGTGCAGCTCGACGCGACCGAGAGCCAGCTCGTGAGCTTGAAGCGCGGGCAGACCGTGAGGCTGCGCTCTTCCGCCTGGCCGGAGGAAAGGTTCGAAGCCACCGTGGAAAGGATTTCCGATTTCATCGATCCTGCCTCCCGCACGGTGAAGGTGCGCGGCTCGGTCATCAACCGCGATAGAAAGCTCAAGGGCGAGATGTTCGTCTCGGCCGAGCTCCCGGATGTGGCTCGAGCCGGCCTGCAGGTGTCCGAAAGGGCGCTGGTGCTCTCGGGAGGCAGCTATTACGTGTTCGTCGAGGAATCCCCGGGCCGCTTTGCGTGGAACGAGGTAAGGGTCGAAGGAGTCCGCGACGGAGTCGCGGGCGTCGTCTCCGGCGTGGACCTCGGCCAGAAGGTGGTCGTGGAGGGGACCCTTCTCCTGCATCGCCTGTATCGACAGCTCGCCGGTGGCGCGCCCGCCTAAAGCGGCGCGTCCTGATCCGGCCGGTCCCATGATCGAACGCGTTGTCTCCTTCGCGCTCAACAAGCCGCTGTTCATCGTCCTCGGCCTGATCCTTTTCGTGGCCGGCGGATTCGCGGCCTTCAAGTCCTTGCCGATCGAAGCGTTTCCCGACGTGACCGACACGCAGGTCAACGTCATCACGCTCTATCCGGGGCGTGCGGCAGAGGAAGTGGAAAAGCAGGTCACCGTCCCGCTCGAGGTGGTGCTCTCCGGGCTGCCCAATGCGGTGCGCCTGTTCTCGCACACGCAGTTCGGGCTGTCGTTCGTCATCATCACTTTCGACGACCGAGCCAACGCCTACTTCGCGCGGCAGCAGGTCGTGGAGCGGCTGCGCGAAGTGGATCTTCCCGATGGGGCGCAGCCGGCGCTCGCGCCTTTATCGACGCCGATCGGTGAAATCTACCGGTATCGACTCAAGTCCGACACCTTGAATGCGAGGGATCTGCGCTCGATCGAGGACTGGGTGGTCGAGCGCCAGCTGCGCCTCATCCCCGGGGTGGCCGACGTCGTCAGTTTCGGCGGCCTCATCAAGCAGTACGAGGTCAATCCCGACCTGGGGAAGCTGCGTGACTACAAGGTGACTTTGCAGCAGTTATTTTCGGCACTGCAGCGCGGCAACGCCAACGTCGGCGGGAGCTACCTCGAACAAGGGAGGCAGCAGTATCTCATCCGCGGCATCGGCCTACTGCGCTCCGCCGACGAGATCGGCAACATCGTCCTTGCCGAGAGGGGCGGTGTGCCGATTCTGGTCAAGTACGTGGCGGACGTGAGCGTTGGCTCCATCCCTCGCCAAGGGGTCGTCGGACAGGACGATGAGGACGACGCCGTCACCGGCATCGTGCTGATGCGAAAAGGCGAGAACCCCTCGCAAGTCCTCAAGGCGGTGAAGGACAAAGTCGAATCGCTGAATGCAACCGGGCTGCCGCGCGGAGTGATGATCGCGCCCTTCTACGACCGCACCTGGCTGATCGACCGGACGCTGAAAACGGTGTTCACCAACCTCGTCGAAGGCGCGACCCTGGTGACGCTGGTGCTGCTGCTGTTCCTCGGCAATCTGCGTGCCGCGTTCATCGTTGCGCTGGTGATCCCGCTATCCCTACTTGCCACGTTCATCGGCCTCACGTGGGTGGGGATTCCCGCGAACTTGTTGTCCTTGGGCGCGATGGATTTCGGCATCATCGTCGACGGCGCGGTGATCGTTGTGGAAAACGTTTTCCGGAAACTCTCCGAACGGGCGCAAGACCGCACGCCGAGGATTCGAAGGATTCTCGAAGCGGCGGTCGAGGTGGGGCGGCCGACGCTTTTCTCGATGCTCATCATCATCGCGGCGCACATACCGATCTTCACCCTGCAGCGCCACGAGGGGCGAATCTTCGCGCCCATGGCGTGGTCGGTGACCTCCGCCCTCGTCGGTTCGCTCATCCTTTCGCTGACGCTGGTGCCCTTGCTCTGCGTTTGGATGCTGCGCAAGAACCTCCCCGAGGGGGAAAACGCGTTGGTACACGCCTGCAAGCGTATCTACGAGCCGGTGCTCGCTTGGGCGATCGACAACAAGAAAAAGGTCCTAGGCACCGCCCTCATTGCGCTCGCCGCGAGCCTCGCAGCGGTGCCCAAGCTCGGCACCGAGTTCCTTCCTGAGCTGAACGAGGGTTCGGTCTGGATCAACGTGACGCTGCCCACCTCGGTATCGATAACCGAGGCGCAACGCATGAGCGGCCGATTCCGCTCGGCACTGGCGTCCGTTCCGGAGGTCGATAGCGTCATCTCCAAATGCGGCAGGCCCGAGGACGGAACCGATCCCAAACCGATCAACATGTGCGAGATTCTCGTGACCCTGAAACCCGAGTCCCAATGGCGCGGCGGGGCCTCCAAGCGTCAGTTGATCGACGAGATGGACAAATCGATGTCGCGCTTTCCCGGGATCGAGCCGAGCTTCTCGCAGCCGATCCGCGATAACGTGCTGGAATCGATCTCGCAGATCGACGGGCAGATCGTGATCAAGGTGTTCGGCGAAGATCTCGATCTGCTTCGCAACCAGGCGGAGCAGGTGTTGAACGCGGTGAAGGACGTGCGCGGCGTGAAGCGCGCCTTTATCGACCGCTTGGGTGAGCTGCCTCAGCTCCTCATCCGCGTGGACCGGGACGCGGCGGCGCGCTACGGATTGAACGTTGCCGACATCCAGGACGTGATCGAAATGGTGCTTGGCGGAAAGGCGGCCACGCAGTTATGGGAAGGCGAGCGCCACTATGCCGTCTCGGTGCGCCTCGCCGATCGGCAGCGCACGGTCTCCAACCTGCGATCGATCACGGTGAGCACCGCCGGCGGCGCGTACGTGCCGATCTCGCAGGTGGCGGAGTTCAGCACCATCGGCGGCGCGATGAACATTGCGCGTGAAAACGGCGTGCGCGTGCATTCGATCGGCATCTTCATAGCCGAGCGGGACATGGGGAGCGTGGTGTCTGACATGAAGGACCGGATCGCCGCGCGCATCAAGCTTCCGCCCGGCTACAGCATCACTTGGTCCGGGGAGTTCGAGAACCAGGAGCGGGCGATGGCTCGCCTTTCAATCATAGTTCCGGTGTCGGTGTTGCTGATCTTCATCCTGCTGTTCGATGCTTTCGGCGCGTTTCGCAGCGCGCTCCTGATCCTGCTCAATATCCCTTTTGCGCTGATCGGCGGCATCTTCGCGCTGCTCATCACGGGAATCCCTTTATCGGTTTCGGCGGCCATCGGCTTCATCGCGCTCTTTGGACAAGCAGTCCTGAACGGCGTGGTCATGGTCGCGTACTTCAACCAGCTGCGCGATGCCGGCGCCTCGCCGCAAGAGGCGGTGATGCGGGGCTCGTTGACGCGCATGCGGACGGTGCTGATGACTGGGCTTCTCGCCGCCTTGGGGCTGCTGCCCATGGCGGTTTCCACAGGGATCGGCTCGGAGACGCAGAAGCCTCTCGCGGTGGTCGTGATCGGCGGCTTGGTGACAGCCACCTTGCTTACGCTCATCGTGCTGCCTGTGCTCTATCTTGTCTTCGAGCGCTTGGCCGGCCGTTGGTGGCGTCGTCCAGCGGGTAGCAGGTGACTCCGGGGGGAGTTCTCTGCTAGAATTCGCACCCTTGCTTTTGGGACAACGAGCCGCATGCCGACAGTACGCGTCAAGGAAAACGAGCCCTTCGAGGTGGCGTTGCGTCGTTTCAAGCGGACCGTGGAAAAGACCGGGCTTCTCACCGAACTGCGCGCCCGCGAGTTCTACGAAAAGCCTACTGCATACCGCAAGCGAAAGCTCGCCGCCGCCGTCAAGCGGCATTACAAGCGCCTGCGCAGCCAGACGCTGCCGCCGAAGCTATATTGATCGAGACGGCGCTGCCGCCGGACCCCCGGCGCGATGGAGTGGATAGAGCCGCTCGTCGCGCCGTTTCATTTTGAGGATCCCGACCTTCCAGGAAACCAAGCGCATGTCGCTAAAGGGAAACATCAGCGAAGACATGAAGGCAGCCATGAAAGCGAGAGAGGCGCAGCGCCTGTCGGCCATACGCCTGTTGCTCGCCGCGATCAAGCAGCGCGAAGTGGACGAGAGAAAAGAGCTTTCAGATGCCGAGGTCGTAGCGGTGATCGAGAAGATGATCAAGCAGCGCCGCGACTCGATCACGCAGTTCCAGGCGGCCAACCGCAAAGACCTCGTCGACGGCGAAACCTTCGAGTTGAATCTTCTTTCGGGCTACCTCCCCAAGCAATTGACGGACGCCGAGATTGCGCAGGAGGTCTCCGCAGCAATCGCGCAGACGGGCGCCAGAGGCGTGCCCGACATGGGCAAAGTCATGGGGGCATTGAAAGGCAAGCTCGCGGGGCGAGCCGACATGGGAAAAGTATCGTCCCTGGTGAAATCGAAGCTTGCCGGCTGAGAGGAATCCAGCAAGGCGGGGGTTTTTCCCTTTTCCCGACCTGGTTAGTTCGGAGCGCGCCGTGAGCGGGGCCGGGGTTTCCGGGTTACGCTTGCTGCTTGCGAATCGGAAAATTTCGCCTATAAAGGGAAGATGGTGAGAACGGGCGGGCCTCGGAGGCCCATTCATCGAAGCGTTCTCGCGGCGCTCCATCAGAGCGCATTCCGGCCGTGATTCCGGATTCCTTCAAGCAAGAACTGCTCCATCGCGTCGATATCGTCGCCGTAATCGAAAGGTATGTCCCGCTGAAGAAGGGCGGGGCGAACTACCTCGCGTGCTGCCCGTTCCACACCGAGAAGACGCCTTCGTTTACCGTCAGCCCAAGCAAGCAGTTCTATCACTGCTTCGGCTGCGGCGCGCACGGAAACGCGATCTCCTTCCTCATCGAGT
The DNA here is from genome assembly GCA_964420785.1 of uncultured Enterobacteriaceae bacterium. Lineage (GTDB taxonomy): Bacteria > Pseudomonadota > Gammaproteobacteria > Burkholderiales > SG8-39 > VBDM01. The sequence goes on along the minus strand of CAYQVE010000046.1, from coordinate 3,482 downwards.
ACCAGGGCCTTGGCTATGTCGAGGCGGTGAAGGATCTCGCCGAATCGGTCGGCATGAAGATGCCGGAATTCGAGCCGCGGGCAAGAAAACCCGAATCCGGTCCCGATCTGTACGCCATCATGGAACGGGCCTGCGACTATTACCGGGAGCAACTCAAGAACACACCGCGTGCGATCGAGTATCTGAAGAGCCGGGGGCTCAGCGGAAGAATTGCGGCGCGCTTCGGAATCGGTTATGCCCCCGATGGCTGGCAGAACCTGGAGAGCGTCTTCCCCGACTACGGCGGCAAGGCGCTGAAGGAAGCCGGTCTGGTGGTCGACGGCGAGGGCGGTCGGCGCTACGACCGGTTTCGCGACCGGATCATTTTCCCGATTCTCGATCAACGCGGGTCGGTGATCGCCTTCGGTGGCCGCGTGCTGGGCGAAGGCGAACCTGGCGAAGGAGAAAACAAGGGGTCATCGGGTCCCAAGTACCTCAACTCCCCCGAGACGGCGCTCTTCGAGAAGGGCCGCGAGCTCTACGGGCTCGTGCAGGCGAGGAGTGCGATCCGGACCGCCGGCCGCGTTATCGTCGTCGAAGGCTACATGGACGTCGTGGCGCTCGCGCAACACGGCATCGGGCACGCGGTCGCGACACTGGGCACGGCAACTTCGCCGATTCATGTTCAGAAACTCCTGCGCCAGACCGACGAGGTGGTGTTCTGCTTTGACGGCGATGCGGCGGGCCGGAAGGCAGCGTGGCACGCGCTCGAGGTGAGCCTAAGCTGCCTGGCGGACAACAAGACCGTGCGCTTCCTCTTTCTTCCGCCCGAGGATGATCCGGACAGCTTCGTGCGAAATAGGGGCGCAGGAGCGTTCGAGAAAGGACTCCGCGAAGCGCGGCCGCTGTCGGAATTCTTCCTGGACGAGCTCAGGGCGCGTGGCGATATGAGAACGCTCGAGGGCCGCGCGCGACTCGTGCACGAGGCGAAACCGCTCCTGCAGCAGATTTCGGCGCGGGCCCTGCAGCTGCAGCTCCTCAAGGCGGTTGCCGAAAGCGCCGGCATGGCCCAGGAAGAAGCGGCGCAGCTCACCGAAATCCGCGTAGTAGGCGCAGGTGCAAGACCCGCTCCGGCCCATGGTGCGGACCGCGGAGCGCAAGCGCCGGAGCTGAGACTGGTCCGAATTCTGCTGCAATGCCTGATTTCCAAGCCGGCGCTCGCAAAGGAACTTTCCGCGGAACTCCTGGACCAAGGTTCGCTTGAAGCGCGCGCTCTGGTCGCCGTTGCCCAATTCTGCCGCGAAAACCCGGAAGTCGAAGGGAATATTGTCGTCGACCATTTCCAGGGAACTGAATTCCGCAATCTGCTCGAATCGGGGCAAGCCGCGCTCCTCGATACGAAGCTCGAAACCGAGCACATGGAGGTCGATTTCCGCGGAGCGCTCGAGCGCTTGCAGGACAAGCGACGCAAACAGCGGTTCGAGGCCCTGAGGGTGAAGCAAGACCGGTCGCCGGAAGAAGAAACCGAAATGCTTCGCCTGCTCCGGGAACGCAATCAGGCCCCGGCGAGTCCATCGAATAATGCTATAATTTCAGGTTCCCGTTCGACACCGTGAGGATAAGGAAATCGTGGCGAATCAGAAGCTTAACGTAAAAGCGCGCGCAAGAGCCTTGGCGAGGCTCAGGGCGCAGAAAGCCAAGAGCGCCCAGCGGCTGCGGGCGCAGAAAGAGCGCCTGCGAGCACGCAAGGCGCTCGAGCTCGCGCGCGCCAAGGCTGCCGGAGAAAAGGAAAGGCTGCGCCGGAAGAAAGCGAAGGAAGCCGCGCGAGCGAAGGCGGCGCGGGAGAAAGAGAGGGCACGCAATGCGCTGATTGCGGCCCGGGTGAAAGCCGCGAAGGAGAAGGAACGTGCGCGGCTCAAGGCTGCGAGGGAGAGGCAACGCGCGCGCAAGGCGATAGAGCTGCAAAGGAAGCGCGAGCGGATCGCAAGGGAAAGACTGCGCCTCAAGGCTGCCAGGGAAAAGCAGCGGGAGCGGGAGCGCATCGCGCGTGAAAAAACCAAGGCAAAGGAACTCGCCGCGCGCGAGAAGGCGAAAGCGAAGGAGCTCGCTGCACTGGAGAAGGCAAAAGCGAAGGAAGCGGCACTCCTTGCCAAGCAGAAGGAAAAGGAACTCAAGGCTCAGCTCAAGCTGCAGGCGCAGGAACTCCTCAAACTGCGCAGGGCGGGTCGGCCGCGCCGCAACGGCGACGCCGAACGCGCGCTGCTGCTGCGCGCGGAGGCCCGGCCCGAGGACGCCGAAGCCCGCCGCACTCGTCTGAAGAACCTGATCAAGCTCGGAAAGGAACGCGGTTTCCTCACTTACGCCGAGATCAACGATCACCTGCCCGACGACATGGTCGATGCCGAGCAGATCGAGTCCATCATCTCTACGTTCAACGACATGGGTATCCAGGTCTACGACGAGGCCCCGGATGCCGACACGCTGCTCATTTCCGAGACCGCGCCGGCAGGAGTGCCGGACGAAGACGCTGAGGAGGAGGCGGAAGCGGCGCTTTCCACGGTCGACCCGGAATTCGGCCGCACCACCGACCCGGTACGCATGTACATGCGCGAAATGGGATCGGTCGAGCTCCTCACGCGCGAAGGCGAGATCGAGATCGCGAAAAGGATCGAGGACGGTCTGAAGCACATGATTCAGGCGATCTCGGCCTGCCCGACGACCATCGCCGAAATCATCGATCTTGCCGGCAAGGTCGCCCGCGACGAGATGCGCATCGACGAGCTGGTCGACGGTCTGATCGACCCGAATGCGAAAGACGAGCCGATCCAGGAGCTCGCGGACGACGTCGAGCCCGAGGAAGAGGAAGAGACGGAGGGCGAGGACGACAGCGCCGCGATTTCGGCCACCCTGCTGCAGCTGAAGGAAGACGCGCTCGCGCGCTTTGCCAAGATCCACCGTCTCTACGAAAAGATGAAGCGGGCCCTGGCCGACCATGGGCACCGCAGCAAGGAATACATCAGGGTGCGCGACCATATCGGCAACGAGTTGATGGACATCCGCTTCACTGCGCGCATCATCGAGAAATTGTGCGACAGCCTGCGCGGGATGGTGGACGAGGTGCGCAGCCACGAGCGCGAGATCATGAACCTGTGCGTGAACAAGGGCAGCATGCTGCGGCCCCACTTCATCAAGGAGTTCCCCGGCAGCGAGACGAACATGCGCTGGGTAAGGAACGAGATTGCAGCCGGAAGGCCGTGGAGCAGCCTGCTCTCGCGTTTCGAGCCGAACATCCTCGAGCAACAGCAGAAGCTCCTCACGATCCAGAAACGGATCGGCATCCCTCTGAAAGACCTCAAGGACATCAACAAGCAGATGTCCACGGGCGAGGCGAAGGCCCGCCGCGCGAAGCGCGAAATGACGGAAGCTAACCTGCGGCTGGTGATCTCGATCGCGAAGAAGTATACCAACCGCGGGCTGCAGTTCCTCGACCTCATCCAGGAGGG
>CAYQVE010000045.1:2454-16424 GCA_964420785.1 uncultured Enterobacteriaceae bacterium | reverse complement strand
TTCTCCCGAGAGCATCATCGATCCGATGCTTTTCTCCGGCGGAATCTGGTTGATCGTCACCCCGGGCGGCGGCGAGAAGCCGATCGCGCCGCGGTGGCTGTGCGAAGGGGTGCGCTCCATCCAGAACTGCATGTCCCTCGGCGCAACGCCGAACTCGTGCTCGAGCACGCCCCGCGTCCAGACCGCAGCAGTCTGCTGGTATTCGGGAACGCCGACTCGCCGCCCCTTCAGGTCGCCGGGGCTATCGATCCCGGAATCCCTTCTCACCAGGATCTCGGCGTGGAAAAACTTTCTCGTCGTGAAAATCGGCAGACCAACCCAGCGTTCGTCGCCCTTCGATCTTGCCATGATCAGCGAGGAAAACGACATTTCGGATACGTCGAAATCGGCAAAGCGCAGCTGTCGCCAGAAGAGTTCCGACGGATGCACGGCACTCGGTATGAGCGTGATCCCGTCCGGCTTCACCCGGCCGTCGAAAATCGGCCAGGTCCTTGGATTGGAAGCCATCGCGATGCTGATTGAAATGTTCATGCCCGTCCTCGACGCGGAGAGTGTACCGGGAAATTATCGGGCGGGAGCTGACACGAAGCCGGGCTCTGCCATAGAATGAAGGCGAGATTTTCGCGGGAAATCCCATGGCGGACCTGAGCAACTGGGCGTTTCCGCCCGAGATGCAGCCCAATACCGGGGAGTTGCGCTTCGACCTGGAGGCAGCGCTCGACTCCATGGTGCTTCTGCGCTCCGAGGTTCCGGAGGACGCCTTTACGGCAGGGATCCTCGGTACCGAGCGGATCGGAAACGGTGTCGTCATTCGCGACGATGGACTCGTGCTAACCATCGGCTATCTGATCACCGAAGCTACGACCATTTGGCTGAACACGAACAAGGGTGCGGCGGTCGCGGGTCACCCGCTTGCCTACGATCAGGCGACCGGCTTCGGATTGGTGCAGCCGCTGGGCAAGCTGGCCGCGCCGGCGCTTTCACGGGGTACTGCAGCTTCTTGCCGCGTCGGCGACGACGTCGTCGTAGCCGGTCACGGAGGCCGCAAGCATGCGCTCAAGGCCAAGCTCATCGCGAGGCGAGAGTTTGCCGGTTACTGGGAGTACGTACTGGATGAAGCGCTCTTCACCACCCCCGCGCATCCCCATTGGAGCGGCGCAGCGCTCATCAGCATAGGCGGGCGGCTCCTCGGGATCGGCTCGCTGATGGTTCAGGAGGAATTGGGCGGCCGCACCGTGCAGGGCAACATGATCGTACCGATCGACTTGCTCGAGCCGATCCTTGAGGACCTGGTGAAGCTCGGCCGAGCACGGCGGCCCGCCCGCCCCTGGCTCGGTCTTTATGCGACGGAGGTCAAAGGACATGTCGTGGTTTCGGGGCTGGCGGGCGGGGGGCCCGCGGAACGCGCCGGTGTGCAGGTAGGCGACATCGTGATCGAGGTCGCGAGCGGACGGGTCAGTGGGCTTGCAGACCTGTTCCGGAAGCTCTGGAGCACCGGCTCCGCTGGGGTCGAAGTCCCGATGACTCTGGTGCGCGAGGGCTCAGTATCCCGAGTTCGCGTATCCTCGGCCGACCGCCAGGATCTTCTCAAGAAGCCCTCCTTACACTGACTGGCAACCCGAATCCTTCGAATCGGTCCAAAGATCGATGCGAGGTCAACCCGGCCAAGCTCGCGTGCAGGCAATGGAGCATCGTGCGATGGAGAACCGACAGCATGATCTGATGCGCCAGCAGATGATTGCCGAGATCGTGGCCGATGCGGTATTCCTTACGGCTCAGCTCGGCAAGTCCTCGTTCGCCCCCAAAGTGATCGAGGTGATGGGCAAGATCCCTCGCCACGAATTCGTGCCTTTGGAGCTGCAGTCTTATGCCTATCTCAACTCGCCGCTGCCGGTCGGCTACGGCAAGACCATCTCGCAGCCCTTCATAGTCGCGCTCATGACCGATCTGCTCGAGCCGCAGCCTGGCGACGTGACGCTAGAGGTCGGTGCCGGCGTTGGCTATCAGGCCGCGATCCTCTCGGAACTCGTGGATCGGGTCTACAGCATCGAGCTCATCGAGGAGCTCGCCGTCGACACCCGGATGAGACTGAGAAACCTCGGTTACCGCAATGTCGAGATCGGCGTCGGCAACGGTTACTATGGATGGAGCGAGCACGCGCCTTTCGACAAGATCGTGGTCACCGCCGCGCCCGACTTGATTCCGCCACCGCTGCTCGCGCAACTCAAGCCCGGCGGCAAGATGGTGATCCCGACCGGGATTCCCGACAAGCAACAGTTGATACTGGTAGAGAAATCCGAGGAGGGCAAGCTCGCGACCCGGGAGGTGCTCCCGGTGCGCTTTTCCGAGCTCGATGAAGGCGACGACTTCGCCGGCGCGGCCTGAAGCGGCAATTCGCGGGCTGGCTCCTCGGTTTCTACTTCTTGCGCTGTGCGAGCCCGTTGTAGACGATCTCGACGAAGGCCTCTGGCTTCCTGAACTTGCCCCACTCCTCGTCGAATTCGCGCAGGGGTTTCGCGTCGATGACCTGCTGCAGAGTCCTGCCCGATTTCACCATCGGTTCGATCTTGGAAACAGCCGTCGAGACCATCTTGCGGTAGGCGAGCACGTTCTCCTTGGATGACAGGCCGCCGTGTCCCGGGATGACCTTGGTGTTGTCGTCCATCAGCGGCAGCATCAGGTCAATGGCGCGCAGCACGCCCTTGACCGAGCCGCCGCTCTCGACATCGATGAAGGGATAGCGATAAGCCGCGAACACATCGCCCGTGTGGATCACGTTCGCCTTGGCGAAGCGCACGAACGAGTCGCCGTCGGTGTGCGCCGGCGGAAGGTGCATCGAAGTGATGTCATCGCCGTTGAGACGGAAGGTCGCCGTCTGGTTGAAAGTGACGACGGGCAGGGCCGCTCGGGGCGCGGGCGCGTAGTTCTGCTTGAGCGCCGTGATCGCGCCGCCGACCGACATTCTCTTGTACACGTTGTCGTGCGCGATGATGACGACGCCGGCCTTGCCCAGATTCTCGTTGCCCCCGACGTGGTCTCCGTGCCAGTGGGTATTCATCAGGAAGCGGACCGGCTTGTCGGAGATCGTCCTGACCGCAGCCAGGATCTTCGGCGTGAGCGGCGCGAACTGGTCGTCGATCAGGAAGACGCCGTCCTCGCCCGCAGAGACGCCGATGTTCCCGCCTTCGCCTTCGAGCATATAGATGCCCTCGGCGACCTTGGCGGCCTTGATCTGTACGGCGTCGAAATTGCGTTGCTGCGCGAAGGCGCCGAAGCTCAGCGCCGCGGCCGCGAGTGCCACCATCGTTCTTCTCATGCTGCCTCCTTTTCGTCGTCCCAAGCCTTGTCCGGAAGCGGCAGCCCGGCGAGGTCCGCCGCGCCGAGCCTTCGATCCGGCTCGATATTCAACGTTTCGAGAATCAGCATCAGCTGGCGCGTGTGCTGCGCCGGATGCCAGGCGGTGCGCTCCAGGACCACGTGCAGAGGGTGCTTGCCGAAATAGGTGTCCATCATGCGCGAGCAGCTGCGGTCCGGATAGGTTTTCCACCACGCCTGCAGCCGCGCGAGGACGCCCTCGCCGAAGCGCGCGATGTCCTCGCCCGAGCGAAGCCCCGGCGCTTCCTGCATGATCCGCTCGTAGGTCAGCTCGCGGCCGTCCTGCATCGATTCGAGAAATCCTTCGACGATCCGGAAAACGTGGTGGCACAGCACGCGGATCGGCCGGTTGCGATTGCGAAAGGGCTTGTCGAGCCATTCCGCCGGGATCTGCCGGACGTAGCGACAGGCCGCGGGCAGCACGAGCTCGAGCTTCCTCACCAGCTCGTCCGGACTCAGCCGCTCCTGCATCTGCACCTTCAGGTCGAGGAACTTGATGACGTCGCCGATCGCCTGCGCGAACACGAACTGGTCGCCGCGCGCGACGACCGGGACGCTGCGCGCGCCGAGCTTGCGCAGTTCCTCCATCCCGGCGGGATTGCCGTGCACGTTGATCGACTCGTATTCCACGCCGCTCTTGGTGAGGAACTCCTTGGTCCTCAAGCAGCTCGTGCATCCGGGTTGCCAGAAGACTTTGACCCTTTGGGTTTCGAGCATGTCGAGACTCCTCGGTGACGCGTAAACACGAGGATACCGCGCGTATTCCGACAAATCCAGAAGGAGCCGCCGCCACTGCGGTCTCGTTCCGGATGGCGGACCGGCATGCGAAAATCGCCTGCTGTGTGCATCGGGATTCCCAAAGGAGGAAGGTCATGAGCACGCGCTGGATTCTCGCTTGGGCGATGGCAGCGGTCGCGGCAAGCGCCGCCGCGCAGGATTTCCCCGCCCACCCGGTCAAGATCGTCATCCCATGGCCGCCCAGCGGCAACGTCGACATCACGGCACGCACCTTCGCGCCGGCTTTTTCAGAAGCTCTCGGTCAGCAGGTTATCGTCGAGAATCTCAGCGGCGCCGGTGGACGAATCGGCACCGCGGCGGTGGCAAAGTCGAGCGCTGACGGGTACACGCTCCTGCTCGGGTCGAGCGGTACCATCACCTCGGGCCCCGCCGTGTTCAAGAGCATCAGCTACGATCCCTTGAAGGATTTCGTCGCGATCGGCCCGATCCAGTCGGTGCCGATCGTGCTCACGGCGGCCCCCAAGACACCGGTGTCCAGCTACAAGGAATTCGTCGCTCTTGCGAACGCGAAACCGGGGCAGGTGAGCATCGCCTCTGCGGGCAGCGGTTCGTCCAATCATCTTGCGATCGAGCTGTTGATGCGCCAGGCGAATCTCAAGCTTCTCCACATTCCCTACAAAGGCAGCGGCCCGGCAATCATCGATCTCCTCGGCAGCCAGGTCGAGTCCATGATGGATCAGCTCACCGCATCGATAGAACACATACGAAGCGGACGCCTGAAGGCGCTCGCGGTCAGTTCGAAGACGCGCTCCGCGCTGCTGCCGAACATTCCGACGCTCGATGAGCTGGGGGTCAAAGGCTACGAGGCGACCACGTTCACCGGTATATTCGCGCCCTCCGGAGTCCCTGGAGCCGCCGCAGACAAGCTCTACGTCGCGTTGCGGCGTGCGCTCTCGAGCGAGACCGTGCGAGAGCGCTATCGATCGATGGGCGTGGATATCATGGATATGAGCCGGGCCGAATTTGCCGCCTACGTGCGCGCGGATCACGAGAAGTGGCGGACCATCGCACGTGAAGGCAACATCGTGGTGGAATGAGTGCCACGACGCATGCCCATGGAAGGCTTCCGAAACCTCCCCGCGCTCCGCGCCGAGATCGAGGGCGGGGGTGCCGCGCCCCGCGCGGAAAAATATCTCGATCTCTCGTACTACCGGCGGGCAATCGGCGCGCTTGCCAGATGATCAGCCTTACTTCACAGCGCGCCACGCCGCGTCCACGTTGCTCGCGAAGCGCTCCTTGCCGGCCCAGTCGTCGAACTCGGGCATCCGGAGCTCGGCCTTGATCTGATCGAGCGTCTTGCCCTCGCGCGCCATCCTGCCCACGCGCTCGAGCAGCAGCGCGTAATAACGCTCCATCTCGTCGAATATCGCGGTCGTGCCGGGCACGCCGTGGCCTGCGATCACGACTTCCGGGTTCAGCGCGCGCATCAGCTTGATGGCGGCGAGGATATCCGGAATCGCGAGGAAAGGCCGAATATTGGGATAGCGCTTGACCCCCACCGCCGCAGTGGCCCAGAGTACCCGTTCCCTGGGAAGCCAAATCGCCGTGTCGGCCTCGCTGTGCACGTTTTTCAGATAGATGAGCTCCAGGGTCCGCTCTCCGAGATTCAGTGTCATCCTCTGCTGAAACTCGATGTGCGGCGGGATTTGCCGGTAGCCCTTCATCGCTTCGCCCATGCCGGGATATTCGCGCGCGAGCTTTTGATTTCGCTCGACCGTGTTCGCTTTCCGCATCGACTCGGCGGCGCCTGCATGCGCGACAACGACCGCCGGAGGCGAAAACACGAAATCACCGTTCGTGTGATCGTCGTGCGGCTCGGTATGGATGACGAAGCGCACCGGCTGAGCAGAGAGTTTCTTGAGGATCGCCATTGCTGCCAAAGCGTCCACCGGGGTCTGGCCCGTGTCGATCATCACCACCCCTTCTTTGGTCTGGATAAAGCTGACGTTGGAATCCTGCGATTTTGCGGCGTAGACGTAGATCCCGTCCTTGATTTTTCTGACGTGCGGGCCGAGGTCCTGCGCCGGCAGGGGCGGCGCGAGAAACAGCAGCGCGACGAAGGGCAGGGCGGCAAGGCGATTCATGACGGTCTCCGTTTTCGGCCGTTTCCGCAGGATCGCGGGTGGCCTCACAATACGCTTGGAGGCCGCCGATGAGCAAGAAGCGAATGGGACTGCGCGAGTCGCTGACGGGCGTTTCGCGAGTGCTCTGGGCGCTCGCTTTGCTTGCGGCGCCCGCCGCAGCACAGGATCCCGGCCAGTTCTACCCGAGCGGGGCGCTGCGCATCGTGGTGCCGTTTCAGGCCGGTGGTTCCACGGACATGGTTGCACGCACCTTGGCACAGAAGCTCAAGGAGCGTTTCAATCAGCCGGTGGTGGTGGAGAACCGCGCCGGCGCGAACGGCACGATCGGCGCAGCGCTCGTGGCGAAATCGCCACCGGACGGGCACATGATGCTGCTCGTCCAATCGGGCTTCGTGTCGAACCCGATCCTGATGAGGAACCTGCCCTACGATCAGGCGCGCGACCTGGCGCCGGTTTCCAGCCTCGCCTCCGGACCGATGGTGCTGGTCGTGCATCCGTCCCTTCCCGCGAAATCGGTCAAAGAGCTGATCGCGTTTGCCAAGTCGCGCCCGGGAGAACTCAACTTCGGATCGCCAGGCAGCGGCTCGCTTTCGGACCTTTGCGCGGAGCTGTTCGATGCGATGGCGGGCGTCAAGATGACCCACGTTCCCTACAAGGGGTCTGGCGGCGCCCTCGCCGACGTGCTGGCGGGGCGCGTGCCGGTGTACTACATGAACCTCGTGCTCGCCCTGCCTTACTTGAAGGACGAGAGGCTGCGTGCGCTGGGCGTGACGACCCCGCAGCGCTCGACGATCACGCCGGAGCTGCCTACGATCGACGAGGCGGGCTTGCCGGGCTATGAGATGAGCACCTGGTACGGACTGTTCGTGCAGGGAGCGACCCCGCGCGGCGTGATCGCGAAGCTTCAGGAGGAAACGGCGCAGATCCTCGATCAGCCCGCCATGAAGGAACGGATCGCGGCCGACGGCATGGCGGTGGTCGCGAGCACGCCCGGGCAGTTCGCCGAGTTTCTCAAGCGCGAAACCGAGAAATACGCGCGCATCATCGAGGCCGCGGGAATCAAGCCGATCGATTAGCGGGTCGGAGCCGCACAGCCGCGAGCAGCCGAGCGAGCGCGTAGCAAGAGACCAGCGGGTCGATCAGATAATCCCAGAGGTTGCGTGATTCGTACGCGCCCGCGAGAAAGGCGAGCGCTGCGACGACGACGACGAGCACGATTAAGTTCAGCCTTGCCCACCAGGAAGCCAGCGTTATGAGCAGCAAGGCCGTAATGAATTCGACCGACCCGAAGCCGAGCGCATACGGATCGAACCGCGTCCACCCCAGCGCGAACGGATACAGGAACGCCGCGGCGGGCGCGAGGAGCCCGCCCAGCGCCTGCTTGTCCCGATGCCCGATCAATGCGCGCCCCGTGAGATGCGTGAAACACGCGGCGCCAGCCACGACGAGCGTCGCCGCGCTCAAGTCGCCGGCGACTCCCCGCACGTAGGCGGCGATCGGGAGATCGCCGATCGGAACGAACACGGCGAGCGCCGCCGCCAGCATGACTGCGCAGCGAGCGCGCACCGGCAGGCGCCGCAGCCTGATCGCGGTCGCGACGACGGCGAGGCTCGCCAGCCCGCAGCCCAGAAGACCGGGGATCGCGTACGCGGATATCACGGCCTGCCCTCCAGCCAGGCACGGTTGAAGCGCACGTGCTTGATGCGTGAACGACCCCAGGTGTAGAGCACGTGAACATCGCCGTCCCGGTCCTGCATGATCCACGGGTAGGAATATTCCGGGACCGGCGCCGGCGCCGCTCCGGAATCGCCTTCGAACCGGTGCACGATGCGCCAGCTGTTTCCGAAGTCCGTCGAGAGCGCGAGCGAAAGGTCTTCGCGATTTTCCCCGGCGTTATTGAACACGAGGAGCAATGGGCCGCCGGAAAGCAGCACGCTTCCGATTGCCGCGTTCGGGTTCGGCAATGCGGTCTTGGCAGGCGGGCTCCAGTGAACGCCGCCATCCTCGGTTCGCACGATCAGGATCCGGTTCGGGGGATCCCCGGAATAACGCATGAAGCCCACCGCTTCCTTTTCCGATCGCGGCACGATCACCGGCTGCAGCGACGACTGCCCCCAGGACAGACGCGTCTTCCCGACCACATGACCCCCGGCATCCAGGCGCAGGAGCTCGCCGAACTTGCCCAGCAGCTCGTGGTACACGGGCAGAGCAACAGCGCCGTCGGAAAATAGGAACGGCGCGCCTTTCACCAGCGTGCTGATGTTGAAAAACGGCGATGCGACCAGACGCCGGGGCGGACTCCAGGTCTCGCCTTCGTCTTCCGAGACCATCAGGTTCACCGCGCTGCCGGCCCAGCCGCCGACCGACACGCTGACGAAATAGAGGCACAAGCGCCCCGTCGAGTCGCGGCCTATCACTGGATTGCCCAATTTGCGCAGGTTGCGTTGAAGATGCCTTTGCGCGAATTCGCGGGCGACGACGACGCGCTCGGGGCTCCAGTCGTTTCGCCGAAGAGAGTAGACGGAGCTGTATAGGGCGACATCGGACGCGCCTTCGCGGCTGCCCCCGTACCAGAATGCGATCAGCCGCCCGCCCGAGATTTCTGCGGCGGTGACGCTGTGGACCGACGGCGCGGTGTTGTTGGGCAGGAGTTGCGCTCGGTGGAACGGTTTCGACGAGGGTGGGGAGCGAGAAGCGGCCTGCGCGACCGCAAACCCGCCGGGCGGAGGCGTCGTGAGCGCGCGAGCGTAGAGACCGGCAAATGCCAGGCCCGCCGCGATCAGCGACCCCCACCTCAGCCATCCGGTTGCAACGGCGGGTCCCAAGGGTCAACGCACCGGGGCTTGTCGAGCCACGTCCCCCTCAGGAGTGTGAACTCGGGGAGGATTGTGGTGGAGCATGTATTTCGAAGTCTCGTAGAGCGCCTCGTGCAGGCGGCGCAGCTCGGCGACCTTTTCGGGATAGCGCTCGTGAACATCCCGCACGGCCTCCTTCGAGCGGTAACGGAATAGTCTCGCGACGTCCGCGTCTAGACGGAGATAGAACTCGTCGTCGAGCACTCCGGTGTGTTCGATCAGGGAAAAATGCTTGTCTTGGGCGCCGATCCCGAGCAGGTCGCGCCCCAGCCCCGTATTGAGATAGGGAACACCCAGCAGACCCAAATACGTCGGCAGGGAATCGGTCAGACTGGCGGTGAAGTCGATGCGCCGGCCCCGCTTGATCAGTGCGGGCGCGTAGATCACCAGCGGCACGTGAAAGCCCGTGAGCCTGAGCTGCTCCCAAGGCGTTTGCACGGCCGAAGGGTTCCCGTGATCCCCGTACATGACGAAGACCGTGTTGCGGAAGTACGGGGCCTCGCGCGCCTTTATGAAGAAGGACTGGAGAGCGTAATCGAGGAACCGCAGCCCGTTGTAGGCCGCGAGGCTGTCGAAGCCGTTGTCGTGGAGCGCTGCATCGTCCACTTGCGCGAGCTCGAACCCGCGTCGATCGGCCGGGATCGTGTAAGGCCTGTGATTTCCGGCGGTCTGGATAAAGGCGAAGAACGGGTTCTTCTCCCTGCGGAACGACGCGTCGGCCTTTTCGAACAAAACGACGTCCGATACACCCCAGCCGTCCGCCTGCGGCGCGTCGTAGTCGCCTTCCTCGAATACCTGCAGGCCCGGGATGTTGTGCGTGAACAGGCCGCGAATGTTTCCCCAGGTCGCGCTCCCGCCCAGAAAATAGTACTTTTCGTATCCCTCGAGAGCGTTCACCAGCGTGTGCTGATTCACCACCAGCGGATTGCGCGAGGCGGTGGTGGCTCCGTTCACGTCCGGGATGCCGGTGATCATGGTGAACACCGACCGCGCCGTCGGAACTTCCGGCACGAAGAAGTTCGTGAACAGCAGGCCTTCCTTGGCGATCGCGTCGAAATACGGCGTGGCGTTGAGCGAGTTGCCGAAAACCCCCGCTTTGAATGCAGCGAACGACTCCAGGTGAATCACCACCAGGTTGTACGGGACCGAGGGCTTGGCGGCCGGCGCAACGTACCTGGCGAAATCGAGCTTCCCGGGGTCGGGGGTTTTGACTCCTAGGAGCGACGCCGTGTACGCGTAATGCTCGCGCACCTTGTCCGCATCGTAGGGGAGGTTGCGGTTTTCCGCGGTGTCCATGAGAAACAGAACGGGGTTGAGAGCGAGCGCGGCCACGGCCTCGCTCGATGAGAAAAAAGCCTCGCTCCAGCGCAAGGGGTACCAGGACCACTTGCCGTAGATTCCCAGCGCGTAGAGCGCTGCGAGCGCGCCGATCGCCGCCCGCTTCGGCCACTTTCCCAAGGGCCGGGTGGCCGCTGCGAGCGTGTGCCGGGCCGCCCGGCGCACGATCCACAAATAGGCGGACGTGAGCAGTGCGAGCCCCAGCAGGCACAGCAGGACGGGATAAGTGTCCCACGCCACCCGCGCCGCCACGCCCACCGGCGTCAGATGATCGACGAGGCTCGCGTTCAGGCGCACCCTCAGGTAGGCGTAGTGTCCGAAATCGACGATGTAGAGAAAGAGGACCACGCACTGAGCCGCCGCAAGGTAAGCGAGCCAGGCGATTCCCGCGGCGCGCCGCCGGGCCGGATCGAAAAGAGGGATCCGCCCGAGGAGCGCGAGCGGCAGAAGAAACAACAAGGCGAGCCGCAAGTCGAATTTGGATCCCAGATAAAAGGCCTTGATCAAGTCGCCCCAGGATGCCCCCGCGAGCGCGTCGTGAAACGCGATCCAGAACGCGACCCGAAATACCGCGAACACGACCAGGTTGATCGCGGTCAGCGCGAGAATGAAACGGGCGAGTCCTGGGAGTCGATTGAACACTTTCGCGGGTGACTCTAGGCGGCTTGCGCCGAGGTCTCAAACCGCGACTTGAACTGAAGGATCTGTTCGAGCGTGTTCTGCGCCGTCTGGTGCGGCGGCAGCACCTCCCACAACTCCGCCTGTGGCATGAGTTCCTTCAAAGCCCAGGACGACGACCGCGTGTGCCGGCTGTCTGCGCCCGACATGATCAGCGCCGGAATCCGAATCCGCATGAGCTCCTCGCCGCTTGCGCCCGAGGGCATGGTGTCGTTGAAGATCGCGTCCCGGCTGCGCGTGCAGACATCGAGATAACGGTCCATGTCCTGGTTCACGAGCTCGCGGGCGAACTCTGGATAGACCGCGGCGGGTGATCCCCAGGGACCGATTTCGGGGTCGAGCCAGAAATTCTCGCCTCGCGGCGCGCGTTCGATCACCGCTGCCAAGCCGTTCGCGCGCACGAAGTCCGTGTGGCGCCGGAAAAACTCGTGTCCCTTCTCCATCCACAAGTACCCGCCTACAGGCCAGTGCAGGAGCAGTCCTTTGCATGCCGCAGGGTGGCGCACCGCAAAGGCGAGCGCGAGCGATGCGCCCATGCAGCTGCCGAGGATAAACGCCTGCTTGGCACCCGCCAGATCGAGGAGCCCTTTGGCTTCCTCGACATACAAGTCCCAGCCGAGGGGCTCGACGCGGCCGCCCGACAGGCCGCATTCGCGGCGGTCGTAGGCGATGCAGCTGAAGTGGCGCGACAGCGTCGCGAGTCCGTCCATCTGCCCGAACGCCTCCTTGCCGCCGGCGGCGGTCCAGCGCGAGATCACGGAGCGCCAGCCGCCGGGCGCGAACATCAGCAGATGGGGGCCCTTGCCCTGCACGAGATAGTTGATCCTGATGCCGTTGATCGTTGCGAATGGCATGGCGTATCCTGTCCGCTGTCGCGCACGACGACTGCAGCCGCGCAAGGCCGAACGCCTTCGTCGGGAGAAGCGGCGAAAATTATAGCTTGCCTATGTACAGCGATTCTTCCTGCATGGCGCCTTGCCCATGAGCGACGCAGGCATGACCCCCGGCAGCGAGCTCTTAGGAAAAGTGGCTCTCGTCACCGGCGGCGCAAGGAACATCGGCCGGGCGATCTCCCGTTCGCTCGCCGCGGGCGGCGCGACGGTGATGGTGAACGCCAACACCTCGCAAGGCGAGGCCAAGAGCACCGTGGCGATGATCAAGTCGAGCGGGGGTACGGCAGCCTTCTACTTCGCCGACGTGACCGACCCCGACGCGGTCGCGAAGATGGTGGACGCGACGGTCAAGCAGTTCGGACGGCTCGACATTCTCGTCAACAACGCAGCCGTGAGGAGCGAGACGCCTTTCGAGGACATCAAGCTCGAGGAATGGCGCCACGTCATTTCGACGGTACTCGACGGGGCGTTCCTATGCACCCAATCCTGCCTGCCGCATCTCATACGCGTGCGCGGCGGGGCGATCGTGAACATCGGAGGCCTTACCGCGCACAGAGGCGCGACCGGCCGCGCCCACGTGATAGCCGCCAAGGCCGGCATCGCCGGCATGACGCGGGCTCTCGCGCTCGACCTCGCGCCGCGCCGCATCACGGTCAACTGCGTGGTTCCCGGGACCATCGAGACAGTTCGCGGCCTGCCGGGCGCGCCGCTCCGGCCCCGCGACCGGCGCGGCCTGCCCCCGATCGGCCGCCGCGGCGAGCCCGAGGAGGTCGCGGCGGTCGTGCGCATGCTGTGCGGGCCCGACGCGCGCTACATCACCGGCCAGACCGTCCACGTGAACGGCGGCGGCTTCATGCCCTGAGGGCGTGCCCCGCTTGCGAAGGAGACCGCTATGAAACAAGGGATCGACCCCGAAGGCAAACGCCTGCCGATCAAGCTCGACTCGACCTGCAACGGCGAGTTCGCGCCCGTGCCGCTCTGGCCCGCCAATCTCGCCGCGAACCGGCTGGCGCACGAATTCGCTTCTTCGCACTCGAGCAAAACAAATCTCACCCGCCGCGGGTTCCTGGTTTCCTCCTGCGGCGCGGCGAGCACGCTGCTCGCGTTCAACGCGGCGAACGCCGCGGCCGGCCGCTCGGGCGGCTTTTTCGACCTGGCGAAGGAAGCGGCACTCGACGAGCAGCTCGCGCGCGCGCAGGTCGGGCCGGCGAAGGACGAGTTCATCTTCGACGTGTAGGGCCACTTCATCGATACGCCCAAGGGCAATGTGAAGAGCGCCGAGGTGTTCATCAAGGACGTCTTCATGGACTCGGACACCGACGTCATGGTGCTCTCCTTCGTCCCGTCGCGGCGCGACGCCGAGCCCGTCACCATCCAGGCCGCCGACGCCGTGCGCCGCGTCGTCGAGAAGCTCGAGGGCACGCACCGGCTGCTCTTGCACGGCCGCGTCAACCCGAACCAGCCCGGAGACCTGGAGGGCATGGACGAGCTGAAGGAGAAATGGGGCGTATCCGCCTGGAAGACCTACACTCAGTGGGGCCCGCAGGGCAAAGGCTTCTTCCTCAGCGACGATGTCGGCATCCGCTTCATAGAAAAGGCGCGCAGGCTCGGCGTGAAGAACATCGCCGTGCACAAGGGCCTGCCCTTCGGCAGCAAGTCCTACGAGCACAGCCAGTGCAGCGACGTCGGCGTCGTCGCGAAGCGCTTTCCGGACGTGAACTTCCTCATCTACCACTCGGGCTTCGTCAGCGGCGTCCCGGAGCAGGCCTACACACCCGGCCGCGACGGCATCGACACCCTGGTCGCGTCGCTACAGAAAAACAACGTGCCCCCGGGCTCGAACGTGTACGCCGAGCTCGGCAGCACCTGGCTCTTCCTGATGCCGGACCCGGAGCCGGCGGCCCCACCCACCGGCACAGCCGTCACGCACCCCGGCCCCCCCAAACCCC
>CAYQVE010000045.1:0-2444 GCA_964420785.1 uncultured Enterobacteriaceae bacterium | reverse complement strand
GACTGATCGAATTACTGGCCTCAGTAGAATGAAAGCGTCCCGAGCAGGCGCGCGTGAGGAAAGCTTGGGTGTCGCGCTCGACCTCGCGTTTCATGTCGAGCTTGGCGACGATACGAGGCAGGTTCATCCTCAGCGACAGGCGACGGCGTTTTCTGGACAGGCTTGCACCACGGACGTGACAGGGCATAATCCCCTCCGGTTCGCCTCGGACGAACCTTTCCCGGGCGGTCCGACCCGGGCCAGGGGGCCCCCGCGTTCGGAAAGCTCGTCAAGCACTGCGGCCCCCACAACGTCCTCTGGGGCACCGACTCCATCTGGTACGGCTCGCCCCAGGACCAGATCCAGGCCTTCCGCGCCTTCCAGATCGCCCCCGCGCTGCGCGAGCGACACGGCTACGGCGAAATCACGCCGGAGCTCCGTGCCAAGATCTTCGGCCGCAACGCCGCCAGGGTCTACGGCCTCTCCGCTGCCGACATCAAGAAATACACCGCCCGCGACCGCATCGCCCGCGCGCGCCACGCCTACCTTGAGAATCCCGAGCCTCACTTCAGGACCTACGGGCCGAAGACAAGGCGGGAGTTTCTCGCGCTCCTCGCGGCCAGCCCCGCGCCCTAGCAGCGCGCAATGGCCATCAAACTGAACCACACCATCGTCCACTCGAAGGACCCGCGCGCCGCCGCCGAGTTCTTCACCGGCCTCTTCGGCCTTCCCGCGCCCAAGCCCTTCGGCCCGTTCCTCGATGTGGTGGTCAGCAACGAAGTGACCCTCGCCTTCCTTTCCGCCGACGGCATGGAAATCCAGATGCAGCACTACGCCTTCCTGGTGAGCGAGCAGGAATTCGACCAGATCTTCGGCCGCGTCAAGGCGCGCAAGCTGAAATACTGGGCCGATCCCGAACAGAAGCAGGCGGGAAAGATCAACAACTACTTCGGCGGCCGCGGCGTCTACTTCGAGGATCTTAGCGGCCATCTGCTCGAAATCATCACCAAACCCTACGGCGACTGGCCCGGTTGAGCGGCTGCCAGTCACAAGAATTCAACGCAGGGAGGCTCCCATGACGCTGCTCCGCACGCTCGCACCCTTTCTCGCCGCCGCCATCGCGCTCGCCGCCGGCCCGGCCCAGGCCGAGATGAAGCACCAATGGGTCGAATACGGCCAGGGCGGCACCAAGCTCAAAGCCTATATGGCCTACGACGACAAGGTGACCGGCCGGCGGCCCGCCGTGCTGATGATCCATGCGCGCGAAGGCATGACTGCGAAGACGCAGTCGCTCGCGGAGATCTGGGCCAAGCTCGGCTACGTCACGCTCGCGGCCGACATCTTCGGCTACGGCGAGGGCGTGCTGCCGAAGGACGTTCCGGAAATGCAGGCGCAGATCGCGATCTACGACAAGGACCGCGCCCTGATGCGCGCGCGGACCCAGGCGGCGTTCGACGTCTTGGCCAAGAACCCGATGGTCGACCCTTCCAGGATCGCGCTCATCGGCTACTGCTTCGGCGGCGGGGTCGGCATCGAATTCGCGTCGACCGGCGCGCCGCTCGTCGCGAATGTCGCGATCCACGGCTCGTTCCGCGACCGCGCGCCGGGATGGACGGCGAACGCGAAGGGCATGTTCCTGATCCTGCACGGCGCCGAGGACGTGGGCTTTCCGCTCACCACCGTCAACCGTCTGATCGACGAGCTGCGCAGCGCGAAGCTTCCCTTCCAGTACGAGGTCTACAGCGGCACCGGCCACGGCTTTTCCACCCCGAAGAACAAGGCCGAGGAGCGCGCCAATACGCAGTCGATCGGCACGACGGCGCGGACGCTAGAGGAGCTGTTCGGGATCTGAGATGGCCACAGCCCGATTCCTCGGCGCGCTGCTCCTTGCCTTCGCGCCGCATCTCGCCCCGGCCCAGGACGCCGTCCCGCCCGAGGACGCGCGCGCCGTGCGCGCGGTTATCGAAGCGCAGCTCGACGCCTTCCGCCGCGACGACGCCGCGCGCGCCTTCTCCCTCGCGACCCCCGGCATCCGTGCCACGTTCGGCGACGCCGAGACTTTCATGGACATGGTCCGCCGGTCCTACGCCGTCGTCTACCGGCCGAAGAGCGTCGCCTTCGACGCGCCGCTCCTCATCCACGGAGAACTCATCCAGCCCGTGCGCCTCACCGACGCCGAAGGCCGGGGCTGGCTTGCTATCTACCCCATGCAACGCCAGCCCGATGGCAGCTGGCGCACCAACGGCTGTCTGCTCGAGCGCTTCACTGGGACGCAGACCTGACGATTGCTAACGCGCGAGCGCGGACAGCTTCGCCCAATTGCTCGCGCAGCCTGGCGACGTCGCCCTCCCTCTTCGCACTCATCACGACGCAGCCGGGGTGCTTTGCGCGTAGCCCCGCCTCGTCCCCCACCGCCGTCGATCTTGTTGAAGACGAGCAGGCGCGGCACGGGCCCTCCGCGCCGA
>CAYQVE010000044.1:0-16566 GCA_964420785.1 uncultured Enterobacteriaceae bacterium | reverse complement strand
CGTCGACCGAGGTCATCGCGCGGATGATGAGATCGTGCGCTTCCCAGAAGCGGTCCATCTGGCCGACTGCGGAGCGCACCGAGAGCGGTACCTCGTAGGGCACGCCGCGCACCAGGCCCATTTCCAGGCGCCCTCGGGATATGACGTCGATCATCGCGAACTCCTCGGCGACGCGCACCGGGTCGAGGCGGTTGGCGATCGGGTAGCCGAGCGTGAGGAGCCGCGCGCGCTTCGTCTGCCGCGCGAGGATGGCGAGCGGAACCGCGGCCACCGGGCAGCAGCAGGTGGCGGTCGCGTGGTGCTCGTTGATCATGACGTCGAGGCCGAGCTCGTCCGCGAGCATCCATTCGTCGAGGCGGTGGTGGTAGTTCTCGGCCATCACGCGCGGATCGCAGTTGCGGCTCGGCAAAATCACGCGCAGCGACTTGTGCTCCGGCGCCCAGGCATCGGGACAGGGCTGCTCGGAAAAGTGGTAGATCCTCATGGTCTCACCTCGTGTCTCCGCGCCGGCGCGGCCTGTCGCCCGCGAACTCGATCACGCGCCGCGCCACGGCTTCGGGCTGCTCCATGTGCGGGAAATGGCCCGCTTCGGCGATTTCCTCGAATTTCGCCCCGGGAACGGCCGCGCAGTAGCTCCTGCCGTAGGATAGCGGCGCGAAGCCGTCGTGCGCGCCCCACAGGACGAGCGTCGGGATCCGGATGCGGTGCAGCCGCCCCTTGAGCTTCGGGTTGTACATGTAGGGATTCCAGGCGAAGAGCGCGGTCGCCTCGCGGTTGCGCGCCATCGCCGTGAGCTCGTCTTCGGGCAGTGATTCGTAATCGCGCAGCCACACGGCGGGATCGCGGAACGAGAGCTCCTCCCAGCGGCTGCGCGGCGTGGCGAATATATCGACGATGTCGCTCTTGTCGCGCTCGCCGAATTTCGCGCCGACCGCGCCGATGAGCACGAGGCGGGAAAGGCGCTCGCAGCTCTTGCTCGCGATCTCCGCGGCGACCCATCCGCCGAACGAGGCGCCGACGACGACGAGGTCGCGCAAGCCGAGCTCCGCGATCAGGTCGAGATAGAAATACGACAGGTCGTCGACCGTGCTCATGCCCCTAGGCAGCTCCGAGTGACCGAACCCGGGATGCGAAGGGGCGATCACCTGCGCCTCGCGCGCGAGGCGGTCGATCAGAGCTTCGGAGCCGTGCAGGCCGATGTGCGGATGGAGGAAAAGAATAGCGCGCCCCTTCCCCCTTCTCAGGATCTCGATGTTCGCGCCCGCGATCTTTTCGGTTGCCGGGCCTTCTGCAGAGTCCATGTTTCAGTCCACCTTGATCTTCGCTTCGCGGATGACCTTGCCCCAGCGCGCGTATTCGGCTTTCAGCAGCTCGCGGAACGCCGCCTCGCTCATGGGTTGCACTTCCGCACCCTGATTGAGCAGCAGCTCTTTCGTCTCGGGCTGCACGAGAATGCGGTCGATCTCGCCGTGCAGCCTGACGAGGACCGCGGAAGGAGTCGCCGCGGGCGCAAACAGCGCGTTCCAGATTACCACGTCGAATCCGGGAAAGCCGGACTCGGCGATGGTCGGGATCTCCGGCGCAAAGGCCGAGCGCTGCGCGCCGGTCATGGCGATGCCGCGCAGCTTCCCCGAGCGGATGTGCGGCAGCACCGTCGGCGCCGCCGCAAGCATGACGCCGACGCGCCCGCCCAGCACGTCGTTGACTCCGGGCGGCCCGCCCTTGTAGGGCACGTGCACCATGCGGATTCCCGCGGTGAGCTTGAGCAGCTCCCCCGACAGGTGCGCAGGCGATCCGTTTCCCGCCGACGCGTAGTCCACTTTTCCGTTTTGCTCCCTGGCGTAGGCGAGGAATTCCCTGAAGGATGCGACCGGCACGACCGCCGGATTGACGAAGAGGAGCAGCGGATTGACCGTCAGCATCGCCACCGGCGCGAGGTCCTTCATCGGATCGTAGGACAGCGCCATCAGGTGCGGATTGGTGGTGATGTTGGCGTTGCTCCCCATCACCAGCGTGTAGCCGTCGGGCGCCGAGCGCGCCACGGCCTCCGCTCCGACGCTGCCGTTCGCGCCGACGCGGTTCTCGACGACGACCGGCTGCCCGAGGCCCGCCGAGAGCTTCTGCCCGACGACTCGCGCGGCCAGGTCCGAGCCGCCGCCCGCGGGAAACGCCACGACGATCCTGATCGCGCGCAAGGGGTAGGTTTGCGCCGCGCAGGAAAGCGCGACGCCGAGCGCGAGAAGAAGCAGTGCCGCGCGGGCGCCCATCACAGCCGCGTCTGCAGAAACCGCAGCAGCCGCTGGGCGAAAAATCCTGAGTGACTTCCCGGCTCGTCGATCGGGTCGCCGATCCAGAAGTGCGGCGCGCCGGCGACCACGACCGAGCGCACGTAATACCCGGCCTGCTTCAGAGCCTCGAGGAACGCCCCGCTTTGCTCTTTGTGATCGACCACGTCGTCCTCGGTGCCCCAGGTGAGGAGAAAGGCCGTGCCGTTGTTTTTGGACGAGACGTACGAAAGCGGCGAAGCGTCGAAGTAGATGCGCCGGTCGTCGACGAGGCTCGCGCCGAGAAACTTCTCGACGATCTGGTCGCGCGGCCGCGAGACCTGGTCGTGGCGCCACTGGCGCGCGAGATCGAGGACCGCGTAGATCGGGACGCAAGCTTTCACCGCCGTCGACACTCGGCCGTGCGGATCGGCCGCGTTGCCCTCGCGAAACAGCGCGTGCTCTCCGGCGAGCGCGACGAGCGCGGCGAGCTGCCCGCCCGAGGAATCGCCCATGAGCGCGATGCGCTCCGGGTCGATCTTGAGCGCGGCCGCGCTGCCCTTCGCGAACTGCACCGCGGCGCGCACGTCCTGCACCGCCTCGGGATAGACCTTCTCCGCGGGCTTGGACAGGCGGTGGGTGACGGCGAGCGTGACGTAGCCGCGCTCGGCGAGCCAGGGCCCGAGGACGCGGTAGTTGTCGAGATTGGCGAGGCGCCACCCTCCGCCATGAACCGCGATCACGAGGGGAAATTTCCCGGGCCCCTTGGGCGCATAGAGATGCCCCTTCAGCGATACGCCGCCGTGGAAGGCGTATTCGATTTCGCGGCGCTCGCCCGCTGCACTATTCATTTTCCTTCTCTCCCTCTGTTCCGCGGCGGCCAGACCGTTACTATAACGTTACAATGGGCCGAGCCATGAGGCCGACGATTTTTGCGCTTGCCGTCGCGCTCGGCTGCTGCGCGAAGGCGCAAGCCCAGTCCTTTTCCGAGCTCGCCCTGGACGGCCGACCCGAGCGCATGCCGAAGCTCGCCGCCGCGGCGAAGAAGGAAGGCACCCTCACTCTCTACACCTCGATCCCGGAAAAGGACATGGCGGTGCTCGTCGCCGATTTCGACAAGCGCCACGGCGTCAAGGTGAACGTGTGGCGCGCTTCCTCGGTCAAGGTCCTGCAGCGCGCCGCGGCCGAAGCGCGCGCGAACCGCTGGGATTTCGATGCGGCCGCGATCTCGTCGCCCGAGATGGAGGCGATGCACCGCGAGCTGCTGCTGCAGGAGGTGCGGTCGGGCCATCACGCGAACCTCGCGCCCGACGCGATGCCTTCCCACCGGGCCTGGGTGCCGCAGTTCCTGAACGTGTTCGTGCAGGCGTACAACACCTCTCTAGTAAGGAAGGAAGACCTGCCGAAGTCCTATGCGGATCTCGCGGACCCGAGATGGAAGGGACGCCTGGGCGTGGAGGCGTCCGACAGCGAGTGGTACTGCGGCATCCTCACGCACCTGGGCCGGGAAAGGGGCGCGAAACTGTTTCGCGACATCGCCGCGACGGCGGGCTGGTCGGTGAGGAGCGGCCACACGCTGCTCGCGAACCTCGTCGCCTCGGGCGAGGTGCCGGTCGCGCTGACCGTATACAGCTACCGCATCGAGCAGATGAAGGGCGCGGGCGCGCCGGTCGAGTGGTTCGGCATCGATCCGGTGATCGGCCGGGCCAACGGCGCCGGCGTCTCCAGGCGGCCGCCGCATCCCAACGCGGCCCTGCTTTTCTACGAATACCTGATCAGCGATGCGCAGCCCCTGATGGTGAAAATGAACTATCTCGCGGCGGACACGAGGATCGCATCGTCTCTGCGCGGGGTGAAAGTCCGGTTCATCGACCCGCGCATGCCGCTCGAGGAGCTCGACCGCTGCGCGAAGGCGTACGACGAGCTGAACGGCGGACGCGGCACACCCTGAGGCGAGCACGCGTCAGGGAAGCGGCAGCAGGGGCTCCCTGCCCTCGTGCAAATGCTGGTCGAAAGCGGTGAGCATCACCGCGGTGAACGCGTAGTTCGCCATCAGCGCCGTGATGTTGACGACCGCGGACGGCTCTCCCACCCTGGGGCTGTGCAGCCAGATCCCGGCGGGCCCCTGAAACCCCGCGAGCGTCGGACGCTTGGGATCGAGAACCGAGTCATAGACGCGCTTTCCCTGCTCGTCTAGCGCGTCGCGCTTCGGGAGCGGCAGCCGGGAGCGTGAGTCAGGATAGATGTCTTTGGGCAGAGTCGTCATGGTCGGCACCTTGGAAGCTTCCTCGCGCTGCGGGACGCCTGTGACGCATCCCGCGAGCGCTGCAGAAGCGATCAAAATCATGTGAGTCGAATTCATCCCGTCCCTCCTCCGATTACTCCTTCACCGCGCCGGAGTGCTTGATCGCGAGCGCGAACTTCGCGATCTCCGCATCCCAGAACTTTCCGAATTCGACGGCGCCCATAAAACGGACCGTGAGGCCCGCATTTTCGTAGGCCGCGACGACCTGCGGCTGCGAGAGCGCGCGCCTGATTTCCGACTCGAGACGCGCGATGATCGCGCCTGGCGTGCCGGCGGCGGTCACGACGCCCGACCAGCCGTTGATCTCGAAGTCCGGATAACCGGACTCGATCATGGTCGGCACCTCGGGGAGCTGCGGCACGCGCCGCGCGCTCGTCACCGCGAGCGCGCGCACTTTTCCGGCGCGGATATGCGGCAGCGAGGGCGGCACCGAATCGACCATGATGTCCACGTCGCCGGCGAGGAGGGCCGTCATCGCCGCGGCCGCGCCGCGGTAGGGCACGTGCACGATGTCTACGCCGGCGTAGTACTTGAGGAGCTCCGCGGAGAGATGCACCGAGGTGCCCGCGCCAGTGGAAGAATAGTTGAGCTTGCCCGGATTGCGGCGCGCGAGCTCGACCAGCTCGGCGAGCGTCTTCGCGGGCGTGCGCGGGCCCGCGACGAGCACGTTCGGTATCACGCCGACGAGCGCGACCGGCGCGAGGTCGCGGCGCGGGTCGAAGGCGAGGTCCTTCACCATCGACTGCACGATCGCCACCTGCGGCGTCGCCGAGAGGAGCGTGTAGCCGTCGGGCGCGCTCTTCGCGACCGTTTCGCCGCCCGCGACGATGCCGCCGCCGGGCCGGTTCTCGACCACCACCGGCTGGCGCAGCGCTTCGGCGAGGCGCGGAGCGAGCACGCGCGGCGTGATGTCGGCGATGCCGCCCGGCGCGCTCGCCACGATGTAGCGGATCGGCCGGCTGGGGTAGTCGCTCTGGGCGCGGACCGCCCCCGCGCAGAGCGCGGCGAGCACCGCGATGACTGCGATGTGTGGCGTGATCATCTGAGCATCCGGGCCGAAACGCGCGCACAGTATAGTCCGGCGCCGGGATGCTAGAGTTTCGGAATGCCGAGCATGAAACGCTTTTGCGCCGCACTCGCGTTCGTCGCGGCGCTCCTCCCTCAGGCTGCGGCGCAGCCGGGCGGCAAAGTGATGCGCATCGTCGTTCCTTTCGCCGCGGGCGGCGCGCGCGAGGTGCTCGCGCGCACTTTCACCAGCGAATTGGGCGCGGCGCTGGGCGTAACCGCGATCGTCGACAACCGCCCCGGTGCGGGCGGAGCGATCGGCACGGCGAGCGCCGCGAAGGCGGCGCCCGACGGTCAGACGCTCATCTTCGCCGCCTCCAGCCACAACATCACGGCGCTCCTCGGCGCGAATCCCGCGTACGATCCGATACGGGATTTTGCGGCGGTCGCCAATATCGGCATGCAGAGCTACGTGCTCATGGCGAGCGCCTCGGTCCCGGCAAAGACGGCGGCCGAATTCCTCACGTACGCGAAGGCGAATCCCGGCAAGCTCAACTACGCTTCCGCGGGCCACGGCAGCTCGAGCCATCTGGCGATGGCGTACTTCGCGAGCCTGGCGGGCCTGGACATGGTGCACATTCCGTTCAAGTCCACGGCGGACGCGAACAACGACGTGCTCGCCGCGCGCTCGCACGCGGTGATCGTGCCCAACGTCGGCGCCATTCCCTTCGTCAAGGACGAGCGCATCCGGCTCCTGGGCGTGACTTCGCGCAAGCGCTCGGCCTTCCTCCCCGGAGTGCCGCCCGTCGCCGAGAGCGTTCCCGGTTACCGGTTCGATTCGTGGTTCGGCCTGCTCGCGCCGGCGAAGACGCCCGCGGCGGTGATCGCGCGCATCAACGCGGCGGTGGCGAAGCTGCTGCGCGAGCCGGTGATCCTCGCGCGGCTCGCGAGCCAGGGCGTCGAGCCGCGCCCCTTGAGCCCCGAGGCGTTCGAGCGGCTGATCCGCGAGGACTACGGGGACATGGCCAGGGTGGTCAAGGCGGTGGGGCGCATCGAGTGAGCCCGGTGATCGACATTCACTCGCACGTCATCGCGGCCGACACGAAACGCTATCCGCCCTCCCCCTTGAGCGGAGAGCAGTCGAGCTGGTCGCGCGAGCGTCCGGCGAGTTTCCAGCGGATGATCGCCGCGATGGACGAGGCGGGCATCGCAAAGGCGGCGCTGGTGCAGGCCTCGACCTGCTACGGCCACGACAATTCCTACGTCGCCGACGCGGTCGCGGCGCACCCGGAGCGCTTCACCGGCATCTTCTCGGTGGATGTCCTCCAGCGCGACGCTCCCGAGCGCATCGACTACTGGATGAGCAGGGGCCTCACGGGATTGCGCGTATTCATCGCCGGGCACACCGCCGCGGCGAAGGACGCGCGTCTCGACGACAGCGGCTCGTTTCCCGCCTGGGAACGCGCGGGCGAGGCGGGAATCCCCGTGTGCGTGCAGCTGCGCGCCGCCGGACTTCCCCAGCTCGCGACGGTGCTCGAGCGCTTTCCGCGGGTGCGCGTCGTCCTCGACCACATGGCGAGACCGACGACGGCCGACGGGCCTCCGTACGCAGCCGCGGCGAGACTGCTTTCGCTCGCGCGGTACGGCAACCTCTATCTCAAGCTGACCACGCACAACGTGCGCGAGTCGCGCGCGGGCAACGGCGCGCCCCGGAGTTTCTTCGCGCGCGTGGTCGAGGAATTCGGCGCCTCGCGCATCGCCTGGGGCTCGAATTTCCCCGCCTCCGAGGGCAGCCTGCCGGGCCTCCTCGCCGAGGCGCGCGCGGCGCTCGCGGCGCTGCCGGACCGGGACCACGACTGGATTTTCTTCCGCACGGCGCAGTCGCTCTACCCCGCGCTCGCGCGGTAATGAGGAAAAAGTCGCGCGGAGCCTGCCGCAATAACGTGAAACCAAGCCTATAATCCGGGAGTCCGGGTCCTCGAACCCCAAGAAAAAGGAGCACAGGTGCGAACTTTGCCGGTCTTTGTCTCGCTCGTTTTCCTCTCGCTCGTCTTCGCGGCCGAGGGTCTTGCGCAAGCTCCCGCCCAGGGTCCGATGCAGATGGCTCAAGCCGCCGGCGGTGCGTCGCAAGGCGCCGTTCCGACGGCGTCGTCGGGCGGCGTCATGTCGACCGTGGTATCCGCGATCGCGGCGGGGGCGGCCGCTGCGGCGGCAGTGGCCGCCAACACCACCGTTTCTGCACCTTCGCACCACTAGCCGGGGCTGGGCGCGCGAGCGAGCCCGGTTCCGCGCCCGCGATCCGGTCGCGTCCGCCCGCCGGAACGTCTCGACGGCAGGGCTTCCCCCCGCTTCGCGCGTGACCACTACACAAATCCGCCGTCAAGGCAGAAAATAGTTGCGGCGGATTTTCCCTGGGAGTTCCTCGATGATCACCCTGAACGTCAACGGCAAACCCATGTCGGTGGACGCCGATCGGGACACACCTCTCCTGTGGGTCCTGC
This sequence comes from uncultured Enterobacteriaceae bacterium, assembly GCA_964420785.1. Taxonomy (GTDB): domain Bacteria; phylum Pseudomonadota; class Gammaproteobacteria; order Burkholderiales; family SG8-39; genus VBDM01. The sequence continues at coordinate 8,491 of CAYQVE010000044.1, read as the reverse complement.
GCGATCACCTCGGCATGACCGGCACCAAGTACGGTTGCGGCATGGCGCTGTGCGGCGCCTGCACCGTGCACGTGAACGGACAGCCCGCGCGGTCCTGCTCGATGCCGGTGAACGCGGCGGCCGGCAAGAGAATCACGACCATCGAGGGCATCGGCCAGACGAAGGAAGGCAAGGTGCTGCAGGACGCCTGGATCGCGAACGATGTGCCGCAGTGCGGCTACTGCCAGTCGGGCCAGATCATGAGCGCCGCGGCGCTGCTCGCCAAGGTAAGGCGCCCCACCGACGCCGAAATCGAAAGCGCCATGAGCGGCAACGTGTGCCGTTGCGGCACCTACAATCGCATCGGCCTGGCGGTCAGGCAGGCGTCGCGGAATCTGAAATGACGCGCCGGGAGAAGGGCATGAACGCATTCGAAATCATCAACCTCAGCCGGCGCGACTTCCTCAAGGCGGGCGCGGGGCTCACCCTCGGAGTCGCCGTACCATCGCTCGCGCAGATGGCCGGCCCCGGCCAAGGCGGCGGCAGCGTCCTCGCGGCCGGCGCTCTCGAACCCAACGCCTTCGTCCGCATCGGCACGGACAACACGGTCACGGTGATCGTGAAGCACCTCGAGATGGGCCAGGGCACGTACACGGGCCTGCCCACGCTCGTCGCAGAGGAGCTCGACGCCGACTGGAGCCAGATCCGGGTCGAGGGCGCGCCCGCGGACGCAAGCCGCTACAACAATCTTTTCCTGGGCGCGATGCAGGGCACGGGCGGCAGCACCGCGCTCGCAAATTCGTACGAGCAGATGCGCAAGGCAGGCGCCACGGCGCGAGCGATGCTGCTCGCTGCAGCGGCCGAACGCTGGAACGTCGCGCCGGATTCGATCACGATCGCGCGCGGCGCCGTGGTGCACACGCCTTCGAACCGCAGGACGACCTTCGGCCAGCTCGCGGCGAACGCGGCCAAGCTGCCGGTCCCGCAGGAAGTGAAGCTCAAGGATCCGAAGGATTTCGCCTTGATCGGCCGGCGCCTGACGCGCACCGACAGCCGCGCCAAGTCGAACGGCACGGCGATCTACACGCAGGACGTGAAGCTCCCCGGGATGCTCACCGCGCTGGTCGCGCATCCGCCGCGCTTCGGCGGAAAACCGAAGTCCTTCGACGCGGCGAAAGCGAAGGCGGTGAAGGGCGTGGTCGAGGTGGTGGCGATCCCGCAGGGCGTGGCGGTGCTCGCTAACGATTTCTGGTCCGCAAAAAAGGGCCGCGACGCGCTCGCCGTGGAGTGGGACGAGTCGGGCGCGTTCAAGCTGGGATCGGCCGAGATCATGGCCGAGTACAGGAAGCTCGCCGCGACGCCCGGCATGCCCGCGAGAAAGGAAGGAGATCTTCCCGGAGCGTTCGCCCGCGCGGCGAAGACCCTGGAGGCGGCTTACGAGTTCCCGTACCTCGCTCACGCCTGCATGGAGCCGATGAACTGTGTCGTGAAGCTCTCGGCGGACGCCTGCGAGATCTGGAACGGCGAGCAATTCCAGTCGATCGACCAGCCGGAGGTCGCGGCGGTCCTCGGAATGAAGCCCGAGCAGGTCAAGCTCAACATGCTCTTCGCCGGCGGCAGCTTCGGGCGGCGCGCCAATCCGCACGCGGATTACCTCGTCGAGGCGACGCACATCGCGAAAGCCATCGATGGGCGCGCTCCGGTGAAGCTCGTGTGGACGCGGGAGGACGACATGCGCGCGGGCCACTACCGTCCAACGTACTACCACGCGCTGAAAGCGGCGCTGGACGTGCAAGGGAACCTCATCGCCTGGCAGCACCGCATCGTCGGGCAGTCGATCCTGGCCGGCACCGCCTTCGAGGGCATGATGGTGAAGGATGGGATCGACGCGACTTCGGTGGAGGGCGCGGCGAACCTCCCGTACGCAGTTCCCAATCTGGGCGTGGAGCTGCACTCGCCCAAGATGGGCGTGCCGGTGCAGTGGTGGCGCTCGGTCGGCTCCACCCACACCGCGTTCTCGACCGAGACCTTCCTGGACGAGCTCGCCGCGGCGATCGGAAAAGATCCCTACCAGTTCCGCCGCGCACTGCTCGCGAAATCCCCGCGGCACAAGACCGTGCTCGAAATGGCGGCGACCGAGGCCGACTGGAGCACGCCGCTCGTATCGGCGAGGGTCGGCGACCGGCGCGGGCGCGGCATCGCGGTGCACGAGTCGTTCAACACGGTGGTCGCGCAGGTGGCGGAAGTCACCGTCAGGCGCGACGGCTCCTGGCGCGTGGACCGCGTCATGTGCGCCGTGGACTGCGGCCTGGCGGTGAACCCGGACGTGATCCGCGCACAGATGGAGAGCGGCATCGCATACGGCCTCACCGCGGCGATGCACGGAGCGATCACGCTGAAGGACGGCGTGGTCGAGCAGTCGAATTTCCACGACTACGTGCCGCTGCGAATGAACGAGATGCCGCGCATCGGCGTATACATCGCCCGCTCGAGCGAGAAACCCACCGGCGTGGGCGAGCCCGCCACGCCGGTCATCGCTCCCGCGGTGGCAAACGCCTTGTTCGCTGCGAACGGCAAGCCGATTCGTTCGCTGCCCATCCGAATACAGGCTTAGCCGGATGTAGCCGGAGTGCTACGGCCACACAATTTGAAACAATATAGTCGCCCCGCGCGGCGCAGGACTTTGCTAGCATTTGAATCATCGTCCCGGAGCACGCGATCATGAAGACGATCATCCCATCTCTCGTTTCGGTCGTGATTCTGCTGGCGGCCGCCGGCGGACAGGCCCATGCCCAGATCTACAAGTGGGTGGACGAAGCCGGCAAAACGCACTACTCAGACCAGGCGCCCGCGGGCGGGAAGAAGGTCGACACGGTCGCGGACAGAATTTCGGTCTATGCACCCGACCCCGCTCTCCTCGCGCGCGCCGCGGCGACCGGCAGATCGGATTCGGTGCTTTCAGACAGGGTGGACAGGCTGGAGCGGCAGCTGCACGCCGAGCGGCTGGCGCGGGAGCGGGTTGAGCTTGCCGCCGTAACGCAGGCGTCGCAGGCGGCCTATGAGCGCTGCCTTCTCGAACGGCGCGTGGATTGCGACGCTAACGGCGGAACCATGCCGTACCCCGGGCCCATCGCGCTGGTCTCGGTCCGGCACCGCCGTCCCCACCTCGTGCGCACCTCGTTCACGGGCCTGAGCGCGGGAAACGTCGTGGGTTCGGGAATCATGCCCGGAACTTTCAACGGCCCGAACGCGATCACCGCGGGAAACTTCACTCTCCGCACGGGCGTCCCCGTCAGCGGGAGCCGCGGCGCAACGAGCTGGTAGGGCTAGGGCGCGACGCGCACGCCGCGCAGCTTCGCCGTTTCGATCGCCCGCGAGACAGTCCCGATCTCTTCGACCGCAGGCGGGCCTTCGCCCCGCGGTGCTATATTGTGTCGACTCAGGGGAGTCATCGTTTCGAAGAAGGAGATGGAAATGAACGGAATGAGATTGCACGCTGCGGGCGCCGTGCTCGCTGCGGCGTTCGCGCTGTGCGCTTGCGTCAGCCAGGGCACCTACGACAAGCTCGAGGCGGACAAGAATCAGGAGATAGCAGCGCTGCAGAAGCAGCGCGGCGGGCTCCAGGACCAGGTGCAGAGCCTGCAGTCGCAAAGGACGTCGCTCGAGCAGCAGCAGGCGGACCTGCGCAGACAGATCGACGCACTGGAGCAGCAAAAGAATCAATTGCTGACCGCCAGCCAGCAGACCCTGTCGCAATACGACTCGCTGGTGCGCAGCCTCACCGAAGAGGTCAAGAAGGGCGAGCTCCAGGTGCGGCAGTACAAGAACATGCTGACCGTCGACGTCGCCGAGCAGCTGTTCTTCGATTCCGGCCGGGCGAACCTCAAGGATACGGGCAAGGAGGTGCTGAAAAAGGTCGGCGCGGCGCTGAAGGGCTACGAGGACAAGGTCATCCGCATCGTCGGCCATACCGACAACGTGCCGATCAGCAAGGCGGCGCAGAAAGTCTTTCCCTCCAACTGGGAGCTGTCGGTCGCGCGCGCGACCACCGTCGTGCGCTACCTGCAGGAAGTGGGCATTCCGCCCGAGCGCATGATCGCCTCGGGCCGCGCCGAATACCAGCCCATCGCCGAGAACGACACGCCCGACGGGCGGAAGAAGAACCGCCGTATCGAGATCACGCTCGTCGATCGAAGCGCAGCACAGGAGGCCGCCCCGGCACGGTGACCGGTTCTTCTATCCGCCCAGCGGCCTTTGCTCCGCGGCGAGCGCGTAGTATTCCCAGGCTCGCTCCACCACCCTCGGGCTGATCTGGTCGCTCACGCTCCCGGCCTCTTCGCGGCTGTAGCCGCGGAGGCGCGCGGCGTCCCCGCCCGCGGCGGCGAGCATGCGCAGCTGCATGCCGGCGCTCTCCTCCAGCATGCACGCGGCCACGGTAGCCGCGCGCACGTCGGGGAGCGCGGTGGTGATGCCGTGGCCGCGCATCATGACGGCGAGGCCCGAGCCCAGCTTGCGCGCGAGCAGTTCCCCCAGCTCGCGCGTGCGGATGAGCCCGATGCGCTCGTACTCGGGGACGCCCGCGTGAAACGCCCCTCCCTGGTTGTGCACGACGCGATGCGCTTGCCCGATCTGCGTGAGGCAGACGCACGCCGGGGGATGTGCGTGCACGACGCCGCCCACATCGGGCCGGGCGGCGTAGATGCGCGCGTGGATCCAGAGCTCGCTGTTCGGCGTCCCCCTGCCCGAGAGAATCTTGCCTTCGGTGTCCAAAACCAGCAGCGTGCTCGCGCTGGCGAGACCGGGGCTGCGCCGCGTGGGCATGAAGAAGGTGTCCGTGCCCGGGATGCGGGCGCTCGCGTGCCCGAAGGCGTTGGAGAGGCCGAAGCGTTCGATGATGAGGTTGGCGAGAGCCACGTCGCGCTTGAGCGTGGGTTCGGCGCCGCGGCGGCTCTTCGCGCTACTCATGCTTCACTTCGTTCCGCAAGGCGAGCAGCGCCTCGGCGACGATCGTCGCGCTCTTTTCGCGTCCGGTGAGCTGGTAGATCGAAGCCCCGGGCCCAAGGGCGCGCTCGAGCCACTGCGCCGCGCGGACTTTTCGGAAAATCCCGGCGCTCCGGTAGACCTCCTCCGTGGCGAGAATCGTCCAAGGAAGCTCGTAGTAGCGCGTCTCGTCCGGGAAGGACCGACTGCCGACCTGCACCACCTTCGCCGAGGCTTCGCCGCGCAGCGCGGCGGGCGCCTGCGCCGGAAGCTCGCGCAGCCAGTCGCGGTCGAGCGAGCCGAGCCACCAGGCGCCCACGCGATGCAGCGCGAAAAGCGCGAAACCCGAGACCCCCAGGAAGTCTTCCTGGGCCTCCGGCCACGCCGGATAGTCCACCCAGCGCGCCCGGCCGGCAACGGCGCGGCTCTTCAGCCAGTCCGCTCCGCGGTCCACGGCGGCGGCGAGCCGCTTCCTCTGAGCGCGGTCGGGTTGGAGAGCCGCTTGCTCGTGCAGCGCGAGTATGGCGGCGGCCGTCCCGTAGCTCGAGGCGAACTTTTCCTGCTGCGCGCCCGCAAACAGCGGCCATCCCCCGTCGCTGCCCTGGGCCGAGAGGAGAAACTCGAGCTCGCTCTTGTGGGCCTGAATCCCGTACTGCGCGAAGGTCCACAGCACCCAGGATGTGACGCCGAGGTGATCCGGATGCTTCCCGCGGGGAAACCGGCGCCAGCAGGCGCACTCGGGTCCGGCCACGGAGCGGAAATACTGCTCGACCAGCTTGACGTCGATGCGGCTCGCGGAGTCCGGATCGCTCTCCCTGAGCGCGACGAGGATTTGCGCGGAGGTCCAGGTCTCGCCGGCGAGCTTTCTTTTCCCGTCCAGGCGCTTGTCCAGCGCCGCGGCGAGCTGTTTCGCCTTTTCGCGGACTGCCCGGCGCGTTTCATCCGGAAGCGGCACGATCCGGTTCGAAGTGAATATCACGCGGCCGTAGCGCCCGGCTGCTTCCGGAAAAATCGCCGCGAAACCGACGCCGAGAACGAGGACGACGGCGAGCGCCGTGAGGCCGAGCCTGCGCCAGTCGCTTTGCCGGAGCCAGGTCTCGCAGGCCACGATTGCTCTGGCGGTGCGCGGGCTGTACCTGCCTATGGCGGCGACCCCTGCGCGGTATCCGCTGTTGGCGGCTTCGAGGGCCCTGGCGGCGTGCAGCCGCAGCGCGCGCGCATAAACGGCCAGAATCGGAAACCGGGTCATGAGCTTTCCGAGCGCGCTTCCCGCGAGCGCGCGCAGCTTGCTCGTGCAGGCGGCCCACAGGGTCTTGACGGTTGCTAGCGTCCTCGTCGCGTACGGGCGCAATTTGCCCGCTCGAGCGACCGCCGCCCGTAGCCGCGCCCCGCCGGCGCCGCGCGCCTTTTCCGCGGCTGCGCGCAGCTTGTTCACGGAGTCGGTCCGCACGGCTTCAGACGCCGATGAGGAGCTTGCCGACGGTGCCGCCGCTTTCCTGCGCTTCGTGTGCCTTGGCCGTTTCATCGAGCTTGAAGATGCCCGCGACGTGGGGGCGGTAGCGCCCCGCCTCGATCGCTGCGTTCAGGTCGCGCGCCGCCGCCCAGTGCGCTTCGCGGGGCATCGCATAGACGAGGATGAAGTGCACGCTTATCCCCTGCCGCATGATAGCCGTGAACGGGATTCGCGGCGTGCTTTGGGGCGAACCGGAGGAGTAGGTGGAGATCACGCCGTTGGCTTTCAGCACCGCACGGTTGAGCTCGAGGTTCGCCTCGAAGGCGACTTCCACCACTCGGTCTAGACCCAGTCCCCGTGTGAACGCCTTGATTCTCGTGGCGGTGTCCTCAGTCTTGCGGTTGACGACGAGATCGGCGCCCGCTTCGCGCGCGACCTTCTCCTGTTCGGGCCGGCTCACGGTGGAGGCGACCCGCGCTCCGCCCCATTTCGCGAGCTGGATCGCCGCGTGGCCGACCGCGCCCGCGCCGCCGGCGACGAGCACGGTCTGTCCCTGGATTCCTCCGTCCTGGAAAAGGCAGCGGTGCGCGGTCATTCCGGCGATGCCGAGGCAGGCCCCGGTCTCAAAGCTCGCGCCCTCGGGAAGAGTCACTGCGTTCTCCGAAGCGATCGCGAGGTATTGGGCCGCGGTTCCGAAGGCGCGGCCGCGCTGCGCCTCGTAGACCCAGACGCGCTCGCCGAGCCTCGATTGCGGCACGCCCGGCCCGACCGCGTCGACGACGCCGGCTCCGTCCTGATGCGGAATCACGCGCGGAAAAGGCATCTCCATGTTGCCGTCCCAGCCGCCGCGCAACTTCGTGTCGGTCGGATTGATTCCGGAAAAACGCAGCTTGACGCGCACCTCGCCCGGCCCGGGCTGCGGGTCGGGCAGCTCGCCCAGCACGAGCACTTTCGGCGCAGGTCCCTTGCGCTCGTAGTACGCCGCCCTCACGCGGTTTCCTTCTTCGCGTCCGGGCGTTTGTGACGGAAGCCGCGCTCGAAATGGCCGCGGCCCTCGAGGTCGCCCTGCTCGAAGATCCAGGTGTAGCCTCCCGCGGGATTGGAGAGGATTTCCCAGGCGTTGTCGTCGGCGTCCCAGAAAAGGAAGCTGTAGGTTCCGTGGCGTGCGGAAGGCTTGTCGATGTCGTGCAGCCCCCACTTCTCCGACTGCAGGTGGCACGCCCGCCAGGCTTCGTCCACTTCGGCGTCGGTGTCGACGTCGAGGCCGTTGTGGTAGACGCGCGGCATGCGCTCTTTTTTCTTGGTGTAGACCACGGCATACACGTGGTTGCCGCCGAGGCGGATCATGAGGGACACGGGGCTGGTGCGCACCACCTCCAGACCGAGGAACTCCTCGTAGAAACGGCGCGTCGCCTCGAGATCTTTCGAGCCGAGGGTGCCATGAGAGATGAATTTCGTCTTGAGCACCGAACGAGCCATAGCGCTACTCCAGCTTGATTCCCGATTCCTTGATGACCTGCCCCCACATCCGATAGTCGGCGCGCACGCGCTCGGCAAATGCCGGTGCCGGACCGCCGAGCGGCTCGGCGCCGACCTCGAGCAGCCGCTGTCTGGTCTTGGGCTCCTCGATCACTGCCTGGAGCTTCTCGTTCAGCAGGTGCACGATTTCGAGGCCCGTGCCTTTCGGCGCGAAGATGCCGAACCACGCGCTCATCTCCCAGCCCGGCAGTCCGGCCTCCGCGGAGGTCGGCACTTCGGGCAGTCCGGCCAGGCGCCGCTTCGATCCGGCCGCGAGGGGGCGCAGTGCCCCGCTCTTGAGGTGCGGCCGCGCCGACCCGTAGCTCATCGACATGATCTGCAGGCGGCCTGCGATGAGATCGGGGAGCGCCGGCCCCACGCCCTTGTAGGGCACGTGCACGAGCTGCAGGCCCGCGAGGCGCGCGAATTGGTCGGCGGCGAGGTGCGGGGGGCTGCCGGTCCCGGCCGAGCCGTAGTAGACCTTGCCCGGGTTCGCCCTGGCGTACGCGATGAACTCCGCGAGATCCCTGGCTGCAATCGAATTCGGGACGACCAGGATGT
>CAYQVE010000043.1:0-16739 GCA_964420785.1 uncultured Enterobacteriaceae bacterium | reverse complement strand
CCGAAGCTCTCGGCGCAGAACATCGCCTTCAACGAGGTCGCGCGCCAGGCGATCACCACCGACCCGGACTTCCACGGCGGCGACTACTACGGGCACGGCGTGGTGCCGCGCCGGGGCCTGCGCCTCGCGCGCATGATCGGGCACATCACCTACCTGTCGGACGACGCGATGATGGAGAGATTCGGCCGGGCGCTGCGCTCCGACCAGATCGGCTTCCACTTCGACGTCGATTTCGAGATCGAGTCCTACCTGCGCCACCAGGGCGACAAGTTCAGCGAGTACTTCGACGCGAACACCTATCTGCTCATCACGCGCGCGCTCGACTACTTCGACCCGGCGGCGGAGCACGGCGACGACCTCGCAAGAGCGCTCGCCGCCGCGAAGGCGCGCTTCCTCGTGGTGTCGTTCACCTCGGACTGGCGCTTCGCGCCGCCGCGCTCGCGCGAGATCGTCAAGGCGCTCCTCGACAACCGGCTGGACGTGTCCTACGCGGAGATCGACGCGCCGCACGGCCACGACGCCTTCCTGCTCGACGACGCGCGCTACCACGCGCTGGTGCGGGCGTACTTCGACGGCATCCACGCCCGCTTATGAACGGCCAGGAGCGAGGCCTGCTCGCCGAGCGCTCGGATTTCCAGGCGATCGCCGCCTGGGTGAAGCCCGATTGCTCGGTGCTCGACCTCGGCTGCGGCGACGGGCTGCTGCTCAAGTACCTGAAGGAGACGCGCAATGCCCGCGGCTACGGAATCGACATCGCCGACGCCAACGTGCTCGCCTGCGTGAAAAACGGCGTGAACGTGATCCAGAGCGACCTCGAGCGCGGGCTCGCGGGGTTCGATGCCGCCTCCTTCGACTGCGTGATCCTGTCGCAGACCTTGCAGGCGGTGCGCCGCACCGAGGAGATCGTGCTCGACATGCTGCGCGTGGGGCGCGAGGCGATCGTGTCCTTCCCCAACTTCGGCCGCTGGGACCTGCGGCTGCAGATCGCGATGGGCGGCAGGATGCCGATGTCGGCGGAGCTGCCCTACCAGTGGTACAACACGCCCAACGTGCACCTCTTCACGATCGCCGACTTCGAGTCGTTCTGCGCGAGCCACGGCATCCGCGTGCTCGAGCGCGTCGTCCTGCACAAGGGCCGGCCAGTCCGGACGCTTGCCAACCTCTTCGGCAGCCTCGCGGTTTACCGCATCCAGAAGTCTTCCTAGCGCACGCGCGCTACGGTCCGCCGCCGGATCAACCGGTGCCGATCTCTATGCGGGCTGAAAAACCAAGCCGGCCGAGCAGCTCCTCGCAATTCGCCCACGTGAGGCCGAAAGCGCGCACGTCGGCCACTCCCAGGCGCGCCACTACGGCGGAGATGGTCGCGGCATCCCCTTCCTGGAATTCGCCGTCCATGAGCGCGTTCTCGGCCCAATCCACCAGCTGCTCCTGCGTGATGCGGTGGTGGAGGTAGGCCGCGATCTTGTCTGCGACAGCCTGCTTGGTGATGGTCATGGCGCTATCCTACGCTTTATGAAGGCCCAGGAAATCACTCGCCTCCGGAGAGCGCGCTGATGCGCTACGACGCCATTGTCATCGGCGGCGGCCACAACGGCCTCACCTGCGCCTGCTACCTCGCCGGCGCGGGGCTGAAAGTGCGCGTCCTCGAGCGCAGGCACGTGGTCGGCGGCGCGGCGGTCACCGAGGAGTTCGCGCCGGGATTTCGCAACTCCACCGCCGCGTATACGGTGAGCCTTTTGAACCCCAAGGTGATCCGCGACTTGAGGCTCGCCGAGCGCGGCCTCAAGATCGTCGAGCGGCCTTTCGCCAACTTCCTGCCGCTCCCGGACGGCAAGCATTTCAAGCTCGGCCCGACCACCGCGGACACGCAAAAAGAGCTGGCTCGCTTCTCGCAGAGCGACGCCGAGCGCCTGCCCGAGTACTACCGCGTGATCGAGACCGCGGCCGACACCCTCAGAAGCCTCGTCCTCGAGACCCCGCCCAACCTGGGCATGAGCTGGCGGAGCGGCCTCCGCGCCCTCGCGCTCGTCGGCAGGCTCGCGCTCCTCTCGCGCCGCGCGCAGCGCGACCTGTGGGAGATCGTGACGAAGAGCGCGGGCGAACTGCTCGACTGGTGGTTCGAGTCGGATCCCGTCAAGGCCGTGTTCGGCTGGGACTCGCAAGTCGGCCATTTCGCCAGCCCCTATTCTCCGGGCTCGGCCTACGTGCTGCTGCACCACGTGTTCGGCGAGGTGAACGGCAAGCGCGGCATCTGGGGCCACGCGATGGGCGGCATGGGCGCGGTGAGCGAGGCGATCGCGACAGAAGCGAGAGCGCGCGGCGTGGAGATCACCACCGGCGCGGAAGTCACCGCGATCCGCGTCAAAGCCGGCCGCGCCGCCTCGGTGGCGCTCGAGGACGGAACCGAGATCGAGGCCAACGCCATCGCGGCAGGCGTCAACCCCAAGCTCCTCTACCTCAAGCTCCTCGAAAAGGACGCGCTCGACTCCGACTTCCGCGCGCGCATCGAGCGCTGGCGCTGCGCCTCGGGCAGCTTCCGCATGAACGTGGCGCTCTCCGAGCTGCCCGACTTCACGTCGATACCTGGAAAGAACGCCCAACCGCACCACAGCTCGGGAATCATCATCGCGCCTTCGCTTCCCTACATGGAGCGCGCCTACTTCGACGCCCGCACCCAAGGCTGGTCGCGCGAGCCCATCGTCGAGATGCTTATCCCAAGCACCGTCGACGAAAGCCTCGCGCCCAAAGGCCGGCACGTCGCCAGCCTCTTCTGCCAGCACTTCAACCCGGTCCTGCCGGACGGCAAGACCTGGGACGACGTCAAAGAAGCCGCCGCCGACGCCGTCGTCGAGACCGTCACCCGCCACGCCCCCAACTTCAAGAAAAGCATCCTCGCCCGCAAGATCCTCTCGCCGCTCGACCTCGAGCGCGAGTTCGGCCTCACGGGCGGCGACATCTTCCACGGCGCCCTGACCCTCGACCAGCTCTACAGCGCCCGGCCGGTGCTCGGCTACGCCGACTACCGCACCCCCGTGCGCGGCCTGTACCTGTGCGGCTCCGGCGCCCACCCCGGCGGCGGCGTCACCGGAGCGCCGGGGCATAATGCGGCGCGGGAGATGCTGAGGGATTTGAAGCGGGGCTAGGCACTCTCGCAAGTCAGCGGGATGCGAATCGAGAGCGTTCTTCACGACATCGAGGCCCTCGTCGTAGAAACGTCGGTAGTCGAGCGCTTCCAGCTCTGCAAAAGTCTTTCACAAGATCTTCAGGCGCTCTTCTGCCAAACCATTCCCTCTTTGCTCAATCCCACCTGCTTCGCGATCTTCTGCATATTCTTTTCGACCTTCCCCGATTTCGCCCAAGCACTCACCTGTTCGATCAGACCGGCGAGCAAGCTGGGCGAGGCTTCTTCGAACAGCGTGATGAAGTGAGCTTCCTTGTTTGAAGGCACTTTTCCAGAAAGCAAGGCGTGGATGAGCTCGTCCGGCGCGAGCTGCTTCTTGAAGCTCACGCTCGCGGAGATGCAAGCCATACTCACGAAATCCGGCTTCTTTTTCGGCTCAATGGATTTGACGCTCAACTTCATACCCAATTTCTCCAAGATGGCCCGGCCTTCTTCACGCCAGGTAGATACTATAGTAGCAACCGGTAGGGATTTCCCCGACAGCGCCCATTGAGGTTGACCGCATCGCCCACAGCTACGCTCGTCCAGGCGGTCAGCCCGATGCGGCGATGCTATCCTCTTGTCGAGCGAGGACACACCTGGACGAAAGGTTCATCCCGGGAGAGGACCAAACGTGGCTGAAAAGCCTGAAGAACGCGCCCGCGCCGAGATCGACCGCTTGCTCAGGGCGGCTGGATGGGCCGTACAGCCGGTCAAGGACGCCAACATTCACGCCGCACACGGCGTCGCGCTGTGCAATTTTCAGTTAAAGGACGGCCACGGCTTTGCCGACTACATGCTGTACGTGGACGGGAAGGCGGCCGGTGTTCTGGAAGCAAAGAAGCAAGGTCACACGCTCTCCGGTGTCGAGATCCAATCCGACAAGTACGTGAAGGGCCTGCCTGAGAGCCTGCCGGCGTGGCGCAGACCCTTGCCGTTCGCCTACGAGTCGACCGGGCTCGAGACGCGCTTTACCAGCGGTCTCGATCCCCAACCGCGCGCGCGGAGCGTCTTCGCCTTCCACCGCCCGGAGACGCTTGCGGAACTCTTGAACGGGATAGGCACCGGAGCCGGCGGCGCGGCGGAGCCTCTGCCGAGCTTCCTCGCGCGCCTGAGCGCGATGCCGAAGCTCGTCGAGTCGGGCCTCTGGCCCGCGCAGATCGTCGCCGTGCGCAATCTCGAAAAGTCGCTTGCCGCGAACAAGCCGCGTGCGCTCATCCAGATGGCCACTGGCAGCGGCAAGACGTTCACCGCGATCACCTTCCTCTATCGCCTCATCAAGTTCGCCGGCGCGCGGCGGGTGCTCTTTCTCGTCGACCGCGGCAACCTCGGTCGGCAGACGATGAAAGAATTCGAGCAGTACACGTCTCCCTACAGCAACCGCAAGTTCGGCAACGAGGAGTACATCGTCCAGCATCTGACGAGCAACCAGCTCGACAAGACCGCGCGGGTCTGCATCTGCACCATCCAGCGCATGTACTCGATGCTCAAGGGCCACGAGTTGCCGGAGGACCTTGAAGAAGCATCGGGGTCAGCCCTCGATAGCCTCGTGCATACCCAAGAACCCGTCGAATACAACCCGGCGATCCCGATCGAGACCTTCGACGTCATCGTCACCGACGAAGCGCACCGCTCGATCTACAACCTCTGGCGCCAGGTGCTCGAGTACTTCGACGCCTACCTCATCGGCCTCACCGCCACGCCCAGCAAGCAGACCTTCGGCTTCTTCAACCAGAACCTTGTGATGGAGTACGGCCACGAGCAGGCGGTGGCCGACGGCGTCAACGTCAACTACGACGTCTACCGCATCCGCACCCAAGTGGGAGAGACGGGCGGCAAGGTCGACGCCGGCTATTACGTGGACCTGCGCGACAAGGTCACGCGCAAGGTTCGCTGGGAGCAGCTCGACGAGGAGTTCTCCTACGACCCGGAGCAGCTCGACCGCGGCGTGGTGGCGACGGACCAGATCCGAACGATTGTGCGCACCTTCCGCGACAAGCTCTTCACCGAGATCTTTCCCGGCCGCACCGAGGTGCCTAAGACCCTGATCTTCGCCAAGGACGACAGCCACGCCGAGGACATCGTGCGGATCGTGCGCGAGGAGTTCGGCAAGGGTAACGAGTTCGCGCAGAAGATCACCTACCGCACCACGGGCGAGACGCCCGAGCGTCTGATCGCGGCTTTCCGCAACAGCTACCACCCGCGCGTCGCCGTCACCGTGGATATGATCGCCACCGGCACCGACATCAAGCCGCTGGAGATCGTGGTGTTCATGCGCGCGGTGAAGAGCCGCACCTTCTTCGAGCAGATGAAAGGCCGCGGCGTGCGCGTCATCTCACCCGACGACCTGAAGGGCGTCACGCCCGACGCGAAGTCGAAGGACCACTTCGTGATCGTGGACTGCGTCGGCGTGTGCGAACGCGACCTCACCGACTCGCGCCCCATGGACCAGAAGAAGTCCGTGCCGCTGGAAAAGCTCCTCCAAGCGGTGGCGCTGGGCAACACCGAGCCCGACGTGCTGTCTTCGGTCGCTGCGCGCCTCGCGCGCCTCGACAAAGACCTGCCGGCCGAGGACAAGGCGAAGATCGCTCAGGCGGCCGGCGGCGCTACTTTGAAGGACCTCGCCAAAGGCATCGTCAACGCGCTCGCCCCCGACCTCCCGCCCGCGCAGGCCGCGACAGCCGCACGGGCGGCAGTGAAGCCGCTCCACGACCCGAAGGTCCGCGAGCTGATCCTGATGCTCAAGCAGAAAAACGAACAGGTGATCGACAACGTCACCCAGGACCAGGTGCTCGAAGCCGGGTTCTCCGAAGCCGCCCGCGAGCGCGCGAAGAAAATCGTCACCACCTTCGAGCAGTTCATCCAGAAGCACAAGGATGAAATCACCGCCCTCCAGATCCTCTACAACCGCCCGGCCAAGGCGCCGCTCAAGTTCGAGGACCTCAAGTCCCTAGCCGACGCCCTCCACGCCCCGCCGCACCTCATCACCGAATCCGCGCTCTGGCACGCCTACGCCGCGCTCGACAAGACCAAGGTCAAAGGCGCCTCCACCCGCCGCATCCTCACCGACCTCGTCTCCCTCGTGCGTTACGCGATGCACCAGGAGAACGAACTCGTCCCGTACCCAGAGCGTGTCGCCGCCAACTTCAAGGCCTGGATGGCGCAGCAGCAAGCAGCGGGGAAGGCTTTCACGGACGAGCAGCGATGGTGGCTCACGAACATGGCCGAGCGCATCGCTTCGAACCTCGGGTTGGACGCGGAAGATTTCGAGCTGTCGCCCTTCACCCAGCGCGGCGGGTTAGGCAAGGTGCATCAGCTCTTCGGAGCGGAATTACCGAAGGTGATTGAAGCGATGAACAAGGAGCTGGCGGCATGACAGCGGTCGCAGCAAGCGACGCGGAAAGTTGGCCTACAGTTCCGCTGGCGCGAGTCGCCGAGCTTGTTCGTGGCGTCTCATATCCGAAAGCTGACGCTCGCGAGGAACCGCGTGCGGGCTATGTTCCCGTGTTGCGGGCAACGAACATTCAAGATTCGCGCCTGGTGCTTGACTCGGACCTTGTGTACGTCGCGGAGCGAAATATTTCGCCGGACCAACTGCTCCGGACTGACGACATTGTCGTAGCCACTTCGAGTGGGAGCAAGCACCTCGTCGGTAAGTCCGCCCAGCTTCATTCGCCATGGCACGGCGCCTTTGGCGCATTCTGCGCGGCGATTCGTCCTAGGCAAGAGATCAACTCGCGCTTCTTGGCGCTTTTCCTGCGGTCTCCAGGCTACTGGCGCCAAGTTACGAAGAAGGCGCTTGGGGTGAATATTAACAACCTCAGGCGCGGTGATCTTGAGGCGCTCGACGTCCCGCTTCCGCCGCTGAGCGTCCAGCGCCGTATCGTCGCCGAAATCGAAAAGCAGTTCTCCAGACTCGACGAAGCGGCCTCGACGATCCGGGCAGCGAGAATGAGGTTGACAAACTATAAGGCGAGCGTCCTAACTGCCGTTCAGACTGGCGCGCTTTGCGGATTGGATTTTGAAGGCTGGCCTAACCGTTCGCTCGGCGAGGTAGCGACGATGGTTCAGTACGGCAGCTCGGCGAAGACTTCTGCTACGGTGAAAGGAGTTCCAGTACTCAGGATGGGAAACATCGAAGGCGGTGAGCTTTTGGTCGATGACCTCAAGTTCCTTCCGGCGGACCACGATGAATTTCCGGGACTGCTATTGCAAGTCGGCGATCTGCTCTTCAACCGAACAAATAGTCCGGAGCTCGTCGGAAAGACCGCCGTTTACAAGGGCAATCCAAGGCCATGCTCCTTCGCCTCATATCTCATTCGGGTGAGATTCATTGAAGACGTTCTTCCGGAATTCGTTGCATTTGTGCTCAACTCATCGCTTGGGCGCGCGTGGGTGAAATCTGTGGTTAGCCAGCAGGTTGGTCAAGCGAACGTGAACGGCACCAAACTAAAAAGGTTTCAGCTTCGGCTTCCTCCCGTAGCTGCGCAGCGTAAGCTGGTCGCGGAGGCTGAACGACATTTGTCATTGATTCGAAATACCGAAGTTCAACTCGGAGCAGCCGAGCTTCGCTCCGGATATTTCCGGAGCAGCGCGCTTGCAAGAGCCTTTGGCGCTAACGGCGATCGGAGCGAGTCGTGCGCGTCACGCGATTAACGATTGACAATTTTCGCGGTGTAAAGTCTGCCCAGCTCTTCTTTGACGGGCATACGCTCCTGATCGGCCGGAACAACGTTGGCAAGAGCACGATCTGCGAAGCGCTCGACTTGGTTCTTGGACCGGATCGGCTGGCTCGCACGCCTCCCGTTGAGGAGTTCGACTTCTACAACGCGAGGTACCTGGACGCGGATGGACAGACACCCATACTAAGCCGGATCGAGGTGCTGCTGACCGATCTCACAGATGAAGTCAGCAGGCAATGTTTTGCGAGTTTAGAGCACTGGCACAAAGCAGAGCGAAGGCTCCTTGTACCGGGCGAAATTGATCAGGTAGACGCCGCGCAGGTGGAGCCCTGCCTTCGGCTCACAACCATTGCCAGATACGACCCAGAGGAAGATCAGTTCGTCGCCAGGACCATCTATGCGGGAGAGGAAGTTGCCGGCCAAGATGAGCCACCTTCCGTGCCCACCCGCGTGAAGCGCGCGATTGGCTTCCTGTACCTGAGGGCCTTGAGAACAGGATCACGCGCCCTTAGCCTCGAAAGAGGATCGCTGCTAGACATCATCTTGCGAATGAAAGAGCTGCGGACTGGCCTGTGGGAGCGAATCCGAAAGCGGTTGGCGGACCTCGACCCGCCAATCGACTCGGACGCAACTGAACTCAGTCCGGTACTCGATGAGATCGAGGCAAGGTTGTCGGACTACATCCAAACGGGAGGCGCAGATCGAGCTACCAGACTGTTCGTTTCCCAGCTCACAAGAGAACACCTTCGCAAGACGATCGCCTTCTTCTTGACAATGGGCGAAGGAGAATCTCCGATTCCGTTTCAGGAAGCGGGGACTGGAACCCTCAATATCCTCGTTCTCGCACTTCTGACATTCATAGCGGAAATCAAGAAAGACAACGTCATTTTCGCGATGGAAGAGCCGGAGATCGCATTACCGCCGCATGCCCAACGGCGCATAGCAAAGTACCTGCTCGAACAAACGACTCAGTGCTTCATCACGTCACACTCGCCCTTTGTTATCGAGCGATTCGATCCAGAACAGGTTTTGCGGCTCTCCCGCGATATAGCAGGCACCCTTGTGGGGATCCCGGTCAAACTTCCCGATCTGATGAAGCCCAAGAGCTACCGCCAGCACTTCCGTAGGGCGCTTGCGGAGGCCATGCTAGGGCAGGGGGTAGTCGTTGCCGAAGGGCTGACCGAACGTGATGCAATTCTGGCCAGCACCGACAAGATGGAAGAGGCTGACAGAAACCTCTTTCCGCTTGACGTTGCAGGCGTCAGCGTCATTGATGCGGAAGGGCAAGGCAATCTTGAACGTATTGGGCAGTTCTTCAAAGCACTCGGGATACGGGCATTCGCTTTCTTCGACCGAAAGAAACGCTCGGACGACGAAGTCAGGGCGCTCGCTGACATCTATGAGATTGCCTTCGAAGTTCCTTATGCCGGTGCAGAGATCTTGTTAGTCACGGAAGTTCCGACTGATCGCCAATGGCAGTTCTTAGAGGCGCTGCGCGCTGATGATCCCAGGGGGCACTATGGCATTCCCGGCCCTCGACCAAACGATGAGACAGTCACAGGTCACACCAGGCGTTTGCTCGAGGGTTTAAAAGGTGCGGGCGGCGCCGCACTATTGTTGGACCATTGCACTGCCGTGGAACTTCCTGCACAGATTCGAACGTTTCTCGGCGCCATCTACGAACGGTTTCCCAAGCCGCAACGTGCTCAACCTGCTCCCGTTCCAGCAGCCAATGAAGGCGCCGCCGAAGTGCCGCCCGTCGCCGGTTTAGCGGCACCGCAATCGGCCGCCCCCGAAGCTGATTAGCGACGAGAGGGGGCTTAGATATGCCGTTGCAAATTTGTGCCGATCGGCAGCGGATTATCGACGCGACCGGGCATATTCTCGTCACCGGGGGGCCGGGAGCCGGCAAGACAACGATAGCTCTCGTCAAAGCGCGTAAGCGAATTGAGGACGGCCTCCTGCCTAGCCAATCCGTGCTGTTTCTGAGCTTCTCTCGAGCCGCCGTGGGACGGATATTGGAAGCAAGCCAAAGGGAAATTCCTAAGCCGATCCGCCGACAGCTTTCAATCCAAACGTTCCACTCCTTTTTCTGGGAAATTCTTCGAGGGCACGGGTACCTTCTGGGTTCGCCGCGACGCCTCCGGCTCCTTCCACCCCATGATGAAGAGGCTGCCAGACACGAATACGAGAGCCTTGGTCTTGATTGGGACGATGAACGGGGGCGTCGATTCCGCGAGGAAGGCAGCGTCGCATTTGATCTGTTCGCGCCCAAAGCACTTGACCTTCTGACCCGGAGCCAGCGGCTCCGGGCTTTGCTCTCATCGCGTTCCCCACTGATCGTAGTGGACGAAGCACAAGACACCGCCGAGGATCAATGGGCAATTGCGAAACTTCTTGCGGAGCGCTCGCAGTTGATGTGTTTAGCTGACTTGGAACAGCAGATATACGACTTTCGGCCTGGGGTGAGTGCCGAACGGGTCGAGCAAATTATGCAGGTGTTGAACCCCCTACGCATCGACTTGCAAGGCCAAAATCATCGCAGCCCGACCTGTGAGATCGTCCGGTTTGGAAACGACGTATTACTCGGAACGCCGCGCGGCGCTCCGTATGTCGGTGTTTCCCGTTTGAACTTTCATCCCCGGCGAGACCGCCGAGACTCTGCTATCCGACAAAGCGTCGGGATGGCTTACCAACGCGTTGAACAGCTAACGGGCAACCGACCAGAAAATCTTGCGCTTGTGGCCACGTGGGGACGAGGCGTTAATTTGCTTACGCGGGCACTTACAGGGGACGGAGAAGGCCAACGAATACCTCACCGAGTTCTGATCGACGAAGCACCCGTACTGCTTGCCAGCCGAGTGGTCGCATACCTAATGGAACCCCGAAGGCCAGCAGCGGACGAGTTGCTCGAGACAGCAGAGGCCCTCGATCTGTGTGCTGCCGTCTATCGATCCAAGGGAGGAGGCAGCAACCTGGATCAAGCTCGCCGGCTAGCAATAGCAGCAACTCAGGCGCGAGACGGGGCGCGTCCCAAGGGAAACAGTGTCGCGGCAAAGCTTCTTGCGGCCTTAAATGCATCGCGAACCCATGATTTCTCTGGCGACCCACGGTCCGATTGGCTTCATGTCCGACGATTTCTTGCGAACTGCGGGGCAAATCCTATTGCCGAAATTGCCCGGTACGCCGAGCAGCTTGTGGCGTTCCAACGAGGACAAAGAATAGCGCGTGCGCTTACCGAACTCTGGCAGACGCGGGGCAACTATCGAAATGCTCGAATGGTGCTCGATGACACAATCGCGACGGATCAACTCCTGTCAGGCGGAAACGATCTAAGCGGTATTCACGTTATGACTGCTCACAAGGCAAAGGGCAAGGAATTTGACGCGGTTGTGGTTTTCGACGATCCGAATAGCTGCCCCCTTGTCTATTGCCAAGAGCCCGCGCCATATCGCCGAAGCCGAAAGCTGGCCCGAGTAGCAATCACCAGGGCGCGGCACCACGTCCTCATACTTGCAGACGCGGTACGGCCGTCGTTACTGCTCCAAGGCCATCATTTGTGACCCATCTCTCTCGGAAGTGAACTCCGCCACCCTCGTCCAGAAGCTCTGGAACTACTGCAACGTCCTGCGCGACGACGGGATGAGTTATGGCGACTACGTCGAGCAGCTCACGTATCTGCTGTTCCTCAAGATGGCCGACGAGCGCTCGAAGCCGCCTTACAACCAGCCGAGCCCGATTCCCGCGAAGTACGCCTGGCCGACGCTGCTGGCGAAGGATGGCGATGAGTTGTTCGACCACTACCGCCACACGCTCGAGGCGCTCGGGAACGAGAAGGGGACGCTCGGGCTGATTTTCGGCAAGGCGCAGAACAAGTTCCAGGACCCGGCGAAGTTACGGCGGGTGATCGCGGACCTGATCGACAAGGAGGATTGGTCGGCGATGAGCGCCGACGTGAAGGGCGACGCCTACGAGGGGCTGCTGGAGAAGAACGCGCAGGACCTGAAGTCGGGCGCGGGGCAGTACTTCACGCCACGGGCGCTGATCCAGGGGATGGTGGACTGCATCGCGCCGAAGCCGGGCGAGCTGGTGTGCGACCCGGCCTGCGGCACGGGCGGGTTTCTCTTCACCGCGCACAATTACATCGTCGGACACAACAGGAACCTCACGCGTGACGAGTTGCGGCACCTCAAGGAGGGCGCGTTCCGCGGCTGGGAGCTGGTGCAGGCGACCGCGCGCGTGTGCGCGATGAATCTGCTGCTGCACGGCATCGGCTCTGAGAAAAGCGTGCCGATCCGCGTGGCGGACGCGCTCGCGGCGGACCCGGGCGAGCGCTTCGACGTGGTGCTCGCCAATCCGCCGTTCGGCAAGAAGTCGAGCACGATGATCGTCGGCGAGAACGGCAGGACCACGACCGAAAAGGACATCGTCGAGCGCGACGACTTCTGGGCGACGACCTCGAACAAGCAGTTGAATTTCGTGCAGCACATCAAGACGCTCTTGAAGCAGAACGGCCGCGCGGCGGTGGTGGTGCCGGACAACGTACTCTTCGAGGGCGGCGCGGGCGAGACGATCCGAAGGAAGCTGCTGCACGAGTGCGAGGTGCATACGCTGCTCAGGCTTCCGACCGGGCTCTTCTACGCGCAAGGCGTGAAAGCCAACGTGCTCTTCTTCGACAAGAAGCCGGCCTCGGAGACGCCGTGGACGAAGAAGCTCTGGATCTACGACCTGCGCACGAACAAGCACTTCACGCTGAAGACGAGCCCGATGAAGCGCGAGGACCTGGACGAGTTCGTCTCCTGCTACAACCCCAAGAACCGGCACGAGCGGGAGAGCACGTGGTCGGAGAAGAATCCGGAGGGTCGCTGGCGGGTATACGGGTACGACGAGCTCGTCGCGCGCGACAAGGCGAGTCTTGACATCTTCTGGCTGAAAGACGAGTCGCTCGCCGAATCCGACAACCTGCCGGCGCCGGAGGTAATTGCGCAGGAAATCGTCGAGGACCTGGAGGCGGCGCTGGAGCAGTTCCGGTTGATCGCCGGGGATCTCAACAGCGGATCCACCGAAACCGGATCAACATAGAGTTTCGCTTGGTGGGTGGGTGCAAGGCTCCCGGGTCTTGCTTTATTTGAGCTTGCTCGCCGCTTCGAAAAACGCGCGCATCCGCAGCGCGGTGAACCGCGACTGCGTCAACCCATGGCACACCCGCGCGAAGATTTCCTCGTCCAGCATTCCCTTCGGCGAGAGCACGCCGCGCTTGACGCCATCCACGATTTTCTGCGACGCCTCGATGCGTGCTTGGGCGTAGTAGACAAAGCTCTTGTGCCGGATGAACGGGTGATCGCCCGCGAACAGCTCGCAGGCCGGGTCGTGCGGAATGCCTGGGTGGATGGTGCTGACTCCGACCAGCAATGAGTGCCTTCCATCGTAGTCGAGGACGACTGCGGAATCGGTCAGGATGATGAAGAGGTGCTTCTGGTCTGGTTCGTGCGCCGGTCCGGACGGGATGAGCAGCGTCGCCCGCCGGTAGGGCACGAAAAGCTTCACAAGCCGGCGAAGAGCTTGTCGATTCCTCGCTGCCGCTCGATCCGCGCGCCGAGCTTCCTTGATTCGGCAGGCGTGTGGCCCAGCGCCCTGAATACCTCTTCGTAATCGATCGGAATGGAGGAACCCTTCGGATCCTGCCATTCACGGCAATAGCGATGCACATATTTCACCAGGTCCCACTGACTCATCTTGCCAAACTTGGCAAAGATATCGTGAAGGACGTCGATGTCCGCATCGCTCAGTTCATCTAGCGCCTCGCGCGAAGTCTTCCGTTTGAGCGAAACGGCGTAATCGGCCTTGTCCGCAATCCAGTGGTCCCAGCCGCGCTCCTGGAATTTAACCGCGCCGTTGATCAGGTTGAGCGTGTTCGACAGGACCGGACCGTGGTCCATCGAAACATAGCGGTCGCCGGAAATCGGGTGCCCGTGGCGCTTCATCGACTCGCGGTCCACCAGATAGAGAAGCTTCATGAGCTTCAGGTATTTCATGCGACCCTTCCCTCGGTCGAGAAGGTACGCGGCCATCTGAGCTACGCGGCGCTCGTTAAACATGCTTCCGTACCTCCTTGGATGGCGAGGCCGGCGAGATGTGAGAACCCACAGGACCCAAATTATAGCTTGCGTTCTGTGGTGTGCGTTTTCGCCTCAAGCGGCTTTGAGGTCGACTTTGCAGCGGATCGCGTCCCAGATCGCCTCTTCGCTTGCACCGTAGTCTTTCGCAAGATCCGGCGGTTGATCGCCTGCCTTGAAGCGCTCCGCGAGCACGGCGGTCGGGATGCCGGTTCCGGCGATGACGGGGCGGCCGAACGACACTTGCGGGTCGATCACGACCGTGCGCGGCTGCTCTTTGGGTGGCTGCGTACGGATGAACGGGTACAGCTTGATCGGTAGGCCCTTCGGGTCGCGCTCGACCCGTTCGAGATAAGCCTGGATGAGCTCGGCCATCTCGACCTGGCCGATCGCGGAAAGGTTGATGATCTGGCCCAGGCGTTCCACGAAGAGCCTTGCCCCGTGGGTCGCGAACTTCTCTTCGAGCAACGGTCGCTTGGATCCAAGCCTTTCGGTGAGGAAACTCAATCCTCGCCGTATCGTCGGCAGTCCGATGTGGTGCTTGCGGCGGATCGCCGAGAGCACGTACGCCTCGACGAGGTTGGAGAACGAAAGGACCAGGGTCTTCGGGTCGGCGGGTTTGATCACCGCCCGGAACCCCCGCTGACCGGCGAACCAAGCGCGCAAGGTAGACTTCGGCACGCCCAAGTAATGCGCAGCCTCGCGTATAGCGTACGCTGGCACTTCGCGTCGGTCGGTCGTGTTGAAAGCGGTCAATGGGGCGTCTGCAAGTTGAACGCGTCGGATTATAAGTCCAATTTCCCTTAAGGCACCGACCTTCGCCAATCCCTCTAATACGTCCCGTGGTAAAAATCCTGCCCCGGCAGGTAGTTCAGGTTGGTGACGCCGTGGTTGCGATTCACTAGCGGCCGGGCGAAGAGGCGGTGCTTCAGGCTGCGCACTTCGTGCTCGATCTGGAATAGCTTCCGGCCGTCGTCCGGGTCGGTGATCCACTGGAAGCGCCACTCGTGCGCGTCGGTCTCCATGGTGATGAGGCCGCGCGACTTGAGCCACTCGTAGGGCGTGGAGAAGTCGGCGATGTAGATCTGCATGTGGTGGCCGTCGTACTCGGGCAGCGGCTTTTTCGTCTCGGTGAAATGCAGCTTCTGGTCGCGCCCGACGCTCACCGTGGCGCGGCCCTTGTCGTGGCGCGCGGGCGCCTTCATCACCCGGTCGTAGAAGCGCGCGATGCCTTCGGCTGAGCCGGGGGGCACGTCGAAATCGATGTAGGCGAGGCCGATCTCGATCGGTCCGAACCCGGGCGCGGGCGCATGGCAGCGAACGCGCGTGCCCCAGGGGTCGGTGGCCTCGATCGCGCCGTCCTTCTCCTGCCAGGAGAACTGCGTCTTGCGCTCGGGGACCACGCGCTTCATCTCGCTGCCCGCGTGCTCCAGGCGCTTCTTCAGTTCCGCGAGGCTAGGCACGACGAAGCCCGCGGTGCCGCGCAGGCGCTCCGCCCTGGGCGGCACGGCGCGGCTCGGCATGTGGACTTGCGTCCGGCCGAAGTTGAGCCAGATGTTCTCCAGGCCCGTGAAGATGTACGGGTCGCGCGTCGCGCCCAGCCCCGTGACGTAGAACAGCACCGCCAGGCGCTGGTCGTCGATGCAGCAGTTGAAATGCTCGAGGTGGACGATGTTGCCGACGTCCTGCGCCGCGCGGTCGTACTGCTTCATCTTCTCGGGAGCGTTCATGGCGCTAGTTTAATCCCGCCGCCGGCCTTTCGCGCGGCACTGGCGAGCGTGAGCTCGTCCGGCGCTCATTTGTTCTTCCCAATCCGGCCGCGCGCCTCGCGCAGCAGCTTCTCCGCCTGCTCGATGCAAACCGCGACCGAGGCGTCGTCGATGTCTTCGCCGGTGTAATCGGCGAGGTTGCGCTTGCGCCGCAGGGTGTCGAGCACCGAAACGCGCTTGCCTTCGACGCCGAGCGTAAGCGGGAGCGTCTGGATGATCGTGACGTGGTGCCCGGGCCGGTTCGTGTCCGGACGGAAGCCGCTCGCCATGAGCGCGGCGAGCCCGATCTGAGTGATAGCGCGGTACGCCGCGTCGAAGCGCGTCTCGGCGCTGATGGCGGTCGCGCCGGCGTCGGCGAGGTTGCGCGCCGCGGCGGCGAGCAGCCGCCCGATCTCCGCGGCGTCGACCGGGTGCCGCTTAAGCTGCCCGGTCTTCAGCAGGTTGTCCAAGCTCACGGGCGTCGCCTATGAGAAAGATCTTGGGCTCGCGCGCGATCCTCGCCGCGAACCGGTCTCGCGCCTTCAGCTTCGCGCGGAATTCGCCGGGCGCCATCACCACCGGGTTCACCTCGCGCGAAAGCCGTTCGCCCGCCGGCCTGAGCGCCTCGACCACGCGCGCAAAAGAAGCCGAGCCGAGGACCATCACGTCGATGTCGCTCGTGGCGCGCTCCTTTCCCTGCGCGACCGAGCCGAACACGAAGGCCGCCCGCACCGCCCGGCCGAGCTGCTCAAGCGCCTCGCGCAGCACGTCGGCGAGCCCCGCCGTCTTGCGGAAAATTCCGGCGAGCTCCCCGTATACGAGGCAGGCGCGGTCGGCCTGATAGCGGACCTGATTCCCCGCCGAGCTGCGCGTCAAGAGGCCCGCCGCGGTGAGCGCCGTCAGCTCCCGGTGCAGCGACCCCGCCGGCACCCCCGTCAGCCGCCCGATCTCGCGCACGTAGAAGCTCCGCTCGGGATGGAGCAGAAGCAGCGACAGAATCCGCCGGCGGTACGCCCCGAACAGCAGCTCGACG
>CAYQVE010000042.1:11563-16944 GCA_964420785.1 uncultured Enterobacteriaceae bacterium | reverse complement strand
AAAGTGGGGCTTTGGCACGGCGTGTATGTGCCCAAGGGCACGCCGAAGGCGGCGGTGGACCGCTTGAACGCTGCCCTGCAGGAGGCGATCAAGGACGCGGACTTCAAGGCCAACCTCGCGAGGCTCGGCGCCGAGCCGGTGAGCGCGGATCGCGCGAAGCCGGAAGCCCTGCACAAGCTCCTCCAATCCGAGATCGCGAAGTGGGGGCCGATAATCAAGAGAGCAGGGCAGTACGCCGACTGAATCGGGGCGGGACGAGCGGTATCGATCACACTCGAACAGAGGAGAAAGCGATGAAGAGGCTATCGGTTGTTCTGGCTGCGCTGCTGGCCGGCTGCGCCGGCACGATGACACAACCTTCCGGTCCGGGAGTCGTAAAGATCACGCCCTTGGGCAGCCATGACGGCGAGTTCTGCGCCCGGGACCGCGCCATGGTGTTCGAGGATCCCGACGGCACGCGGATCCTCTACGACGCCGGGTTTACGGTGCGCGGGGCGAACGATCCGCGCCTGGGCAAGATCGACGCGGTCCTGCTCTCGCACGTTCACGGCGACCACATCGGTCCGGCGCACCAGCCGGCCGCCAACGCGGGCGCCTGCGGCAATCCGGACTTCTCGGTGAACGTGGCGCCGAATTCCAACACCGTGGAGATCGCGGTGAGCAAGAAGGCGAAGCTGGTAGTCGGCGCGGAGCTGGGCTCCTTCTTCGCGGCGAAGATGAAGACGGCTGGAGGAAATCCGGCCCAGGTCCAGCTGGTGCGCTTCGGCGCCATGGCGAAGGTCGGCGGCGTCCGGGTCGCCACGGTCCCGGCCGTTCACACCAACGGCCTGCCCCCGGAGTTTCTCGACAAGAATCTCGGCGACGCGCTGCGGGCGAACGGTTTGACGGCTTACGTCGGTCCGCCGAACGGCTACGTCCTCGCGTTCACCAACGGACGCGTGGTCTATCTGTCCGGAGACACCGGCATCACGGCCGAGCAGGAGCTGGTCGTGCGCCGCTACTACAAGGCGAACCTCGCGGTCATCAACATCGGCGACGTGTTCAGCACCGGGCCGACGGAAGCCGCTTACGTGATCGACGAGCTGGTGAGGCCCAATGCGGTGATCGCCTCGCACGCGAACGAGGTGGCGACCAAGGGCGGCAAGGTGCTTCCGGGCACGCGGACCGAGACGTTCATGAAGGCCGTCAAGATCCCCGCTTACGTCCCTTTGAGCGGCAAGACGATGGAGTTCGACGGCGGCGGGAAATGCGTGTCGGCTTGCTGAGCTGAACTGCAGTTACAGTTCCATGAAAAAAAGGGCGCCGAGAGGCGCCCTTTCTTTTCTGCGTACGGATTATCAGTCGCGGTCGTGATGACCGCGGTCGCCACCTCGGAGTTGCCCGCGGATTTCTCCGGGCGGGAAGAGCGTGGAATGGACGTTGGCGTAGACCCTCCCGGCGCGGATTGCGCGCACGACCTCGTCGAACTCCCCGGCGTTGATTCCCTGCCCGGTGGCGGTGAGCACCTGGGCCGGGGTGATCATGCCGTTCACGGTGCTGGCCCGCGGACCGCCGCACATCGGCGTGAGGCCGGCGACGGCTGCGGGGGCCGGCGTGCCCGCCGTCTGGCACAGCCAGACCACGATGGCGCCGACCGTGTGCCGCTGGCCGAAGTGGATATGCGACTGGGTGACGTCGGCCTCCAGGCCCTCGAAGCTCAGCTCGTAGTGAATCGTTTCCGCGCGATCGTCGATCACGGCCCGGAAACTTCCGCGGGCCTGGGTCGAGATGGCGCCGCGCAGCGCGGGCGTCGGCGCGGCGATGAAGTGAACCTCGTTGTAACCGGAGAGCCGGGCGGAGAACCTGTCGCCTTCGTCCCTGTCCTCCGCTGCTGCCACGGCGGAGAAGCCGACCATGAACGCGGCGAGCGCCGCCGCAACCGAGCGTGGTATGAGCGTTGTCATGTTTATACCCCCGTAGTAAGGATTGATTGGCGCTGCGAAGCAGTCGACCGGCGAACGGAAGGAAAAGGACCGCCGCTCGGACAAAACCCCGCTACGCGGCGAACATCCGCCGAGGACTCGCTATTCCGCCCGCTTGTCTCGCTTCGCGCGATTCGGGCGTGGGCTGAGCGAACCATGAACCATGCAATAAGAAAGGGCGCCTTTCGGCGCCCTTTTTCGGCTGACGCCCACGAGCTCAGGCCACCCCGTTCTTCTTGAACCAGGCGAGCATCCGCTTCCAGCCGTCTTCGGCCGCCTCCTTGCGGTAGCTCGGCCGGTAGTCGGCGTGGAAGGCGTGCGGCATGCCTTCGTAGACGTGGATCATCGACTGCGTGTCCTTGCCGAAGGCCACGAGCGCCGCGCGTAGGCGCTCGACGTGCTCCATCGGGATGCCCTGGTCGGCGCCGCCGTAGAGCCCCAGCACCGGCGCGTTCAGCTTGTCCGCGACGTCGATCGGCGTGAGCGGCTGCGCAGGCGGGTTCGGATTGAGGCCGCCGTACCAGGACACGCCGGCCTTGATCTTGTTGCTGTGCGCGGTGTACATCCACACGGTACGCCCGCCGCGGCACATGCCCGTGATGCCGAGCTTCCCGGTGTTCGCCTTGGGCTGATTCCCGACGAAAGCCACCAGCGCGTCGAGGTCGGACAGCATCTGCTCGTCGGCCAGCGTGTTCGCCTTGCCGATCACTTCCTTGATGTCGGCGATCTTGGAGAGGTCGCCGATGCGGAAGAAGGGGTCGAGGGTGATGGCGTAGTAGCCGGCCTTGGCGAGGCGCCGGCAGATGTCCCTCTGGTATTCGTGCATTCCGAAGACTTCCGGAACGACGATCACCGTGGCGTACTGGCCCGCCTTCCTGGGCGCCGCGAAGTAGACCGGCAGGATGCCGCCGGAAACCGGGACTTGGGCGGCGCCCACGTCCAAACCGTCGGCGAGGGTGACGATCGCGGTTTGCGCGACGACCGGTCCGGCCGCGAGCGCGAAGCCCGAAGCGAGGCTCGAGGCGATGAAACCGCGCCGGGTGAACGGCACTCTCGGCAGGAGACTTTCGAGGTGGGGGTCGTCGAACTGGGCTCGGTCGTTCATTCATCCTCCTTTTTGGGTGTGCGGGAAAAGCGCGGCTGTAAACAGATACTCTCGGTTGTTCATTCCATCGTCGTCAGTCTTTGCGGGCGGGATTTTTAGCGGCGGCGCGAAAACACGCGCATCAGCCACAGCGCGAAGGCCGCGAGGATAGCGGCCGAACCGATCAATCCGTAGCGGCGCATCTTCTTCTTCCTGCGCGCGGTTTCGGCGCGTTCTTCGGCCATGAGCTGCGCCATTCGTTCGACCGGGTCGGGCTTTTCCGGCGTGCGTCCTTGCCTTTCCTCGGGCGCAGCGGCCGGCGGGGCGGCCGCCGGCGGGCGCTTGAGCGCCTCGGCCTCGCGCCGTGCCTGGGCGATGAGCGCGGCTTCCCTGGCCGAGAGCTTTTCCTTTTCCATGGGCTTACATGAGAATGATATCGAACTGCTCCTGGCCGTAGCTCGTCTCGACCTGCATCGACACGGGCTTGCCTATGAAGTCGCCGAGCATCGCCAGGGATTGCGACTCCTCCTCCAGGAACAGGTCGATCACCGATTGCGAGGCGAGGATGCGGAACTCGCGCGCGTTGAACTGGCGCGCCTCGCGCAGGATTTCCCGCAAGACCTCGTAGCACACGGTCTGCGCGGTCTTGACCACGCCGCGCCCTCCGCAGGTCGTGCAGGGCTCGCACAGCACGTGCTCGAGCGATTCCCGGGTGCGCTTGCGCGTCATCTCGACCAGCCCCAGTCCCGTGAAGCCGTTCACGCTGATCCGGGTCCGGTCGCGCGCGAGCGCCTTGTTCAGTTCGGCGAGGACCGCGGAACGGTGTTCCGCGCTTTCCATGTCGATGAAGTCGATGATGATGATGCCGCCGAGATTTCTCAGGCGCAGCTGGCGCGCGATCACCTGCGCGGCTTCGAGATTGGTCTTGAAGATCGTGTCGTCGAAGTTGCGCGCCCCGACGTAGCCGCCGGTGTTGACGTCGATCGTGGTCATCGCTTCCGTCTGCTCGAGGATGAGGTAGCCCCCGCTTTTCAATTCCACCCTGCGCGAGAGCGCCCGCTCGATCTCGTCCTCGACGTTGTGAAGATCGAAAAGCGGCCGCTCGCCGGTGTAGTGCTCGAGCTTCTCGAGCACCTTGGGCGTGTACTCGGCGGCGAACTCCTGGAGCTTCTGGAAGTTCTCGCGCGAGTCGACGATGATTCGGCCGGTGCTCTCGCCCGCGATATCGCGCAGCACCCTCTGCGCGAGCGACAGGTCCTGGTAAAGCAGCGTCGGGGCGGGCGCCGTCAACGCGCGGCCGCGGATGCCGTGCCAGAGCTTTTTCAGGTACTCGATGTCCCCGCGCAGCTCGGCGTCGGTGGCGGTCTCCGCAACGGTGCGGATGATGAATCCCCCGGTCTCGTCGGCGGGCAGCAGCTGTGCGAGCTTCTCGCGCAGCAGCTGCCGCTCGGTCTCGTCCTCGATCCGCTGCGAAATCCCGATGTGCGGGTCCTGAGGGAGATAGACCACCAGCCGCCCTGCGATCGAAATCTGGGTCGAAAGACGCGCGCCCTTGGTCCCGATGGGATCCTTGATCACTTGCACGAGCCGCGATTGGCCCTCCGAAAGAATGCGCTCGATCGGCTTTGCCGGCGCGGCGCTCGGCTGGGTATGCTGGCGCTCCTCCCAGATGTCGGCGACGTGCAGGAAGGCGGCGCGCTCCAGGCCGATCTCGATGAATGCCGACTGCATGCCGGGCAGCACCCGCGCCACCTTCCCGACATAGATGTTGCCCACGAGGCCGCGGTTCGCCGCGCGCTCGATGTGCAGCTCCTGGGGCACCCCCGCCTGCATCACGCCGACCCGGGTTTCCTGCGGCGTGCAGTTGATCAGAATATCTTCCGTCACGACCCGAATTTCCGTATCAATTGCGCGGTCTCGTACAGCGGCAGCCCCATGATCCCGGAGTAGCTGCCGTGCAGCTCGGTGACGAAGGCCGCGGCGCGGCCCTGGATCGCGTAGGCGCCCGCCTTGTCGGTCGGCTCGCCGCTCTCGACGTAGGCTTCCAGCTCGGGCTCGGCGAGGTCGCAGAAGCGCACCCGGCTCTCGCTCACCACGAGCTCCATGCGCGCCGCGAACTTGAGCGCGACCGCAGTGAGCACGCGGTGCTCGCGCGCGGCGAGCAGCCGCAGCATCCGTGCCGCGTCGGTGGGATCGGCGGGCTTGCCGAGAATCCTGTCGTCGATGCAGACGACGGGTTCCGCGGCGGGAACGGGAAATCTGCGCAGCCGGCGCTGCCCGACCCGGTCCCAGCCCCCCTCGGCCTTTGCGCGGCCCGCCCGGGCCGCCGTACGCGC
>CAYQVE010000042.1:0-11553 GCA_964420785.1 uncultured Enterobacteriaceae bacterium | reverse complement strand
AATCCGTGGGCGGGGGGGGCCGGCGGTGTCGGGGGGGGGACCGGGAAACTTGCCCGGCCGGGCTTGAACGACCCGGTCCAGGCCCACTTCGGCTTTTGCGCGGCAGACACGGCGGACGTAGTCGTCGGGCAGCTCGGCCGCGAGCTGCGTCTCGTCCACGTCGGGGCCGCGCGCCGGGTTCTCGCGCAGCACCAGCACCTCGAACGCCACTCCGATCTGCTTCAGGAGCTCGCGCCGGCGCGGGCTGCGCGAAGCGAGATAGATGAGGGTCCGCGGCGGATTCTTGATCATTCGCGGTGGTACGGGTGCTTGTGCAGGATGGAGCTGGCGCGATAGAGCTGCTCGGCGAGGAGCACCCGCGCCAGGGCGTGCGGCAGCGTCATCGCGGACAGGCGCAGGAGCAGCTCGGCACTGCTCTTCGCAGCCGGCGCGAGACCGTCGGCTCCGCCGAGCAGGAACGCGGCATCGCGCCCGTCTTGGCGCTGCGCGGCGAGCCAGCCCGCAAAGCCGCCGGTGCTGAACTCGCGCCCGCGTTCGTCCAGCGCAACGCGCGAGGCTCCGCGCGGCACGGCCCGCTCGATGCGCCGGCCTTCCGCCTCGAGCAGCTGCGCCGTCGATTTTCCGCCCGAGCGGGGCTCGGGCCGCACTTCGATCAGCTCGATCCTCAAGTCGCGTGGCATGCGCCTCGCGTAGTCCTGAAACGCCTCGTCGACCCAGCCGGGCATGCGCGTACCCACGGCTACAACCCACAGCTTCATCCGCCGCGCGCCGAGGTCGCCTTCCGCCGGGCGCGAGGCTTGCGCGGCTTCGGCTGGCCCCACAGCTCCTCGAGATTGTAGTGCGAGCGCACCGCAGGCTGCATGATGTGCAGCACGATGTCGCCCAGGTCGAGGAGCACCCAGTCGCCGCCGTCCTCCCCCTCCACGCCGTAGACGCGGCCGCCCGCCGCTTTCGCCTCTTCCTGGACGTGGTTCGCCAGCGCCTTCAACTGGCGGGCGGAGTCTGCGCTCGCGATGATCACGCGATCGAACATCGAGGTGAGATGGGTCACGTCGAAGACCTCGACCTCGCGCGCCTTGATGTCCTCGAGCGCCGCGAGCGCGGCCTTCTGGAGCTTGCGAAGATCCATCATCAGGGGGCGCCGCTCGGTTGGGCGTACAACCCGTGCGATTCGATGTAATCGAGGACGGCCGAAGGGAGGAGGTAGCGCGGGCTGCGCGCCTGGGCGAAGTGAGCGCGGATTGCGCTCGCGGAAATGTCGAGCGCCGTGGTGCCGTAAGTGACGACATTTCCCCCCGGACGCTCGCGCAGGACATCGGGGGTGCCCGCACGCTTGCGCCACTCCGCGGCGAGCGCGGCCGGCATTCCGCCGGGGGTGAGCGAATGCCCGGGACGCTGCGCGACAAAGACGTGCGCGAGGGCAAAGAGGTCGCGCCAGCGCTCCCAGGAGCTCAAGTTGCGGAACGCGTCCGTTCCAAGGAGCAGCACGAGGGAACGCCGCGAGCCGAATTCGCTTCGCAGCCGCTCCAGCGTCTCGACGGTGTAGCCGGGCGCGGTCTGGCGGATCTCGGCATCGTCCAGCTCGAACAGGTCGTTTTTCTCGATCGCGAGGCGCACCATTTCCAGGCGATGCACCGCTGGCGCGAGCGGCGCGCCGCGGTGCCAGGGCTGGCCGGCGGGCACCCAGCGCACGCGCTCCAGCCCGAGAATTTCGGCAGCCTCCTGAGCAAGGCGCAAGTGCCCGAAGTGCACCGGGTCGAAGGTGCCGCCCATGATGCCGATGGGCGCGCTCATCTACGGTTCGTCGCGGCGGGCAAGATCAAAACGATCTCTGCGGCCCAGGGTCTTTGCGCCTACTGCCGGATCTGGCCGCTGCCGAACACGACGTACTTTTGCGAAGTGAGGCCCTCCAGACCCACAGGGCCGCGCGCATGCAGCTTGTCGGTCGAAATGCCGATCTCCGCGCCCAGGCCGTACTCGAAACCGTCGGCGAAACGCGTCGAAGCGTTCACCAGGACCGAGCTCGAGTCCACTTCGCGCAGGAAGCGCTTCGCGTGCGCTTCGTCCTCGGTCACGATCGCGTCGGTGTGCTGCGAGCCGTACTTCGAGATGTGCTCGATGGCCGCATCGAGGTCCTTCACCATGCGCACTGCGAGAATGGGTGCAAGGAATTCCGCATACCAGTCCTGCTCCGTGGCGGGCTTCATGGCGGGTACGAGCGCGCGGGATTTCTCGTCGCCGCGCAGCTCGACGCCCTTGTCGGCGTAGATCTTCGCCAGCCTCGGCAGCACTTCCGGGGCGATCGACTCGTTGACGAGCAGGGTTTCCATGGCGTTGCACACGCCGTAGCGCTGGGTCTTGGCGTTGTCGGCGATGCGGATCGCCTTGTCGACGTCGGCGCTGTCGTCGATGTAGACGTGGCACACGCCGTCGAGGTGCTTGATCATTGGAATGCGCGATTCGCGCATCACCCGCTCGATCAGGTCCTTGCCGCCGCGCGGCACGATGATATCGACGTATTCGTTCATGGAAAGGAGCTGCCCGACCGCGGCGCGGTCTGCGGTCTCGACCACCTGCGCCGCGTCTTCGGGAAGGCTCGCGGCGCGCAAGCCCTCGTGCACGCACGCGGCGACCGCGATGTTGGAGCGCACCGATTCCGAACCGCCGCGCAGGATGGTGGCGTTGCCCGACTTCAGGCACAGCGCCGCGGCGTCGGCGGTGACGTTGGGGCGCGATTCGTAGACGATGCCGATTACGCCCAGGGGCACGCGCATCCGCCCGACCCTGATACCGCTCGGCTGCTGGCGCAGATCGGAGATCTCGCCCACCGGATCGGGGAGCTTCGCGACCTGCTCCAGGCCCTGCGCCATGCCCTCGATCGTCTTTTCGGTCAGCGTGAGACGGTCGATGAAGGCAGCGTCCCTGCCCGCGGTCCGCGCCGTTTTCACGTCATCCGCGTTCGCCGCGAGAAGCTTCCCCGCATCACGCCTTAGGGCCTTGGCGGCGGCGAGAAGCGCGCGGTTCTTGGCTGCGGTATCCGCGCGCGCCACATCGCGCGACGCGGCGCGAGCGCGCCGGCCGACTTCGAGCATGTAGGACTTGATGTCCGAGGGGGCGTTCATGAGGTGAATCTTACCCTCCCGAGCCGGGGGTTGCAGCCGAGCGCCCGCGCACCACTACAATAGCCCCGCTCATGGACCCGCTCGAATATTCCCGCTACGCTCGGCAGCTCGTCGCGGCGAAGCCCGAGTTGCGCGAAGAGCTGGAGCGCGCGAAGGACTCGGGCTGGACGCGCGAAGCGATGCAGGCGTTCCTGTGCGGGCGCAAGCCGGCAGATGAAACCACGCTGCATTCCACGCTGCGGGCGCTGCGCCAGCGCGTGCTCCTGCGCACGATGGCGCGCGATATTTCGGGCGCGGCCGGACTCGACGAAGTGTGCGGGACGATGTCCGCGCTCGCGGAAGTCGCGATCGGTGAGGCGCTCGCGTTTCTCGAGCCGCGGGTAGAGGGCGCCCGGCCCGAGCTCACGGTAGTGGGCATGGGCAAGCTCGGCGGCGGCGAGTTGAACGTGTCCTCCGACGTCGATCTCGTCTTTCTCTACCCCGAGGAGGACGACGCGACGAGCAAGCTGGAATTCTTCACGCGTCTCGGCCGCCGCCTGATTGCCGCGCTGGACGAGCGCACGGCGGACGGATTCGTTTTCCGGGTGGACATGCGCCTTCGCCCCTGGGGCGACTCCGGGGCGCTCGCCACGAGCTTCGACGCGCTGGAGGAATATTTCGTAACCCAGGGCAGGGAGTGGGAGCGCTACGCCTGGATCAAGGCGCGCGCACTCGGATCCGATCGCGAAAACGGGCCGCTCGCCGCGATCGTGCGCCCGTTCGTGTACCGCAAATACCTCGACTATGGCGCGTTCGCGGCGATGCGCGAGCTGCACGCGCAGATCCGCGAGGAAGTGGCGCGCAGGGAGCTCTCCGATCAGATCAAGCTCGGGCCGGGGGGCATCCGCGAGATCGAGTTCATCGCGCAGGCGTTCCAGCTGATTCGCGGCGGCCGCGATCCCGCGCTGCAAATCCGGCCGACGCGCGCGGTGCTCGCGCTGCTCGCGCGAAGGAGGCTGCTTCCGGACGCGGCGTCCGAGGAGCTGTCCGAGGCGTACGTGTTCCTGCGGCGTCTGGAGCACCGGCTGCAGTACCTGGATGACGCCCAGACGCACGAGCTGCCCGAGAATCCCGGGGACCGCCTGCTGGTCGCGAGGGCGATGGGCTTCGCCTCGTGGGACTCGTTCCGCGCCGCGCTCGATGCGCGCCGGGCTCGCGTGTCCTGGCACTTCGAGCAGCTGTTCTCGGTGGAAGACACGCCCAGGCACGCACTTTCCGCGCTGTGGGCCGGAAGCGACAAGGCGGAGGAGCGCCTCGCGCAGCTCGGATTCCGCGACGCCGCCGGGGCGGCGGCGCGGCTTGCCCTGGTGCGCTCGGGCGGCCGCTACAACGGCCTGCCGCAGGCGAGCCGCGCGCGCTTCGACGCCCTGATCCCGCGGATCGTCGAGGAGTCCGCCGCGCGGGAGGATCCGGACGCGACCCTCAAGCGTTTCCTCGAACTCATCGAGACGGTGAGCCGGCGCGCCGCCTATCTCGCGCTTCTCGACGAGCACCCCGCGATCCTCGCACGCCTCGCCCAGCTTCTCGATGCGTCGAGCTGGGCCGCCGAGTACCTGAACCGGCACCCGGTGGTTCTCGACGAGCTGCTCGACGCGCGCGCCCTGCTCGCGCGGCCCGACTGGCGCGCCTTTGCGCTGGAGCTGCGCGCCCAGCTCGCGGTCCGGCAAGCCGACGAGGAACGGCAGATGGACTGGCTGCGCGAGGCGCATCACGCGCAGGTCTTCCGCCTGCTCGCGCAGGATCTGTCCGGTGAGCTCGGCGTCGAGCGCCTGGCCGACCATCTCTCCGATCTCGCCGACGTCATGCTGCAGGCGGCGCTGGAGCTGTGCTGGACGCAGCTGAGCACCCGGTATCGCGACGCGCCGCGTTTTGCGATCGTCGGCTACGGCAAGCTCGGCGGCAAGGAACTGGGCTATGCGTCCGATCTCGATCTCATCTTCCTTTACGGGGATCCGGACGACCGGGCGCCGGAAATCTACGCGCGCCTCGCGCAGCGCCTGAGCCGCTGGCTCACCAGCCGCACCGCGGCGGGCGTTCTCTTCGACATCGACCTGCGCCTGCGCCCTGAAGGCGGAAGCGGGCTCCTCGTCAGCTCGATCGATGCCTTTCGCCGCTATCAGCGCGAATCGGCCTGGACCTGGGAGCACCAGGCGCTCACGCGGGCGCGATTCTGCGCGGGCGAGGCGACCCTGGGCGCCGAGTTCGAGGAGGAGCGGCGCGCGATTCTTCGGATCCCGCGCGATGAGGCGAAGCTGCGGGGCGACGTGCTGTCGATGCGCGAGCGGCTCCTCCAGGGCCACCCGAACGAAAGCGATCTGTTCGATCTCAAGCACGACCGCGGCGGCATGATAGACATCGAATTCATCGTTCAGATGCTCGTGCTCGCTCACGCGCACCGCCGTCCCGAGCTCACCGCCAACAGCGGCAACATCGCCCTGCTCAAGCTCTCCGCGAAGCTTGGATTGGTTCCCGGCGATTCCGCCGACGCCGTGGCCGACGCCTACCGCGAATACCGCCGCCGGCAGCACCGCCTGCGCCTCAACGGCGCGAAGTACGCGCGCGTGCCCGCGGG
Source organism: uncultured Enterobacteriaceae bacterium (assembly GCA_964420785.1). Taxonomy (GTDB): domain Bacteria; phylum Pseudomonadota; class Gammaproteobacteria; order Burkholderiales; family SG8-39; genus VBDM01. Next base: position 5,820 of record CAYQVE010000042.1, on the reverse strand, counting down.
AGAGGTGCAAAACCACATAGACACTACGCGCGCGCTTTGGCGGAGGGTGTTCGGCAGGGAGTGACTGCCCGCCCCGCGTCGCATGAATGGCGTCAAAAAGCCCCCAGGAATTGCACGCCCACGCCTACCGCGTTGTATTGCGGGTTGTGGGAGTTGAGGCCTTGGCCGTTCGACACGTGCATACCTCTGAGGGTCAGGGATAGGTCCTGCCTGTCGTTCAATCTGTAGGAGAAAGTCGAGCCGTACCGGATCATGAAGTCATAGCGGGAAGCGCCCGCGGGGAAATCCCTGTCGTAGAGGAGGACGCCGACGCTCCCGATCAGCGATGCGGACAGGTTCGCGCCGCGCGCGAGTTCCGCGCGAACTGCCAGAACGGGTCCTGCGCCGGTCGCCTCGCTGGCGTAGGTTTCGTCCTTGAGAGTGCCCGCCTGGGAGGAGCCGGTCCGCCGCGTGATGCTTCCGCGGGAGTGGGACACCGTAAGGCCTCCATGGAACTTGAAGTCCGGAGTGTCGAATCTCCTTATGCGGAAAAGAAGGTCGAGGTTTGTCGTGCGGATCTTGCGGTTGCTTTCGACCGGTACGAGCTCCTGCACCTCAACGATCATCTCCCGCCCTGCCTGCGTCTCGGGCAAGACATTCGCTTCTTCCCGGGCCTGGCATGAAGCGTTCCCGCACAAGGCCGGGAGCAGCAACATCGAAAGCACGGTGATCTTCAAGCGCTTGTTGCCTCAGCCGGCCTCAAGCACCAGTGCCACGGTTCATAGTCATAACCATGCGAATTCCCGGCCGGATATGAGAGAACGAAACCGAACCGACCCGCGTTCCTCGACAGCCACCGGAATGCCCGGGTCTTTTCGAACTCGAGCTCAAGAGGCGCCACGCCCTCGTCGGTCGTCACATCGACGGCCCGGCCGGAGTGGTGCTCGCTGTAACCGGGAGGAGCGCTCACGCAAAGCACTGCATCCAGCGACAGACCCTCGGCCAGCTTGGCGCGGATTATTTCGGCTTGGCGATCGACGCTTCGGAACGCCGAAGCGATTTGGATGACGACGCCGTCGGAAAGCGCCGCGGCGCTCATCTCCCGCCACTTCGCGGCCGCAGCGGGGGCAAGCAGGTGCTCTCTGCCGTCGTCTCCTGTGGCCGCGACGGCCAGCACCTGCGCCTCGGGATGCAATACCAGGGATCGTGCCGCGATCAGATCCGTGGATATCGCAAGGGAATCCAGGAGCGACCTGATTCGCTCTGGGCATTCGGTCGGTGTGGGCATCCGAGGGTTAGAGCGCGGCGAACCTCAACCCAAGCTGCAACAGCTCGTCCCAGGGGTCGCCCTTGACGACCCCCTTGACGACGCGATCGACTCTGGCGGCGTGCTCGAGCGCGGCGAGCAGCGTCTCGCGCGGGAGCTTCTTCGCGGCGCCGCCCACGAGCGACTGTCTCGCGTCGCCCCACACGCGCGCTTCGCGCAGCATATCGGCAATCGGCCGGCCCGCGGCGATGCCGTTCTGCACGCGGGATATGGCGCGGATTTCCTCTGCGAGAATCCACAGCACCCGCGGAGGCGCTTCGCCTTCGCCGCGCAGGCCTTCGAGCATGCGCGCAAGCCGCGAGCGCTCGCCCGAGAGCATCGCCTCGGCGAGCTTGAGTGTGTCGTAGCGCGCCACGCTCATCACCGCCTCGCGCACGGCGTCGAAGTCGAGCTCCCCGGCGGGCAAGAGCAGCGCGAGTTTCTGGAGCTCCTGGTGCGCGGCAAGGAGATTGCCCTCGACGCGGTCGGCGAGAAACTGCAGAGTCTCGGGTGTTGCGCGTTGCTTCTGCCGCGCGAGGCGGGAGGCGATCCATGCGGGAAGCCGCGCGCGCTCGACCGGGTAGACGTTGACGACGATTCCCTTGCGCTCGAGCGCCTTGAACCATGAGGACCCCTGACCGGCCTTGTCCATGCGCGGCAGCGTTACGACTGTGAGCGCCTCGGGCGGGAGCTTGCCGCAAAACGCTTCGATCGCCGCGGCACCGTCGGCGCCGGGCTTGCCCGCGGCAAGGCGCAGCTCGATCAGCTTCTTGTCGCCGAACAGCGAGCGGCTGGCGCCGCTCGCTGCGAGCTCGCCCCAATCGAAAGTGCGCTCGGGCGCGAGGACCACGCGCTCCGAAAAACCGCTTGCGCGCGCGCGCGCGCGAATCGCGTCTGCGGCCTCAAGCGCGAGCAGCGGCTCGTCGCCGTGGATCACGTACAGCGGTTGCAGCTCGCGCGCAAGATGGGCATCCAGCTGCTCGAGCCTGAGAACGGCCATGCTATTCGATGGGGACCGTCGCCGGCTTCGCTGCGACCAGGCGCCGTATGATCTGCTGCACCATGTCCCTTTGCATGTCCCGGAAGAGCAGCGCTTCCTCGGCTTCCTTCGCAAGCACCTGCGCGTCGTTATAGGCCATGTCGCGCGTGAGGAGGATTTCGCTCGTCGGCAGGTAGACCTGCGCACCCTTCGCGTCGGTGACGCGGAATCCGACGCGGTAGCGCAACTGATATTCGCTCACCCGGCCCGCGGAGCTGAAGGAAAGGATGATCTTGTCGCGCAGCTCCTGGGTGAAGCCGAGCACGGCCTCCGCCTCCCCCGGCTTGTCCACAAGGCGCGTCCTGCTCGCCGCGGCGACGTTGCGCTTCAGCTCGACCACGAGCGGGTTGTTACCCGGGATGTGGAGCGACTCGAAGGGCAGCTGCGCCTGGCCGCGCAGATGGAAGCCGCAGGCCGCGAGGAGTGCGGCGATCGCGCCGGCGAGTGCGGCGCGCGAGGACCGCTCAAACGACCACATTGACGAGCCGTCCGGGGACCACGACGACCTTCTTCACCGCCTGGCCGTTCGTGAAGCGCGTCACCGCGTCGTGAGCGAGGGCGAGCCGTTCGAGCTCCCCGCGCCCGGCGGATTTCGGCGCGCGCATGTGGCCGCGCAGCTTGCCGTTGACCTGGAGCACCAGCTCGATTTCGTCCTGAACCAGCGCCGACTCGTCCACCTTCGGCCACGGTTCGCGCATCGCGTCCGCGCCGGGCTTGAGAGCCATCCACAAGGCATGGCAGATATGCGGCGCGATCGGGGAGAGCATCAGCACGGCCGACTGCAGCACCTCCTGGCGCACGCGGCGCGCGACCGGATCCCGGTCCGTCATCTTCGCGAGCGCGTTCATGAGTTCCATGACCGAGGCGACGACGGTGTTGTACTTTTGGCGCCGCCCGTAGTCGTCGGTCACCTTGGCGATGGCGCTGTGCAGCTCGAAGCGGATCGAGCGCAGCGCCGGGGTGAGTTCGCCGTTCGAATAGGCGGGCACAGGGCCCTCGGACGCGTGCTCGCATACAGCGCGCCACAGGCGCCGCAGGAATCCCGCAGGGCCCTCGATGCGGGCGTCGGACCATACGAGCGTGTCCTCGGGCGGCGAGGCGAACATCATGTAGAGCCGCGCCGTGTCCGCCCCGTACTTCTCGATCAAATCCTGCGGATCGACGCCGTTATTTTTCGATTTCGACATTGTGCCGATGCCGTCGGACTCCACGGGCTTGCCGTCGGAGCCCAATACAGCGCCGATGCGCTGGCCCTTGTCGTCGTGCCTGATCTCGACGTCGGCGGGGTTGTAGTAGGTGATGCGACCGCTCGCTTCCTTGCGGTAGAAGATTTCGTTCAGCACCATGCCCTGGGTCAGGAGCCGCGTGAACGGCTCGCTCGGCGCGACCAGGCCCTGGTCGCGCATCACTTTGGTCCAGAAGCGCGAGTACAGGAGGTGCAGGATCGCGTGCTCGATGCCGCCGATGTACTGGTCGACCGGCATCCAGTACTGCACGCGCTCGTCAACCGCCGCCTTGTCCTGATCGGGGCAGGCAAAGCGCAGGAAGTACCAGGACGAATCGACGAAAGTGTCCATGGTGTCGGTCTCGCGCTTCGCCGCTCTGCCGCATTTCGGGCACTTGCAGTTCAGGAACGAGGGCGTTTTCGCCAGAGGGTTGCCGGTGCCGTCGGGGACGAGATCTTCCGGCAAAACGACGGGGAGCTGCTCGTCCGGCACCGGAACGTCGCCGCAGCCGTCGCAGTGCACGATGGGAATCGGCGTGCCCCAATAGCGCTGGCGCGAGATGCCCCAGTCGCGAAGCCGCCAAGTGATCTGCTTGTCGCCTAGAGCCTTCTTCTTCAGGTCCGCGGCGATGGTTTCGACCGCGGCCCGATAGTCGAGCCCATCGTACTTCCCCGAGTTCACGCAGCGGCCGTAGTCCGCGTACCAGGGCTGCCAGGCATCGGTCGAATACGGTTTGCCCCCGACCTCGATCACGGGCTTGATCGGCAGGCCGTACTTCTTCGCGAACGCGAAATCGCGCTCGTCGTGCCCGGGCACGCCCATCACCGCGCCCTCGCCGTAGGCCATGAGCACGTAGTTGCCGACCCAGACTTCGATTCTTTCGCCGCTGATCGGATGCGTGACGAAAAGGCCCGTGGGCATGCCCCTCTTGTCGAGCTGCGCGAGGTCGGCCTCCATCACCGGGCCGCGCTTGCATTCCTCGACGAAAGCGGCGAGCTTCTTGTCCGACCGGGCTGCATGCGCGGCAAGCGGGTGCTCGGCGGCGACCGCGCAGAACGTCGCGCCCATCAGCGTGTCGGCGCGCGTGGTGAAAACGCGCAGGAGCTTCTTCTCGCCGCCCAGCTCGTACGGGAAGCCGATGTTGACGCCATGGCTCTTGCCGATCCAGTTGGCCTGCATCGTCTTCACGCGCTCGGACCAGCCCGGAAGCTCGTCGAGCGAAGCGAGCAGCTCCTCGGCGTAAGCGGTGATCCGCATGTAGTACATCGGGATCTCGCGCTTCTCGATGAGCGCGCCGGTGCGCCAGCCGCGGCCGTCGATCACCTGCTCGTTCGCGAGCACGGTCTGGTCCACTGGATCCCAGTTGACGACGCCGGTCTTCTTGTAGACCAGGCCGCGTTCGAGCATGCGCAGGAACAGCCACTGGTTCCAGCGGTAGTAGCTTGGCGAGCAGGTGGCGAGCTCGCGCTCCCAGTCGATCGCGAAGCCGAGCGAGCGCAGCTGGCGCTTCATGGTGGCGATGTTGTCGTAGGTCCACTTCGCCGGCGGCACGCCGTTCGCCATCGCGGCGTTTTCCGCGGGCAGACCGAAGGCGTCCCAGCCCATCGGCTGGAGCACGTTGAAGCCTCGCATCCTGTGGAAGCGGGTCATCACGTCGCCGATGGTATAGTTGCGCACGTGGCCCATATGCAGCTTGCCCGAAGGGTAGGGGAACATCGAGAGGCAGTAGAACTTCGGGCGGCTGCCTTTTCCGGGCGCCTCCTCGATCGCGCGAAACGCTCCGGTCCTGTCCCAGTGCTCCTGCGCTTCGCGCTCGACGATCTCGGGGTGGTACTGAGGCTGCATGAGCGGGCTCGGGAAAAGCATGAATTATAGCCGCGCACGTCGGCGGCGCGCCGCACCCGCCTTGCGTTCGTATCAACGCGCGTCGCAACCCGATGGGAGTCAATCATGGTGAGGCAATGGTCGGTGGTCGCGGCGCTTGCCGCGCTCGCGCTGAATGCGGGAGGCGCCGCGATGGCGCAGTCCGAGTCCAAGCCGCGGCGGGCGCAGCCCGCTCCGCTCGCGACGGTCGAAGCGGTGCAGATGCCCGCGTGGATGGAGCGCGGCGGAGCGAACCAGCCGCTCGCGCCGGGAATGGAACTCAAAGACAGCGACCAGGTGAAGACCGGCGCCGGAGCGCGCCTGCTTCTCAGGACCGCCGACGGCAGCGCGGTGAAACTGGGCGAGAAAGGCTCGCTCTTCCTCGGCGCGAGGCAGATCCGCGGCGA
>CAYQVE010000041.1:0-17113 GCA_964420785.1 uncultured Enterobacteriaceae bacterium | reverse complement strand
ACGCTCGGCCGCTTCGATGAGGCCGAAGCGGGCTATCGCAAGGCGCTTGAGTTGGCGCCGGACCTTGCCCTCGCCCAAAACACTCTGGGCTCTCTGTTGCGCAGGCGAGGGCGCGCGGAAGAGGCTGTGGAGTGCATTTCCCGGGCGCTCGCGTTGCAGCCGGAGTTCGCGAAGGCACGGCTCAATCTTGTCTCTGCACTGATCGAGCTCGACCGCTTCGAAGAAGGATTGATCGAACTGGATCGATATATCGCCGGTTCGCCGAAAGACGTCAGCGCGCTTCTTGAGCGCGGGCGCACGCTTGAACAGCTGGGCCGCTTGCCCGAAGCGAAGGAGTGTTACCTCCGAGCGCTTGACCTGACGCCGGGCTTGGCTGAGAGCCATATGCGGCTGGGAAGTTTGCAGCGTTTTGTCGGCGATCACCACGAAGCCATCGCGAACCTGCGCCGCGCGGTGGATTTGGCGCCGGACTCCGTGCAAAACTGGACCGCCCTCCTATTTGCGCTGAATTACGCGGACGGCATCGCTCCGTCCGATATCTACGCTGCACACGTCGAATTCGGACGACGCTTCATGCCGACGGGTGTTCAAAGCGATCATGCCAATGCACCCGACCCTCAGCGCCGCCTGCGAGTGGGGTACGTGTCGGGGGATTTTCGCACGCACGCCGTGGCGCAGTTCGTCGAGCCGGTCCTCGAGCGCCACGACCGAAAATCGGTCGAAATCTTTTGTTACTACACGCTCAATCGTGGCGACGCCGCGACGGAACGATTCAGGCGGCACGCGGACTGCTGGCGCGAGGTGCATGCGCTCTCGGACGACGCTTTAGCGGATAGGGTTCGCGCCGACGGTATCGACATACTGGTCGACTTATCGGGACATACCGCCTTTAACCGCCTGTTCGTGTTCGCGCGCAAGCCCGCCCCGGTCCAGGCGACCTGGCTCGGTTATCTCAATACCACCGGCGTGCCGACCATCGATTGGCGTATCAGCGACCCGTACGCAGCGCCCGTGGGTTTGCTGGAGGCCTATCACACCGAGCGGCTCATGCGGCTTCCGCATTGCCAGTGGTGCTACCGTGCGCCCGAAGGAGCTCCGGGCGTCACCGAGAGGCCCTTGACGGCTCCCGGCCGCGTCGTTTTCTCCGCGTTCACAAATCCTTCGAAAATCACGCGCGAGCTGATCGGATTGTGGAGCACCCTTCTCGCTCGCGTGCCGGACGCGAACCTTCTCCTTGTGGGACAGGGCCTGGTTTCGATCGCTGGGGAATTTCGAGCGCATTTTGCGCGCCACGGCATCGCGGCCGAGCGGATCGGGTTTCACGGCCAAAAGCCCTTCCCGGAATATCTGGCTCTACACGGCGAGGTCGACATCATGCTTGACACCTTCCCCTACACGGGCGGAACCACGAGCTGCCATGCGTTGTGGATGGGGGTGCCGCTCGTCACTCTGACGGGCGAGACATCCACTTCCCGCGGAGGGGCGAGCCTGCTCAACACCATCGGCCTGCCGGACCTCGTGGCGGACAGCCCGGAACGCTATCTCGAGATCGCCGAAAACCTCGCCAACGATGCGGCGAGCTTGAGAAAGCTGCGCGCCGGCTTGCGCGCGAGAATGCTCGCATCGCCGCTCATGGACGTCCCAGAGTTCACTCGAAGCTTGGAACGCGCGTTTCGATCCATGTGGCAGTCATGGTGTGAACGGCAGGGATGATCGAACATCAGGCCTTGGTCTTTTGTTTGAATTCGCACAGGTCCCGGATGATGCAGGCCGGGCACTCGGGTTTTCGCGCCTTGCACACGTAGCGCCCGTGCAGGATCAGCCAGTGGTGCGCGTTCTGGCGGAAGCCCTCGGGCGCGAACTTGAGGAGCTTGTCCTCGACCTCTCGCACGTCCTTGCCCGGCGCGAGGCCGGTGCGGTTCGCGACCCGAAAAATGTGCGTGTCCACCGCGATGGTCGGATGCCCGAAGGCGGTGTTGAGGATCACGTTGGCGGTTTTCCTGCCGACTCCGGGAAGCGCTTCGAGCGCCTCGCGCGATTCGGGCACCTTCCCGCCGTGGCGCTCGACGAGCAGCCGGCAGGTCTCCAGGATGTGCTTCGCCTTGGAGCGATACAGGCCGATCGTGCGGATATGTTCGATCAATCCCTGCATGCCCAAGGCGAGCATGGCCTGCGGAGTGTCGGCCACGCGATAGAGCTTCTCCGTCGCCAGATTCACGCTCTTGTCGGTGGCTTGCGCGGAGAGGACCACCGACACCAGCAGCTCGAAAGGCGTTCGATGCGCGAGCTCGGTCGTTGGATTCGGGTTTGCCGAGCGCAGCCGCTCGAAGATCTTCCGGCGCTTTTCCGGATTCACGTCCGCTGCCTTCGCGCCCGCGCGCGCTCGATCGCGGCCTGGATGATCGCTCGCTTCCTCTCCGCGCCGGGATCTTCTTTCGCCTTGAGCGCCTGCGCCGCCAGGCGCTCGGCGCGCTCCCTGCGCTCGCGCTCGTGCCGCGACCCGCGCCGCTCGAAACGTTCGCGCGCGGCATCCGCCCGGGCCCGGTCCCAGACTGCGTCCTCGCCGCTCGCGGGAAGCATCTCGATGCAGTCCACGGGGCAGGGCGGAACGCACAGGTCGCAACCGGAACAAAGCTCCGTCACGACCGTGTGCATCATCTGCGGCGCTCCGACGATGGCATCGACCGGGCAGGCCTGGATGCACAGAGTGCATCCGATGCAGCGCGCCTCGTCGATCAGCGCGACGCGGCGCGGCTGCTCGACGCCGTTCCGGGGATTGAGTGGCTGGACTTCGCGACCGAGCAGGGCCGCCAGCCCGCGGATGACGGCCTCGCCTCCCGGCGGGCACTGGTTGATTTCGGCCTGGCCCGTCGCGATCGCTTCCGCGTACGGCCGGCACGCAGGGTAGCCGCACTTGGTGCACTGCGTCTGCGGCAGCAGCGCATCGATTCGCCGCACCAGCCCACTCATCGAGCCCGCCCCTCGGACGCGAGGCCGCGCACGATTTCGCCGACGAGCCCCGGCCCCCGGTAGACGAGAGCAGTGTAGAGCTGGACGAGGTTCGCGCCGGCATCGAGCTTTTCGCGTGCGTCGGCCGCGCTCGCGATTCCGCCTACCCCGATGACCGCGACGCTCGCAGGCAGGGCGCGCCGCAGTTTCAGCACTGCTGCGGTGGCGAGCGCCTTGAGCGGCGCACCGGAAAGGCCGCCTGGCTCGCGGCTCGCGCGGAGATGCCCGACCCCTTCGCGCGACACGGTGGTGTTGGTCGCGATGACGGCGTCGATGCCGCGAGCGGCGACGCGGTCCGCGATCATTTCGATTCCGGCGTCGTTCATGTCGGGAGCGATCTTTACGGCCAGCGGAACGCGGTTGCCGTAGCGTTTCGCCAGCGCGTCGCGCTCCGTCGCGAGCGCGGCGATGAGGTCGTCGAAATTATCCGGACCCTGCAGCGCCCGCAGGTCTGTGGTGTTGGGCGAGGAGACGTTTGCGGTGACGAAGCTCGCGTGGGGGTAGACCCTGCGCAGACAGGCGACGTAGTCGTCGGCCGCGCGCTCGTTCGGCGTATCGAAATTCTTGCCGACGTTGATGCCGAGAATGCCGCGGTAGCGCGAGCGGCGAATGTTTTCCACGAGCGCGTCGACCCCCCGACTGTTGAAGCCGAGGCGGTTGATGAGCGCATCGGCTTCGGGCAGGCGAAACAGCCGCGGTTTGGGGTTGCCCGGCTGGGCACGCGGGGTCACTGCTCCGATCTCGAGGAACCCGAACCCGAGAGCACCGAGGCCGTCGATGTGTCTTCCGTCCTTGTCCAGCCCCGCCGCAAGCCCCACGGGATTCGGAAAATCCAGTCCCATCGCGCGTACCGGCACGCGCGGCGCGGGAGAAGCCGCGAGCGATGCGGCGCCGAGCCGCGCGAGGACATCGAGGGATTTCAGGCTTAGACCGTGCGCCCTCTCCGCGTCGAGCGCGAAGAGCAGCGGCCGGGCGGCGCGATAAAGCATGCGCCATCTTACCGCGGCGCGACTGGGCGCCAGGATTACGAATGGATCTCTTCGGGCGCGAGTCGCCGCCAGGTTCCGTCGACGAAGCCTTCGATCGGCTGAAAATGCGCCTTGTAGGACATCTTGCGGCTGTCCTTGATCCAGTAACCGAGATACAGATAGGGCAGGGAGGCGCGGCGGCACTGCTCGATCTGCCACAGTATGTTGTAGGTGCCGAAGCTCGCGCCGGCGGCGTCGGGATCGTAAAAAGTGTAGACCGAGGAAAGACCGTCGCCCAGCTGGTCTACGATCGATACCATCATGAGCTTGCCCTTGTCGCGGAATTCCACCAGCCGCGTGCTCACCCGGCTCTGCAGCAAGAAGTGCGAATACTGGTCGCGGCTGTCCTGGTCCATGCCGCCGCCGGAATGCCGGCTCGCCTGATAACGAAGATAGAGGGAATAGTGCTCGACGCGAAAGCGCAGTCCCGTCACCGCGTGCTGCAGCCCCTCGTGCTTTGCCAGGGCCCGCCGCTGGCTGCGCGAAGCGCGAAACTCCTCGACGGGGACTCGCACCGGAACGCAGGCGCGGCAGTGATCGCAGTAGGGCCGGTAGGTGAAGATACCGCTGCGGCGAAAGCCGAGCCGCACGAGGTCCGCGTAGAGCTCGGTACCGATCAGATGGCTGGGAGTCGCCACCTGCGAGCGCGCCATCCGGCCCGGCAGATAGCTGCAGGGGTAGGGCGCAGTCACATAGAACTGCAGAACGGCATGCGGCAGATCGTTCAGCTTCGACATTGCACCTGCGCGACAGATGCGCCGGACCAGCTCCCCGGCGATTGCGGATAGTGTATCAACTCTTCGAGCAACCTGGAAAACCGGCGCCGGGGTATCTCGCGCGCGCCCAGCGTCTCCAGGTGCCGCGTGCGCATCTGGCAGTCGATGAGCCCGAAGCCCGCCGACTTGAGATATGCAACCAGCGCGGCGAGCGCAATCTTCGAGGCATCGCGCGAGCGGGAGAACATCGACTCGCCGAAAAACACCCGGCCGATCGCCACGCCGTAGAGTCCCCCGGCGAGATCCCCGTCGATCCAGGTTTCGACCGAATGCGCGTATCCGAGCCGGTGCATGCTCCGGTAGGCGGCGATCATCGCGCCGCTGATCCAGGTGCCGGGCTCGCCCTTGCGGGGCGCGGCGCAGCCGGCAAGGACTTCCTCGAAGGCTGAATCGAAGCGCGCTTCATAGGAACGATTGCGAAGGGTTTTCCCGAAGGAGCGCGAAATCTTGAGTTCTTCGGGAAACAGGATCATGCGCGGGTCCGGGCTCCACCACAGGATCGGATCGCCTTCGGAAAACCACGGAAAGATGCCGTGGCGATAGGCCTCGAGAAGGCGCTCGGTGGACAGGTCGGCGCCTGCGGCAAGCAGCCCGTTCGGATCCTTGAGCGCTGACTGGACCGGCGGGAAGGGCGTGTCGCGCTCCAGCCAGGGAATCATCCTGCTTTCAGCACTTCACCTGCTGCCTGCAGTACCGCGCCAGTTCGCTCACTATGCAGCGGCTCCCGACGACCGTGCGGGCATGCCCGCCGTGATCGAGGGCGAGGCGGAATTCGTACTTGCTGAAAAACTCGTTGAAAAGCTCCCCACCCAGGGTTCCGACGGCGTACAGGCCGTCGTTCTTCCGGTCGTACTCGAGAACGATCGCCGCAAGCGGTTGAGGTGCGGGCCCTGCCAATACCTTCGCGCCCTCGGCGGGATCGTACTGGCTGTGCTCGGAGCAGCAATGGATGACGTGAGCGAACTTGCTTCCGGGCGACGTCTCGTCGCGGTAGCTGATGAAGCTGATCTCGCGGGTGGGGTAGGTGAGCCGATGCGCGCAGATCGCCGAATAGGCGACGATGCTGTGGTCCGCGCCCACGCCGCCCCGCCACTCGTAGGTCTGCTCGTTTGCGGTTTTCAGCTGCGCCGATACCTTGGTCGGCCTGCCGAGGTTCAACAGAAAGCAGGGTGTTCCGGCGAACGGGTAGTGAAAGATGAAATTCCGGTTTGCGGGGAGCGCGTGCGCGGCGAGCGGCCGGCCCGACGGATCGATGAGCCGGGCGCGCGCATAGAAGCGCGGGCTCGCGTCGGCGGGCGTCGCGGGCATCGGAACGCCAAGCGCCGAGGCGGCGCAGACGAACATGAAATCTCGTCGTTGCATGGCAAAGTGTGTTGCAACGCTAAGGGGTGCCGGTTGCGCGTGTCAAGCGAGTTACTTCGGAGGCAGTATTTCGCCCGCGTGGAAAGAGAAAGCGCCCGCCTTGCGGTCGGCGTAGAAATGGCGCAGCGTCTTGGAGATCGTGCGGAAGGCGATTTCCTTCCAGGGAATTTCGCCCTCGCGAAACAGGCCGACTTCCAGGGTCTCCTCGCCCGGGCCGAAGTCGCCGTCGAGAAGCCGGGCGCGGTAGAAGACGTGGACCTGGTCCACGTGCGGCACCGACAGAAGCGCAAACACCTCGCCCAGCTCGACCCGCGCCTTCGCTTCCTCCAGGGTTTCGCGCAGCGCGGCCTGCGCCGTGGTCTCGCCTAGCTCCATGAATCCCGCAGGGAGCGTCCACAGGCCGTAGCGCGGTTCGATCGCACGCTTGCACAGCAGGATCCGGTCTTCCCATTCGGGTATCGTGCCGACTACCACGAGCGGATTGCGATAATGGATGGTCCCGCAGGTTTCGCATACGTGGCGCGGAAGGGAATCGCCGGGCGGCACGCGCAGCGCCAGCTTGGCGCCGCACTTCGAGCAGAAATTCATCGGAGGGAAAGGCACGCCGGCTATGATAGCCGACGCAGGATCAGGGCCGGCAGCTCGGCAAGGTTCCCCATGACATGGTCGGGCGTCGCGCCCAGCTCATCGACGGGCGCGCCGGTACGGTTGATCCAGAACGAGCGGAAACCGAAGGACTTCGCTCCGCATGCATCCCAGCAGTTGCTCGAGACGAAGCCGATCGCCGTCTTCGGCGTGCCCAGCCTTTCGACGGCGAGTCGGTATACGCCGGGCGAGGGCTTGTAGATCTTCCGCTGATCGACGCTGATGACCGCTCCGATCAGTCCGCGCAAGCCGGTGCTCGATATCAGCGGGCGCAGCATCGCGGGCGATCCATTCGAGAGAATCGCGAGCCTGAGCTTCATCGCCCTCAGCTCGGCGAGCGCGTTGCCGACCTCGGGGAAGGTCGCCAGAGTGCGGTAGGCGTCCATCAGCCTGTTGAGGCGCTCCTCGTCGACCTGCAGGCCGAGCGCGGCGCAGGCGTAGCGCAGAGCGGCTTCGGTGACCCGGGCAAAATCCTCGTAGCGCCGCATGAGGCTGCGCTGCCAGGTGTATTCGAGCTGCTTGGAGCGCCAGAGCTGACTCAAGGCCGCGCCTTTTCCCGGCCACAACTGCTCGCATAGCGCGATCACCGAATGCACGTCGAAGAGCGTGCCGTAGGCGTCGAAAACGATCGCGCGCAGGGGCGGCAAGGATTCCTCCGGAGAAACGGGGAGACGACCCGAGTATACTCGCGCCCGTGCAACCGCCCCACGCCGTCACGATGACAGCGGGCTTTCCTCCGTCGGAGATCACACTTGCCTCGCGAATCGGCCTGGCGCTGTCGGGGCTGATGCTTTCGCTTCCGTTCCTGAATTTCCACCACAGTCTTCCGCTGCCCACTTTCTATACCGAGTGGATGGCGTTTGCCCTCGGGACCGCGGCGCTGCTACCGCTCGCACTCGCTCGGGGAAAACAGACCGGGCTCCCGCTTGTTTCGCTCGGATTGATCGGTCTGACGGTCGTCCTGCTGATTCAAGTCGGGCTCGGCATGGTCGCCTACGCCGAGCGCAGCCTTGTGGGCGCGCTTTACGCGCTGTGGGCGGCTTTGCTCGTCTGGCTCGGAGCGCATCTGCGCGAGCGCTGCGGGCCCGAGCGCGTCGCAGCCGTGTTGCAGATATTCGTCGCATTCGGCGGATTCCTGGCGGCTGTGGCCGGTTTCGTCCAGCACTACCAGATTGATTGGTTCGGCGTCCGGCTGGTTTCCGGAGACGGATCGGAGGGGATGGTCGGATCCCTCGCGCAACGCAACCACTTCGCCAACTATCTGGGCTGCGCGCTCGCATCGGCGGTTTTCCTCTTCGGACGCCGCCGGCTGAGTCTGCCGCTCGCGACGCTGTTGGCTGCTACGCTCGTGCTGGGCCTGGTACTTTCGATTTCGCGCAGCGCCTGGATCTACGTTTTGCTCGTATCGATCTCGGCCTCCTGGACGTTCTGGCGCGGCGATCGCAGACGGCTCAAGCCTCTGCTTGTCTTTTCGTTGGGCGTGCTGGTTCTGTTCGCCGGCCTGAACCTCGTCCTCGTCTACGCGCCGTGGCTTGCGGCAGCGGGCGCGCAGACGCCGACCCTCGGCGGTCGCTGGATGGAGACTTTCGCACCCGATTCAACCCAGCTGGGCGTCCAGGTCCGGATCTACCTTCTCAAGGAAGCATGGGCGATGTTCGCGGAACAACCCTTTCTCGGGGTCGGATTCGGCGAGTTCGCATGGAACCTCCTCGAGCACGGCGCGGCCTTCGATGGAAGCAATTCGGCGATGACAAACCATGCGCACAATGCCTTGCTCGATCTGCTCTCTGAAACCGGGCTGATCGGCGCGCTCTGCGTGATCGTGCCGCTCGCGCTGTGGTTGAGGTCGGTTTCGTGGTCCAGGCCGGACCTGGACACCGGCTGGATGCTGACGCTCATCGCGATTCAGGCGGCGCACAGCATGGTGGAATACCCGCTCTGGCACGCCAATTTTCTCGGGCTCGCGGCGCTCCTGCTGGGCGCGGCTCCCCAGCCGCTCGTCGCCCCGCGCTTGAGCCGCTTGCGGCAAGGCGCACTCGGGCTGGTGCTCGCGGCGGGCGTCGCGGCGCTGGCCACGGTGTTTGCCGACTACCGAAACTTCGAGCGCTGGACCCGGCGGGCGGAGGCCTCGCAGCAGAGAAATGAGCCGCTTTCCGAAGCGCAGCTGAAGGACTTCGCGGACCAGCGCGCCACCTCGCTATTCGCGGGCTACTACGATCTCCTCGCCTCCGAGCTGCTTGTCCTGGACCGCGAGGATCTGGATGCGAAGGTCGGGCTGAACACCTATGCGGTGCGCTTCGCCCCGATTCCCGATGCCGTGTTCCGGCAGGCGGTTCTGCTGAGCTTGAAGGGCGACCGCGAAGGGGCGGGGAGGGCGCTCTCCCGGCTCGCGACGATGTATCCGAACACGCTGCGCGATCATCTGCGGCGCCTCGAGCAGATGGCGCGCGACGATCCCGCCGCGTTCGCCGCGTTTGCCGGCGAGGCCAGACGCGGATACGGGCGCTAGGCCCGCCGTGAAAAACGGCCCGCGCGCTTCCTTGTCTCTGCGCTTCTGCCTCGCGTTGTGCGGGCTGCTGGTTTCGGCTCCTTTTCTGAACCCCTACCACGGCTATCCCTTGCTCACTTTCCATACGGAGTGGCTGGCCTTCGCGATCGGGCTCGCTGCGCTCGCAGCGATCGCAATCGCTCCTTCGGGCGCCGCGGTTCCGTTGCCGGGGATCTGCGTCGGGCTTTTCCTGCTGACGGCCTTGCTCGTCCTGCAAGCGGCCCTCGGACAGGTGGCGTACCCGCTGCGCAGCGCGACCGGAGCGCTCTATGCGATTTGGGCGGGCCTGCTCGCCATGCTGGGTGCCTGGCTGCGCAGCGAGCTCGGAGAAGCCGCTGTTTCGCGCGCGCTGCAGTGGTGGATCGGTGCAGCGGGCCTGCTCGCCGCTGCAAGCGGATTCGTTCAGTACTATCACGTTCCGCTGCCGGCCGCCGGCGCTTACGTAGCGGTACAACCGCTCAACGCGATGTTCGGCACGGTGAACCAGCCCAACAATTTCGCGGATTACCTCGGCTGCGCGGTGATTTCGGTCGCTTTTCTCCATGCGCGGAATGCGCTGGGCCTCCTTCCCGCGCTGTTGATCGCGCTCCCTCTGGGGGCGGGCATGGCGCTGTCCGGCTCGCGCGCCTCCTGGGGTTATTTCGCCATCGCGCTCGCCCTGGTTCCGCTTCTTGGCCTCGGCGGTCATCCGCGAGAGGCGAAGCGAATCCTCAAGTTAGCGTGCTTTGCGCTGGCGGTGTTTCTGCTGGTTCAGATCCTGAATCTGTACACGGGGATCTTCGTCGGGCCCGAAGGCAGGCCGAGTTCCTCCGGGGAGCGCCTGATCCGCTACCTGGAGATCGGGGGCGCGGGAGAACGACCGATACGGTTCCAGCTTTTCCTGTATGCGTGGCTGATGTTCGTTTCGAGCCCCCTTCTCGGCGTCGGGTTCGGCGAGTATGCCTGGCGCGCGTTTGAGTTGTCGGCCGGGTTGGCGGGCGCTTTGCCTCCGGGTCTGGACCGTCACAGCCATAACCTGTTCCTGCAGCTGCTCGCCGAGACCGGGATCCTGGGCCTGTCGTGCGTCGCGATTCCCCTGGTCTCCTGGTTTTGGCGGATGCCGTGGCGCAGTCTGACCCCGGACCGATGCTGGATGATCGGCGTCCTCGCCGTCATCGGATTGCACAGCATGGTCGAATTTCCGCTTTGGCACGCCAATTTTCTGGGGATGTTCGCGCTGCTCTTCGGCGCGGCGTCCCCCGGGGGCGCAGCCGTCGCACCGACCCGCCTGCGACGAGCGCTGGTCCTCGTCGTCGTTTTGGCCGGGGGTTGGACGGCGCGCGGAGTGTGGTCCGACTACGGTTCATTCGAGCGTTGGTATCTGGCCGTCGAGACGAAGCTCGCCCGCGGCGGTACTCCCGGCAGCGGCGATTTGGAAGATCTCATGAAGTTGCGCGAGGGCTCGCTCTTCGCCCCGTATTTCGAGCGGATCGCTAGCGAGGGGATCGCGATCGACGAGGAGGACCTCGGCGACAAACTCGCTCTCAATACGCAGGTGATGCGCGCCTACCCGATGCCCTCGGTGGTTTTGCGGCAAGTCGCGCTGCTCGCGCTCTCCGGGCGCGACGCCGATGCCGCCCGCACCCTGCGGGCGGCGACGACGGTGTATCCGCGGTGGACCCGGGAATGGCTGCCGACGCTTGAGAAGCTGGCGGGCGACCGGCCCGCCCGATTTTCAGGATTACTGGACCTGGCGCGCGCCCGACTCGGCAACGGCCGGTCCTGAGAAACGTTTGCGCAGTTGCCGGGAACGCGGTAACGTTGCCCGCGACGACAACCTGAAGTCGCCCTGACGGTGACGGGAGCGAAGGAACGTGGCCGAGGCAATCAGACACAAACGTCCCGAGCGGATCCGGCTCGGCGATCTCCTCCTGCAACAGAAGCTCATCTCGCAAGAACAGCTCAAGGCGGCCCTGGAAGATCAGGGCCGCTCGGGCCGAAAGCTGGGAAAGGTGCTGATCGAAAGCGGGTACCTTTCGGAAGACCAGATCGGCGAGGCACTCGCCCGCCAGCTCAGCGTTCCGTTCATCAACCTGAAATACTACAACTTCAATTCCGCAGTGACCCGCAAACTGCCGGAAGCCCAGGCACGGCGCTTCCGCGCGCTCTTGCTCGAAGAGCAGGACGACATGGTGCTGGTTGCGATGGTCGATCCCACGGACTTGTTCGCATTCGACGAGATCTCGCGGCTTACGCGCAAGGAAGTCAACATCGCGGTGGTGTCCGAAACGACTCTGCTGCAGACCATCGATCGCATCTACAGGCGCACCGACCAGATCAGTTCGCTCGCCAGGGAGCTGGGCGAGGATCTGGGCGATGTCGTGGACTTCGGAGCCCTCACCCTCGGAGCCGAGGATGCCCCGGTCGTCAAGCTGCTTCAGACGATGTTCGAGGACGCGGTCCAGGCACGCGCATCCGATATTCACATCGAACCGCACGAGAAGGGACTGCACATCCGCTTCCGGATCGACGGCCTCTTGCAACCGCAGACCGAGACCGGCGCCAAGATATCCTCGGCCGTAGCCCAGCGCCTCAAGCTGATGTCGGGGCTCGATATATCCGAGCGGCGCCTGCCTCAGGACGGCCGCTTCAACGTCAAGGTCAGGGACCATCCGATAGACGTGCGCATCTCCTCCATGCCGACGCAGTACGGCGAAACAGTCGTCATGCGCCTGCTCCACCGCGCAGGGGGCGTGCATCAACTGGCCGATCTCGGCATGTCGCCGGAATTGCTCCAGCGCTTCAGCGGCGCGATCCATCGTTACACGGGCATGGTGCTCGTCACCGGGCCCACCGGCAGCGGAAAGACAACCACCTTGTACGCGGCGCTGAACGAACTGAACAAGCCGGACTGCAAGATCATCACCGTGGAGGATCCGGTTGAATACCGTCTCGACGGCGTCAACCAGGTCCAGGTCAACGAGAAGATCGAGCTGACCTTCAGCCGCGTGCTGCGCTCGGCTCTGCGCCAGGATCCGGACGTGATCCTGATCGGGGAAATGCGCGATGTCGAGACGGCGCAGATCGGGCTGCGCGCCGCAATCACGGGCCACATGGTGCTGTCGACGCTGCACACTCGCGACGCGGCGAGCGCTCCGTTGCGCCTGGTCGACATGGGCGTGCCGCGTTACATGGTCGCGTATTCGCTCCAGGCCGTCGTGGCGCAGCGGCTGCTGCGCGTCAACTGCGAATCCTGCCGAAAGCCGCACCAACCCGACCCGCAGGAAGTCCAGTGGCTGCGCACCGTCGGCTGCGACCCGGCCTCCGGCCGGATCATGGCCGGGAGCGGCTGCCAGCACTGCAACGGCAGCGGCTACGCGGGGCGAACCGGGATCTACGAAATGCTCGAAATGGACAACGAACTCGCGGCCCTCGCCAACTCGGACGACCCCGGCCGCTTCATCGCGGCAGCCGAGCGGCGGATGGCGGGCCACCTCTTGAGGGATAGCGCGGCCCAGCTTGCGCTTGCGGGAAAAACCACGGTTGCCGAAGCCATGCGCGTCACCGCGCAGCTCGAAGACTGAGCGGGCGCGTGCCGTTCTTTGCATACACCGGTCGCAACGCAAGAGGAGAACTGGTGCGCGGCGTGCTCGAGAACTCCGATTCGGGAGCGGTCGCTGATCAGCTCCTCACCAGTGGTGTATCCCCGATAGACATCAGTGCCACGTCCGGCCCGAAGGCGCTCGCCGGAGAAGGATGGCTGCGTTGGCTCAGCACGGAGAAGGTGACGCTCGAGGACCTGGTGCTTTTCAGCCGGCAGATGTACACGCTCCTCAAGGCCGGGGTTCCCATACTCAAATCCCTGGCCGCGTTGCAGGAATCCGCGGCCCGAGTCGGATTTGCGAGCATGCTGCAGGACCTGCGCACGAGCCTGGACAGCGGCAGGGACCTCTCGACCGCGATGCGCAGACACCCCAAGGCCTTCGGGCCGTTCTACATCAGCATGGTGCGCGTGGGCGAGCTGACCGGCGCGCTCGAGGAGGTCTTCCTCAAGCTCTTCAACCACCTCGAGTTCGAAAGGGAGATCAAGAACCAGGTCGCCCAGGCTCTGCGCTATCCGATTTTCGTCATCGCCGTGATGGGCGCTGCCGTCGTCATCGTCAATATTTTCGTCATTCCCGCTTTTGCCCGGATTTTTGCGTCCTTCAGGGCCGAATTGCCGCTGATCACGCGGGCGCTGCTCGGCTTTTCGGATTTCATGGTGAGTTATTGGCCGGCGCTGCTGGGTGTTGTCGCCGGCGCCTATGTAATGTTCCGCGTATGGGTCGGCACTCCCGCGGGCCGCTACAGTTGGGACCGGATGAAGTTTCGCATACCGATCGCGGGCAAAATCGTCCTCAAGGCGACGCTGGCCCGGTTTGCGCGCTCGCTGTCGATCGCTCTGAAGAGCGGCGTGCCCATCGTGCAGGCCCTGTCGGTGGTGGAGCAGGTCGTGGACAACGCGTACGTGGGGCAGCGAATCGGGCAAATCCGCGACGGGGTCGAACGCGGCGAAAGCCTGCTGCGGACCGCGGTGACCACCGGAGTGTTCACCCCCGTGGTGCTGCAGATGATCTCGGTGGGTGAGGAAGCAGGAGAGCTGGACGATCTGCTGCGCGAAGTGGCCGAAATGTATCAGCGGGAAGTCGAATACGAGCTGAAGACGCTGTCGTCGCAGATCGAGCCCATCCTGATCGTGCTGCTCGGCGTGCTGGTGCTGATACTCGCGCTGGGCGTATTCCTCCCCATGTGGGACCTGGGGCAAGCTGCTTTTGCGAGCGGGAAACGCTAAAGGTCTGGTGCTCGATTCAGGGACTCGTGCGCGGCCGCGCGCCGCCTCGGGACTCACCCTGATCGAGCTGATCATTGTCGTATGCATCATCGCGCTGTGCGCCACGCTTCTGTTCGAGCGGCTGCGCTTTTACCAGGA
Source organism: uncultured Enterobacteriaceae bacterium (assembly GCA_964420785.1). Classification (GTDB taxonomy): domain Bacteria; phylum Pseudomonadota; class Gammaproteobacteria; order Burkholderiales; family SG8-39; genus VBDM01. The sequence continues at coordinate 2,797 of CAYQVE010000041.1, read as the reverse complement.
GGCCGCCGAAAAGGCGGCCATGGAATATACCGTCGCCGTCGTGAAAAGCGCGCTGCAGTTACGGGTCGCGGCCATGCTCCTGCGGGGGGAAGGAGGAAATATCGGATCGCTTGCGCGTGCCAATCCGGTCGAGTGGCTGATGGAGCCGCCGCCGGGCTACCGCGGCGAGTTCCGCGCGCCGCAACCCGATGTGCCGCGAGGGAGCTGGTATTTTGATGCGACCCGGAAGGAACTGGTGTACGTTCCCGATCTCGACGCGCACCTTGAGCGCCTGGCGGACGGAAGCAAGCGGCTTCGATTTCGGGTGCGGCTTGACGAGCCGGCGGAATCGGATGCCGAGCGCAAGCGAATGACGGGAATGCGAGTCGAGCCGGTGATGCCCTATACTTGGTTTTACACGCAGTAGGTGTGAGAATTGCCTTTACTCGGTGATTTCAACCGGTTCGAGGGAGTTGGCTATAGAGTCTCAGACTGAAATCATAAGATCTCAAAATTCTTGGAGGAAACAAAGTGACTCAACAATCCGACGGCTTCACTTTGATCGAGCTGATCGTGGTGATCCTGATTCTCGGCATTCTCGCGGCCATCGCCGCGCCTAAGTTCATCGACGTCACATCGCAGGCCCGTGCTGCGTCCCTGAACGGATTGCGGGCAGCGGCGAGCTCTGCTGCGACCCTGACGAATGCGCTGCAGCTCGCGTCGAACCTGGCCGCGGGCTCGTCGGTCACCGTCGAGGGCGTTGCCATCACGATGACGAACAGGTATCCCACGGGCGACGCGGCGGGGATTATCGCCACCCTTCGAACGGATCCCGGTGTATTTACTTCTGCGGCCGCCGCTACCGTCGTGACCTTTCAGGTCACGGCGGCGTCCACGCTGGCGGGCTGCCAGTTCACCTACACCGCCGCGGTGTCGCCCAACCCGCCGGTGATCTCCGCCTCGACGGTGACGGGTTGCTGATCGCCGCGGCGAGCTGACAGAACCCTGACGGGAATTTGCGCACAGCCTCAACCCCGGATTCATTTGCCGGTGGAAAGCCCCCGCAAAGTATGTATAATGGATTGAGCGTTAAGTTGAATCTGTAAGTTATTCAATTAGCGAGGGAAACCAAAATGAGGAAACAAGCGCGTGGCTTTACCCTGATCGAGCTGATCGTGGTGATCCTGATTCTCGGCATTCTCGCGGCCATCGCCGCGCCTAAGTTCATCGACGTCACATCGCAGGCCCGTGCTGCGTCCCTGAACGGATTGCGGGCAGCGGCGAGCTCTGCTGCGACCCTGACGAATGCGCTGCAGCTCGCGTCGAACCTGGCCGCGGGCTCGTCGGTCACCGTCGAGGGCGTTGCCATCACGATGACGAACAGGTATCCCACGGGCGACGCGGCGGGGATTATCGCCACCCTTCGAACGGATCCCGGTGTATTTACTTCTGCGGCCGCCGCTACCGTCGTGACCTTTCAGGTCACGGCGGCGTCCACGCTGGCGGGCTGCCAGTTCACCTACACCGCCGCGGTGTCGCCCAACCCGCCGGTGATCTCCGCCTCGACGGTGACGGGTTGCTGATCGCCGCGGCGAGCTGACAGAACCCTGAGATGCAGCAGAGGCGGGCAGCCGCGAGGCGCCCGCCTTTTTGTTTTCACGTACTTTGTATCGGTGGCGCACCGGTCTAGTCTGCCGAAACAGCCGGATTGCTTGATTTTCGTACTTGGAGCTGATTCAGGTGGCGCAAGCTAAGTCTGTGAACCGCGGGTTTACGCTGGTCGAGCTTGTCGTGGTGCTGCTGCTGATCGCCATCCTCGCGTTTGTTGCGTTGCCCCGCTCGTCGCAAAACACCCTCGAACTGTCCGGCCAGGCGGAACAAGTCGCCACCGATATCCGCTACGCACAGACGCTCTCCATGACGCGCGGTGCGGCGCTCGGCAGCCAGGGGCGCTATTGCGTTTTCTTCACGGCCACGGGATACCAATATCGGAACAACGGCAACAGCTACGCGACGCCGTGCACGGTCGCGGTCAGCCACCCTGCAACCGGCTCGTCAGCCGCAATCGTCCTGAGCGGCACCGCCGTGTCGACCGCGAACCTGACCGGCAGCTATCTTGAATTCGACACCAAGGGGCAACCCGCGAGCCTAGCGGCCCCCGCGAGCAACGCCACCATCACCCTGAGCGCGACCGGCGGGCCGCGCACGGTAGTCGTCAGTCCCGTGACCGGAATGACGACCGTCCAGTGAGCACCGTCGCGCGCCGCGCCCGGCAGGTCCGCGTCGTCCTCCCGCGAGGCTGTGCCGGTGTCAGCCTGATCGAGGTGATCGTCTTCATCGTGATCACGGCGGTGGTGGTGGTCGGGCTCGTGGCCGGCATGTCCGGCGCGGTCCGCACCGCTCCCGTGCCGAGGGAGATGCATCAGGGCCTGCAGCTCGCTCAAGGGCGGATGGAACTCATCCTCGCGCAGAGAAGCCGTCTCGGTTTTGCGGGGTTTACCGGCGCGACGTTCGATCCCTGCGCGGCCCCCGCCGGGGCGCAGGAGGCCTGCCTCACTCCGACGACGTACGCGGTTGTCGCGCCGTGTTTCTACACGGGCGCGGGGACATGCGGGTTCGGCGCCGCGAATACCTGCAGAGCGGGGGACGCCAACTACAAGTGCGTGCGCGTGCGCGCGACGGGGCCCGGGGGAACCACGCTTGCGGAGCTCGACGCCATGGTGGCGAATTACTGATGAAGCGGCATTCCGCCCGAATACGCCCGGCCCCCCATCGCGCGCGCTCGAGTCCGGTGGCTGCCCGGCCCCGGCGGCAGCAC
>CAYQVE010000040.1:0-17381 GCA_964420785.1 uncultured Enterobacteriaceae bacterium | reverse complement strand
GCGATCTCGCCCGCCGCCCACAGCGCCCAGGTGTGATAGGGCTCGGAGGTCTCGTACACGTGCGCGAACTTGAGCTTCTGCTGGCCGAGCGCAGCGGACGGCGCGGCGAGGACAAGGACGAGTGCCGCGAGAACGGACAGCTTGCGAGGGACGGACATGGGTTCCTCCTTTGCCGGGTGGTGCAGCGAGCGTATCAAAGTTTGAGCAGGCTGGGCAGCCAGAGAGAGATCGCCGGAACGTAGGTGATGATCAGCAGCGCCATGCACATCGCGCCGTAGAAGGGCCACAGCTCCTTCGAGACCTGCTCGATCGTCACCTTGCCGATGGCGCAGCCGACGAACAGCGTCGGCCCCACCGGCGGGGTGATGAGGCCGATCCCGAGGTTGATCAGCATGACCATTCCGAAGTGGACGGGGTCGACGCCCAGCTTGATCATCATCGGCAACAGGATCGGCGTGCAGATGAGCAGCATCGGCGCAAGGTCCATGAAAGTGCCGAGCGCGAGCAGCAGGATGTTGATGAGCAGCAGCATCACGTACTTGTTGTCGGTCAGCGTGAGGAAGAACGCCGTCGCCTTGGCGGGGAGCTGCATCAGCGCCATGAGGTAGCCGAACGCCACGGAGAAGCCGATCAGCATCATCACCATCGCCACCGTCTTGACCGTCCGGTGAATGAGGTGCGGAAGCTGGTTCCATTTGCAGTCGCGGTACACGAACATCGTCACGAGGAACGCGTAGATGCAGGCCACGGCCGCCGATTCGGTCGCCGTGAAAATGCCCGAGAGGATGCCTCCGAGGATGATGACGATGGTGACCAGGCCCCAGATCGAATCGAGCGCGATCTTCAGCGAATCGCGCAGCGAGATCGGCTCGCCCCGGGGGAAGTTGCGCTTCTTGGCGGTCACGAGCACCAGTACGACGAGGCACAGGCCGAACAGGATGCCCGGGAAGATTCCGGCCATGAACAGATGCGCGATCGAGATCGTGCCGCCCGCCGCGATCGAGTAAATGACGGAATTGTGCGAGGGCGGGAGCACGATCGCCTGCACCGAGCCGCAGATGGTGATGTTGGTCGCGAACACGCGCGGGTAGCCGCGCTTGATCATCTCGGGAATCATCACCGAGCCGATGGAGGCGGTGTCGGCCACCGACGAGCCCGAGATGCAGCCGAACAGGGTCGAGGCGACGATGTTGACGAGCGCGAGGCCCCCGCGGATCCAGCCGACGAACACGCGCGCGAGGTTCACCAGGCGCCGCGCCATGCCGCCTTCTGCCATGATCGCCCCGGCGAGCACGAAGAAGGGGATGGCGAGCAGCGAAAAATTGTCCACGCCGTCGGAGATCTTGAGCATGACCGCCTCGAGCGGGATGTCGATCCACAGCGCGGCGACGAGTGCCGAGAGGCCGAGCGAGTACGCGATCGGGACCCCGATCGCACACAGAACGGTGAAAACTGCGAGCAGGATGAGGATGTCCACGCGCTACTCCAGGTCCTGCGGCTGGTCGCTGTACATGATCGAAGTCCGCGGGGGTTCGCCGCACCAGACGCGCTCGACGATGAAGAACACCGTTATCAGGCCTCCGACGGGGATCGGCAGGTAGGTGATGCCGACAGACAGACCGGGAAACTCGGCGATGACCTGGTGCCAGGTCACGACCACGAGATGGGCGCCGTAGCCGAGCATGAACAAGGCGGTGGCCAGCATGCACAAGTCGACCAGCGCCAGCAGCGCCTTGCGGGTTTGTTTGTTCACCGCTTCGAGAAGCGCCACCACCGCCATGTGCAGGTTGGCGCGGTATACCGCGGCGCCGCCGACGAACGAGAACACCACCATCAACAGCACGGCGAGGGGCTCGGGCCAGCTCGCCGCCGAATTCATCGCGTAGCGCATGAACACGCCGTAGGGGATGATCAGCGTGATCACGACCAGGGCGAGCCCGGAAATCCCGACGCAAGCGAGGTACAGCCTCTCCATCGCCTGCGTGTAGCGTGCTCTCATGACGAACGGGGGAACCTCACGGTTCCCCCGTTATCCTTCTGCAAGCGGACAAAGGCACGAACGCAGCCCGCGCCCTGTCCTTATCTCGTGTCTTCGATTCTCTTTATCAGCGCGACGTGCTTCGAGCCGTACTTCTCGCGGATCGGCCGGGTGGCGTCGTAGAACGCCTTCTTGTCGGTCTCGACGAACTGCATGCCGGCTGCCTTGAGCTTCTGCGTGGATTCCGCGACCATCTTGTCCCACAAGCCCCGTTCCTCCGTCTGGGCCTCGCGCGCGACCTTCCTGAGCAGGTCCTGGTCCGCCTTGGAGAGCGTGTCCCAGGTGCGCTTGGAGAACACCAGGATCTCGGGGATGATCAGGTGGCCGGTCAGGCTGTAGACCTTGCTCACCTGGTTGTGATTCTGCGCGAGCAAGGTCGGCGGATTGTTCTCCGCCCCGTCAACCACGCCCGTCTGAAGAGCCGAGAAGAGCTGGTCGAAGCCCATCGCGACGCCGTTGCCGCCCATGGCATTCATGGTCTCGACGAAGATCGGATTGCCCATCATGCGGATCTTCATGCCCTTCAGGTCCGCGGGCGCCTTGATCGGCTTGTTGGAGTAGACGTTGCGCGTGCCGGCGTCCATCCAGCACAGCGCGACCAGGCGCGTGTTGGGATTGGTGCTGATGCGCGCGAGCAGCTCGCCGCCGATCGGCCCGTCGATCACCTTTCGCATGTGTCCCTCGTCGCGGAAGATGAAAGGCAGGTTGAAGACATTGAGCTCGTCCACCACCGGCCCCATGGGGCCGACCGAGATGCGCGCGAGCTGCAGGGCACCGAGCTGCGCCTGCTCGATCATCTCCTTCTCGCCTCCGAGCTGCATCAGGGGATACATCTGCAGCGAGATGCGGCCGCTGGTCGCCGTCTCGATCTTCCTGCCCATGCGTACCACGGCCTCGACCGTCGGATAGCCGAGCGGATGCACGTCGGCCGCCTTCCACACGGTTTTCTGCTGGGCAAAAACGCTGCGCAGCGGCGCAGCCGCGGCGAGCGCTGCGGCGGCACCGGCTTGGATCACGTCACGCCGTTTCATCGGAAGTTCTCCTTTTGTGTGGCTGTTCTCGAACCGCTCACGGCACTTTTTCCGGCGGCTGCTAACATGTCATCATACATCGACTCTTCGCGACGATCCCTATCTTCTCGCATCGCCATGAAGCTCCAATAGAAGCGCCGCATGGCCAGGATCCTCCTCACGCACACGCCGGAGATGTTCCGCAACTACTATGGTGAGCGGGCTCTGGCGCGCCTGCGCGAGCTCGGCGAGGTCCAGCGGCACCGGGGCGAGCATCCACTCGCGGGCGAAGCGCTCGTCGCCGCGGCGCAAGGCTGCGAAATCGTCGTATCGGACTTCAAAACCCCCGGGGATGCGCTCGTTTTCGAAAGGAGCGTGCAGCTCGTCGCGTTTCTGCGCTGCGCGGTGGACATCCGCACGATCGACGTCGCGGCCGCGAGCCGCGCGGGGGTGCTCGTCACGCGGGCGAGCCCGGGCTTCGTTGCGGCGGTCACCGAGCTGGTGCTCGGGCTCCTCGTCGACCTGTCGCGCGGCGTCTCCCGCTCGGCCGCCGACTATCATGCGGGGCGCGTGCCCAGGCCGGAAATGGGCCGCCAGCTCTCCGGCAGCACGCTCGGGGTCATCGGCTACGGCGCCATCGGCAGGCGCCTCGCCGCGCTGGGCGCAGCGCTCGGCATGCGGGTGCTCGCGGCCGATCCTCACGTACGCGTGCCTGCGGGAGAGGGGATCGAGCAGATGGACCAGCCCGGGCTGCTGGCGGCGGCGGATTACGTGGTGTGCCTGGCGACCGCGACGCCGGAGACGGAGAACCTGATGAACGACGCGGCGTTCGCGGGCATGAAGCGCGGCGCTTTCTTCGTCAACGTCTCGCGCGGCAACCTCGTGGACGAGGCGGCGCTCTCGCGCGCGCTGGATTCCGGCCGCCTGGCCGGCTGCGCGCTCGACGTCGGCCGCGCGGACGTGCAGATGCCCAATCCCGCCATCGCGGCCCGTTCCGACGTCATCGCCACGCCGCACCTCGGCGGGCTCACCTTGCAGGCGATCGAGCACCAGGCGTTCGAGACGGTCGCGCAGGTCGCCGAGATCGTGCAGGGCCGCGCGCCCAAAGGCGCGGTGAACGCGCAGCACGCGACGCGGCTCGCGCGTCTCGCAAAGACGTCTCCAAGGAGAGAAGCGTGAAAAAAATCCTCATCACCGGCGCCGCCGGCGACGTCGGCAGCCATCTGCGCCGCGAGCTCGCGGGGCGCTACGCGCTGCGCCTGTCCGACATCCGCCCGATCGGGAACCTCGCCGAGGGCGAGGAATTCATCCCGGGCGACTGCGCGAACCTGCGCGACATGCTGCGCGCGACCAAAGGCGTCGACGCGGTCGTCCACCTGGGCGGGTTCTCCGTCGAAGGCGCGTGGGAGGTGATCCTGCGCGCGAACATCATCGGCACCTACAACGCGTTCGAGGCGGCGCGGCGGAACGGCGCGCGCCGCATCGTGTTCGCGACCAGCAACCACGCCGTCGGCTTCTACCGCCGCGACGAAACCATCGATCACCGCGCCGCCCCGAGGCCGGACAGCCGCTACGGAGTGTCGAAGGCGTTCGGCGAGGCGCTCGGCAGCCTCTACGCCGACAAGTACGGAATGGAGGTGGTCTGCATGCGCATCGGCAACGTCAATCCGCGGCCGATGGACGAGAGGCGGCTCTCGATCTGGCTGTCGCCGCGCGATCTCGCGCAGCTCGTGTCGCTCGCGATCGATCGCCCCGGCATCCGCTTCGAGATCGTGTACGGGATCTCCGGCAACAGGCGCCGCTGGTACGACAACTCGAACGCCGAGCGGCTCGGATACCGTCCCCAGGACGACAGCGAGCCCTACGCGGAGGAGATCCTCAGGAACGAGAAGCCCGGTGCGGACCCGCGCACCGAGATCTACCAGGGTGGACCTTTCGTCCTCGCCGAAGAGGGCGGTGATCCCACGCGGGCGCCGGTGAAGGCGCAGGGCCCGAAGGCGCGCGCCGCGAAGAAGAAAAGGAAGCGCAAATGAGCGCAGCCACGCGTCCGCGCCTCAAGGCGCCTCCGCACTCCTGCGACACGCACATGCACGTCTACGATCCGCGCTTTCCGCAGGCGCCGGGCGGGCCGAAGCCGCCCGGGGACTTTCCGGTCGAGGCGTATAGGCGGACGCAGGCGCGGCTCGGCGTGTCGCGAGTGGTCGTCGTGCAGCCGAACGCCTACCAGGACGACAACCGCTGTACGCTGGATACGATCGCGCAGCTCGGCGCGGGCGCGAAGGGCGTGGGCGTGGTGAGACCCTCCGTCAGCGTCGCGCAGCTCGAGGCGCTCACCCGCGGCGGCATCCGCGGAATCCGCTTCATGACGCTCCCCGGGGGCGCGCTCGGCTGGGACGTGATGGACGGGCTCGCCGCGCGCGTGCATGCATTCGGCTGGCACGCGGTGGTGCAGCTCGACGGCCGCACTCTCCCCGAGCACGAAGCGCAGATCCTGCGCCTCCCGGGGCGCTTCATCATCGACCACGTCGGCAAGTTCCTCGAGCCGGTGCCGCCGCAGCATCCCTCGTTCAAGTCGCTGCTCAGGCTCGTCGGCACGGGCCGCTGCTGGGTGAAGCTCTCCGCCGCATACGAGGTATCGAAGAGCGGGCCGCCGCGGTACGAGGACGTCGGTATTCTCGCGAAAGCGCTGGTAAAGGCGGCGCCGGAGCGCATGCTCTGGGCGAGCAACTGGCCGCATCCGACCGCGGCGAAGGATGCCTTCCCGGACGACGCCAACCTGCTCGACCTCTTGCTCGAGTGGGCGCCCGACGAAGCCGTTCGCCGCAGGATCCTGGTGGACAACCCCGCCGAGCTGTACGGGTTCTAGCGCTCAGGCGCTAGTGGTTGTCGCGCGGCACGAAGTCGCCGCTCTTGCCGGCGAGGAAATCGAGGTCCGCCCCTTCGTTCGCCTGCAGCACGTGATCGAAATACAGGCGCCAGTAGCCGCGCGCGAGCGGCGGCTCGGGCTCCTTCCATTTCCCGCGCCTTTGCGCGAGCTCATCGTCCGGTACGAGCAGCTGCAGCCTGCGCTTCGCGACGTCGAGCTCGATCTCGTCGCCGTTCTCGACGAGCGCGAGCGCGCCGCCCGCCGCGGCCTCGGGCGCGACGTGCAGCACCACCGTTCCGTAGGCCGTGCCGCTCATGCGCGCATCCGAAACGCGAACCATGTCCGTGACGCCTTTTTTCAGGAGCTTGGGCGGCAACGGCATGTTGCCGACTTCGGCCATTCCCGGGTAGCCCTTCGGACCGCAGTTCTTCAGGACCATCACGCAGTTCTTGTCTATGGCGAGCTTCGGGTCGTCGATGCGCCTGTGGAAGTCCTCTATGTTCTCGAAAACGACCGCGCGGCCCCTGTGTTTCATCAGCTTCGGCGTCGCCGCCGAAGGCTTGATGATCGCGCCGTCCGGGCAGAGGTTGCCGCGCAGCACCGCGATGCCTGAGTTCTTCTTGAAGGGCTTCCTGAACGGGAAGATCACGTCGCGGTTCCAGCAGGGGGCGCCCTTGTTGCTTTCCCAGAGGCTCTTGCCGTTCACGGTGAGCGCGTCCTTGTGCAGGAGCCCGTTTTCGCCGAGCTCGCGGATCACCGCGGGCAGCCCTCCCGCGTAGTAGAAATCCTCCATCAGATACTCGCCCGAGGGCATGAGGTTAACCAGGCAGTGCACGCCGCGCCCGATGCGGTCGAAGTCCTCGAGCCCCAGCTCGACGCCGATGCGCCGCGCGATCGCGATGAGGTGGATCACGGCGTTGGTCGAGCCGCCGATCGCGGCGTTCACCCGGATCGCGTTCTCGAAGGCATGGCGCGTTAGGATCCTCGAAAGCGTCACGTTCTCCTTCACCAGCTCGACGATGCGCCGGCCCGCGCCGCGGGCGAGCACGTAGCGGCGCGCATCCACCGCCGGGATCGCCGCGTTGCCGGGCATGCCGACGCCGAGCGCTTCCACCATCGAGGCCATCGTGGAGGCCGTGCCCATGGTCATGCAATGGCCGTGCGAGCGGTTCATGCAGGACTCGGCCTCGTGGAACTCCGAGAGCGTGATCTTTCCGGCGCGCAGGTCCTCCGACATCGACCAGACGTTGGTGCCCGAGCCGATGTCGGTGCCGCGGTACTTGCCCGAGAGCATCGGGCCGCCGGACACGCCGATCGCGGGAATATCGACGCTCGCGGCGCCCATCAGGAGCGCCGGGGTGGTCTTGTCGCAGCCCATGAGGAGCACCACGCCGTCGAGCGGATTGGCGCGGATCGACTCCTCGACGTCCATGCTCGCGAGGTTGCGGTAGAGCATCGAGGTCGGGCGCAGCAGCGTTTCACCGAGCGACATCACCGGGAATTCCATCGGGAACCCGCCCGCCTCGAGGACGCCGTTGCGCACGTGCTCGGCGAGGGTGCGGAAGTGCGTGTTGCAGGGCGTGAGCTCCGACCAGGTGTTGCAGATGCCGATCACGGGGCGCCCGTCGAACTGGTCCTGCGGCACCCCGCGGTTCTTCACCCAGCCGCGGTAGATGAAGCCGTAGATGTCCTGCCGCCCGAACCACTGCACCGAGCGCAATTCCGTTTTTTTCTTCGCCATGTCAGTAGGTCGCCCGCCCGCCCGAGATATCGAATACCCCGCTCGTCGAAAACGAACAGTCCTCGGAGGCGAGCCAGCATACGAGCGAGGCGATCTCTTCCACCGTCACGAAGCGGTTCATCGGGATTTTGGAGAGCATATAGTCGATGTGCTGCTGGGTCATCTGGTCGAAAATCGCGGTCTTCGCCGCGGCGGGGGTGACGCAGTTGACGAGGACGCCGGTCCGCGCGAGCTCTTTCCCGAGCGATTTGGTGAGCGCGATGACCCCCGCCTTGGACGCGCTGTAGGCGACCGCGTTCGGGTTGCCCTCCTTCCCGGCGATCGAGGCGATGTTGACGATGCGCCCGTACTTGCGCTTCACCATGTGCGGGGCGAGCGCGCGGCAGCACAGGAACTGGCTGGTGAGATTGACTCTCAGCACGCGCTCCCATTCCTCGACGGGGTACTCGGCCGTGGCGGCGTTGAGGCCCGCGATTCCGGCGTTGTTGACGAGGACGTCGATCCTGCCGAGCTCGGCGAGCGCCTTTGCCGTCGCGCGCTCGACCGCGACCTCATCCGAAGCGTCGACCGGGTCCTTCTTCGCGGCGATATCCCACACCCTGACGGTTGCGCCGGAACCTTCGAGGCGCTTGACGATCGCAGCGCCGATCCCCTGCAAGCCTCCGGTGACGACGGCGGTGCGTCCCTTGAAATCGAGTTGGTTCACTCTTTCACCGCTCCCGTCATGCCCGAGACGTAATACTCGACGAAGAACGAATAGAGAATCGCCACGGGCAGCGAGCCGAGCAGAGCGCCCGCCATCAGCGCGCCCCAGTGATAGACGTCGCCCTCGACCAGCTCGGTGACCACGCCCACCGGAACGGTCTTCACCTCCGACGATGACACGAAGGTGAGCGCGTAGATGAACTCGTTCCACGAAAGCGTGAACGCGAAGATCCCTGCGGAAATCAGCCCGGGCACCGCGAGCGGCAGGATGATCTTCGTGAGGATCTGCCAGCGCGTCGCGCCGTCGATCAGGGCGCATTCCTCGAGCTCGTACGGAATGGTGCGGAAGTAGCCCATCAGGAGCCAGGTGCAGAACGGGATGAGAAACGTGGGGTAGGTGAGGATCAGCGCCCAGCGCGTGTCGAACAGTCCCATCTGGAAGACGACGGTCGCGAGCGGGATGAACAGGATCGAGGGCGGCACGAGGTACGCGAGGAAGATCGCCATGCCGGTGCCTTTCGCCCCGCGGAAGCGCAGGCGCTCGATCGCGTACGCGGCGAACACGCTCGCCGCGAGCGAGGCGAACGTCGCGACGACCGAGACGATGAGGGTGTTCCACATCCACTCGGGATAGGAGGTCTGGAACAGCAGCTTGTCGAAATGGGCGAAGGTCGGGTTGTGGATCCAGAAGGGATTGGCCTCGCGGCTCATCAGCTCCGCGTCCGGCTTGAACGAGGTCATCGCCATCCAGTAGAACGGGAAGAGCAGGATGACGAGGAAACAGAGCAGAGGCAGATACAGCGTCACCCAGCGCCGCGGCAGCGACTCGAGGTATTCCATGCCCCGGGTGTCTTCGGCGGCCATTTACTTGTCTCCCCCTCCCTGCTGCCACGCCCTGCGCTGGAGCCCGAAGTACGAGAACAGTATGGCGGCCAGCAAGAATGGCACCATCGCCGTGGCGAGCGCCGCGCCCTCGCCCAGGTTGCCCCCGGGGATCGCGCGCTGGAAGGAGAGCGTCGCCATCAGGTGCGTGGCGTTCAAGGGGCCGCCGCGCGTGAGCACGTAGATCAGCTGGAAGTCGGTGAAGGTGAAGAGCACGCTGAAGGTCATCACCACGGCGATGATCGGCGTGAGCATCGGCAGCGTCACGTGGCGGAACTTCTGCCACTCGCTCGCGCCGTCCAGGGCCGCCGCCTCGTACAGCGTGGGCGAGATCGTCTGCAGCCCCGCGAGGAGGCAGATCGCGACGAAGGGCACGCCGCGCCAGATGTTCGCGGCGATGGTCGAGAAGCGCGCCGCCCACGGCGCGCCGAGGAAATCGATGTAGGTGTCGATGAGCCCCAACTTCGCGAGAAGCCACGATACTACAGAGAACTGCGCGTCGTAGATCCACCAGAAGGCGATCGCCGAAAGCGCGGTCGGCACGATGAAGGGCAGGAGGACGATCGCGCGCACGAAGGCCTTGAAGGGCAGGTGGCGGTTGAGGAGGAGCGCGAGCCACAGTCCGAGTGCGAACTTCACCACGCTCGCGATCACCGTGTAGAAGAGCGTGTTGAAGAGCGACAGCCGCGCGAGCGAATCGCCGTAGAGGGACTCGAAGTTCTCAACGCCGATCCACTGTCCCGGCCGCCCGATTCGGGCGTCGGTGAAGCCCAGCCACAGCCCGAGGCCGAGCGGGTAGGTGAGGAACACGAGCAGCAGCACCGCCGCGGGCAGCATGAAGGCCAGCCCGAGTGCGTTGCGGTTGTCGAGGAAGCGGCGCATGGACAGCTGCCCTCCTCCTCGGGAGGGGAGGCCACTCGTTTGGCGCGATCAGATCTTGTAGTACCGTTCCGCGCGCTTTTGCGCCTTCTGCGCGGCTTCCTTCGGCGTGGTCGATCCCGAGGCGGCCTCTGCCACCATGTTGACGATGATGAAGTCGGCCATGCACTGAGCCGAGGCGTATCCGGGCTTGCCGCCGTAGCTGTTCGGCAGCATGATCTTCATGCAATCGCGATAGGGCGTGTGTTTTGGATCGACCGTCCAGATGGGATTCGACTCGTAGGCCCGGAGCGGATGCGTGACGTAGCCGATCGCAGCCTGCTGCCAGGGCTCGTACTGCTCCTTCTCCATCATGAACCGCAGGAACTCCTTCGCCGCGTTCGGGTACTTGGTGTGCTTGAAGATCATCTGGTTGAAGAAGAGATGCAGCTCGGTCGGCCTGCCCACGGGGCCGACCGGCAGATTGGCGTGGCCGATGTCGGCCGCCAATGCCTTGATCTTCGGGTCCTGCGAGTTCTTGGCCGCGTAATAGATCGAGATGCCGTTCTCGGTGACGCTGATCTGGTCGTCGAGGAACGCCTTGTTGTTGTTCGGGTCGAGCCAGGCGAGCGTTCCCGGGACAAAAGTCTGATAGAGCTCTTTCGCGTACTCGAGGGCCTGCAGGGTCTGCGGGCTGTCGATCGCGACGTTGTTCTTCTCGTCGACGAGCTTCCCGCCGAAGGACCACAGCAGCCAGTGCGTCCAGGTGTTGCCGTCGCCGGTCGCATTGCCGAGCGCGAGGCCGAGCGGGTGGTTCTTCGCCTTCAGCGCCTTGGCGAGCTTCATGAATCCCGGCAAGTCCCTCGGGAACGCGTCGAATCCGGCCTCCTTCATCTGGCTGATGCGGTAGACGAAGGCGTTGCCCGCGCAGCCGAGCGGCAGCCCGATCCAGCGCTTGCCGCCGGGCTGCAGATACTGCCGGCACACGTCGTACCAGCCGCCGTACTTCTTGCCGAGATACTCGGCGAGGTCGGTCACGTCGAGCAGCTTCTCGGGGTAGATGTTGGCGTCGTCGAAGGTCGAAAGGATGATGTCCGGTCCCGAGCCGACGTTCGCCGCCACAGCGGCCTTGGGGCGCACGTCCTCCCAACTTTCGTTGTCGACGCGCACCTCGACGCCCGTCCGCTTGGTGAACGCGGCGACGTTCTTCATGTACTGCTCCTCGTCGCCGGCGACGAAGCGCTTCCAGCGCAGCACCCGCAGCTTCGCGCCCTTCTCGGGCTTCCAGGCAGTCTGCGCCCGGGCGAGCAGCGGCACGCCGCCCGCGGCGCCGGCGGCGAGCCCTGCGGAAATCTTCAGAAAATCGCGACGCTTGATGTTGCTCATGGCCCCTCCTTTTGGGTGTGACGTTTTATGCGAGCCTGGTTCCGCTCGCCGGATCGAAAAGAAAAGTCTGCCGAGGCTTCAAGCGCACCGCCTCGCCCGGACGGAAGGCGTGCCGCTCGCGCACCACGGCGGTGACGTCGACGCCGTCGACCTTGCAGAAGATTTGCGTGTCGGCGCCGGTCGGCTCGACGACGACGACTTCGGCGTGCAGGCCTTCGTCGGCGATGTCCAGGTGCTCGGGGCGCACGCCGACCAGCACGTCGCGGCCGTTGCGCCTCTGGGGCAGGAAGTTCATTGCGGGCGAGCCGATGAAACCCGCGACGAAGAGATTCGCAGGGTCGTCGTAGAGCTCGAGCGGCGAGCCGATCTGCTCGACGCGGCCCGCGTTCATGACCACGATCTTGTCGGCCATCGTCATCGCCTCGATCTGGTCGTGGGTGACGTAGACCGAGGTGGTCCGCAATCTCTGATGCAGCGCCTTGATCTCGGTGCGCATCGCGACGCGCAGCTTGGCGTCCAGGTTGGACAGCGGCTCGTCGAACAGGAACACCTGCGGCTTGCGCACGATCGCGCGGCCCATCGCGACGCGCTGGCGCTGGCCGCCGGAGAGCTGGCGCGGATAGCGCCGCAGGTAATCTTCGAGCCCGAGGATGAGAGCCGCCTCCTCGACCCGCAGTCGCGTCTGCTCGCGCGATTCGCCGGCGAGCATGAGGCTGAATGCCATGTTGTCGTACACGCTCATGTGCGGGTAGAGCGCGTAGTTCTGGAACACCATCGCGATGTCCCGCTCCTTCGGCGCGACGCCGTTGACGACGCGCTCGCCGATCGCGATCCGGCCGCCGGAAATTTCCTCGAGCCCCGCGATCATCCGCAAGAGCGTCGACTTGCCGCAACCCGAAGGGCCCACCAGCACGCAGAACTCGCCGTCCTCGACCCCGATGTCCACTCCGTGAACGACCTCGGTCGAGCCGAAGCTCTTGCGCACCCCGGAGAGGGTCACCGATGCCATGCGAGTGCTCGATTTGCCGGGGTGTCGCGTTTTTGGGAAAATTTCGGGGGCGAGGGCAGGTTAAGCCGTGACTACTATGGCGGTCAAGTGGATTCGCGGAAGAGGCGCCCCGGGGAGAGCCATGGAAGAGCGTTTTTCGATCGATCGCGCAAGCTTTCCCGGCCCCGTCGTGGTCACCGGCGCGGGCGGGTGCATCGGCAGCTGGGTCCTGGCGCTGCTGGTGCGCGCCGGCGTCCCGGCGTGCGCGCTCGACTTGTCGGAGGACAAGCGGCGGCCGCGCCTCCTCATCGCAGAAAGCGACCTGGAAAAGATCCGGTGGCGCACCGGCGACATCTCCGAGACCGGGGTGATCGTCGGGGTCCTCGAAGCGCTGCGCCCCTGCGCGGTCATCCATCTCGCGGCCCTGCAGGTGCCGTTCTGCAAGGCCGACCCCGTCGCGGGGGCGAAAGTGAACGTCGTCGGCACGGTCAACGTGTTCGAGGCCGCGCGGCGTCTCGGGATCAGGCGCATCGCCTACGCGAGCTCGATCGCGGCCTATGGCGCGATGGACGACGGCCACGGGGCCATGCACACGCTTTACGGCGCGTACAAATACTGCGACGAGCAGATCGCCAAAGTGTATTCCGAGGACTGGAACGTCGCGAGCGTCGGCATCAGGCCGGGGGTCGTCTACGGCGTCGGCCGCGACCAGGGCCTAACCTCGAAAACGACTTTCGCGATTCTCGCCGCCGCAGCAGGCAAGCCCTACGAGGTGCCTTTTTCCGGCGGCGTATCGTGGCTGTACGCGGGCGAGGTCGCGAGCGCGTTCATCCACGCCGTCTCGCGCGAGCGCAAGGGCGCCCCGGTCTTCGACATGAACGGCGTCTACGCGCCGGTCGAGGAGGGGCTTCGCATCCTCAGGAAACTCGCGCCTTCAGCGGCGATCACCTCTTCGGGGCAGCCGCTCGCGTTTCCCATGCACCTTCCCGACGAGCCGCTTCGCGTCCAGCTGGGAAACTATGGAAACATGCCGCTCGCCGAAGGCATCCGCGAGACCTACGAGGCGTTCCGGTCGCTCATTCAGCGCGGGCTGTTGAGCATGCCGGAGTAGTGCGGCCCGCATGAAACAACCCGAAACCGCGCTCATCGTCGGCGCGGGCAGCGGCCTGTCCGCCTCCCTCGCGCGCCTGTTCGCGAAAGACGGGATTCGGGTCGCGCTCGCCGCGCGCGACACCTCCAAGCTCGCTTCGCTCGTGAAGGAGACGGCCGCGATGCCGGTCGCGTGCGACGCCGCCGAGCCCGCTCAGGTCGAGGCGATGTTCGCAGCGGTCGAGGCGAAGTGGGGCGTGCCCGAACTCGTCGTCTACAACGCGGGCTACCGCGCGCGCGGCCCGCTCGTGTCCCTCGATCCGAAGGAGGTCGAGCGTACGATCAGGGTGACGGGCTACGCGGGGTTTCTGGTCGCTCAGGCCGCCGCGAAGAGAATGCTCGCGCGCGGCTCGGGCGCGATCTTCTTCACCGGGGCCTCGGCGAGCGTGAAGGGTTATGCCGAATCGGCGCCTTTCGCGATGGGAAAGTTCGCGCTGCGCGGCCTCGCGCAGAGCATGGCGCGCGAGCTCGCGCCGAAGGGAATCCACGTCGCGCACTTCGTGATCGACGGCGGGATCTCCAGGGGCGCAGGCGATCCGCGAGCGGGCGAGCGCGGCGCGGACGGGATGCTCCACCCCGACGAGATCGCGAAGAACTACCTGCACGTATTCCGCCAGCACCGCAGCGCCTGGACCTGGGAGGTCGAGCTGCGGCCCTGGGTCGAGAGGTTCTGAGGCCCCGTAACGCGTCGGCCTCGCACAGGGAGAAACCATGCCGCTTCGGCCCGGATTCGACGTCGATCGCTTCAATCGGTTCGGCAGGGATTTTCTGCCCGGCTTCGTCGGTCTTCTCATCACCGAAGTGTCCGAGGGACTGCTGAAAGGCGAGCTCGAGCTGCGCAAGGCGCTTCTCGCGCCGAACGGTTATCTGCACGCCGGGGCAATCGTCAGCTTCGCCGACACCCTCGCAGGCTACGGATGCATCTCGCACCTGCCCGCGAACGCGCAGAACTTCACCACGGTGGAGCTCAAGGCGAATTTCCTCAATACGGCGCAGGAAGGCGTTCTCTACGGCGAAGCCCGCGCCGTGCACCTGGGGCGCACCACGCAGGTCTGGGACGCGACCTTGACCCACGGTGAAGAGCGGCGCAAGCTCGCGCTGTTTCGCTGCACCCAGCTGGTTCTCTATCCGAAGTAGGAAAGGGGGAAAAATGATCGATGCATTGAGAGCACCGTATGGAGCGTTGCTGCTGCGCGTGAGCGCGGGCGTCCTCTTCATCCTGCATGGTCTTTACCTCAAGGCCATGGTTTTCGGGATGGCGGGGGCCGGGAAGTATTTCGCGTCGCTGGGGCTGCCGGACTGGTTCGCCTGGGTCGTCATGATCTACGAGACGCTGGGCGGACTGGCGCTCATCCTGGGGCTCTATACGCGATGGGTCGCGGTCTTTCTCGGGGTTCACCTGCTGTTCGCGGCCTATCTGGGCCACGTAGCCAACGGGTGGGTGTTCACCGCCAAGGGCGGCGGCTACGAGTATCCGCTGTTCTGGGCGATCGTCTGCTTTGCGCTCGCTCTCGTGGGCGACGGCGCATATGCGCTGAAGACGCGGAAAGCCCTCGAGACGCAGTGACGGAGCGCCGACGCGGCGGCGCGCCTGCGCTGGCTCTCCGCCGCCTCGGTGGTGTACGCTTTCGTTTCCCGCCCAAGCACAAAGAACCCGTCCGGAGGAGATCATGGCCGATTTCACGTTGCAGGTGAACGGTGCGACGCGAAAGGTGTCTTCGGTCGCGCCCGACACACCGCTCCTGTACGTCCTGCGCAACGACCTGGAGCTGAACGGCCCGAAGTTCGGCTGCGGGCTCGCCCAATGCGGCGCGTGCACCGTGCTGATCGACGGCAAGCCCGCGCGCTCCTGCTCGGTGACCGTCTCGGCAGCGGCCAAGGGCCATATCACCACGCTCGAGGGACTCGGCACGATGGAGAAGCTCCACCCGCTGCAGCGCGCTTTCATCGAGGAGCAGGCCTGCCAGTGCGGCTACTGCAGCAACGGAATGATCATGGCCGCCAAGGCGCTGCTCGCCAGCAATCCCCGCCCGAGCGAGAGCGAGGTCAAGCAGGCCCTGAACGAGCACCTGTGCCGCCGCCCCTCGCCAAACCGCATCGTTCGGACCCTGCCGCCGCCGGCCAAGGAGAAGGCATTAAACCCGCTCTCTCTCGCCGCGATTTCCTCAAGACCGGCAGCGCGCTGGTCATTTCGTTTTCGCTCGCCCCCGAGGCGTTCGGCCAGGCGAAGCCTGCCCCGCTCCCCGGGAGCCTCGGCAACAACCGCATGCTCGACTCGTGGCTGCGCATCGACGCCGACGGCACGGTCACGGTCTTCACCGGCAAGATCGAGTTGGGACAGGGCATCGGCACCGCGCTCGCTCAGATCGCCGCCGACGAGCTCGACGTCGACCTGAAGCGCATCGGGATCGTGCACGGCGACACGGCGCTCACTCCCAACGAAGGCCAGACCGCGGGCAGCCAGTCGGTCGAGCAGAGCGGCACCGCGCTGCGATTCGCCTGCGCCGAAGCGCGTGACATCCTGGTGAACGCGGCGGCCGCGAAGCTCGGCGTCGAGGCAAGCGCTCTGTCCGTGAGCGACGGCGCCTGCACGGCGCCGGACGGCAGGACAGCCGCCTACTGGGGACTCGCACGCGAGGCCAACTTGAAGCGGGAAGCATCGGCCAAGATCAAGCCCAAATCCGCCTCCGAACACAATTGGGTGGGCAAGAGCGTGCTCCGCCGCGACATCCCGAAGAAGATGACCGGCGGCGCCGCCTACGTCCAGGACGTGCGCCTGGCCGGGATGGTGTTCGGACGCGTCGTGCGTCCGCCCTCACCGGGCGCCCGGCTCGTCTCCTTCGACGAGGCCGCCGCGAAGCGCCTGCCCGGCGTGATCGCGGTCGTGCGCGACGGCGATTTCCTCGGCGTGGCCGCCGAGCGCGAGGAACAGGCGATCCGCGCGCGCGAGCTGCTCAAGAAATCCACGAAGTGGAAGGAAAGCGAATCGCTGCCGCCTCCGGGCGAGGCTCTTTACGAGCACCTGATGACGAAAGCGAAGTCGGTTGACTCGGTGGTGAACGAAAGGACCTCAGCGACCGCCGCGGCGCCGGCGAAGACGCTCAATGCGACGTATACACGGCCCTACCAGTGTCACGGGTCGATCGGACCCTCGTGCGCGGTGGCGCAGTGGCGCGAGGGCAAGCTCACGGTGTGGACGCACAGCCAGGGCGTGTACCCGCTGCGTGGCGAGCTCGCCAGGGCCTTTGCGATGGAGCCCGCGAGCATCCGTTGCATCCACGCCGAAGGCGCGGGCTGCTACGGGCACAACGGCGCCGACGACGTGGCGCTCGACGCGGCGCTCGTCGCGCGCGCAACGGGCGGCCGCCCGGTCAAGCTGCAGTGGATGCGCGACGACGAATTTCAATGGGAACCCTACGGCTCGGCGATGGTGATGAAGCTCTCGGGCGGCATCGACGCTCAAGGCGACGTCGTCAGCTGGGTGCACGAGCTGTGGAGCCATCCGCACAGCACCCGCCCCGGCGCATCGAAGGGCGTCAATCTGCTCGCCACGCGCCATCTGGAGAAGCCGCTCGACCCGGGATTTCCCTCCGATATCCCGCAGCCGGCCGGCGGCTCCGACCGGAACGCGATCCCGCTTTACGATTTTCCGAACCAGAAAGTGGTACAGCACTACGTTCAGGCGGCCGCGCTGCGCCCCTCGGCCCTGCGCCCGCCCGGCTGTTATGCCAACGTGTTTTCCCCTGAACCGTTCACTC
>CAYQVE010000039.1:0-17657 GCA_964420785.1 uncultured Enterobacteriaceae bacterium | reverse complement strand
GATGCGACCGTCGAGGCCCTTGGCATAGAAACCCATCGGATACGGCACGCGCAGCACGACCATCTTGCCGCCGGCGTAAGCGACCAGGCCGTCATTGAGATTGGCGGTCGAGACCGGCACGTCTTCGCCCAGCCCGAACGTGTTGAATTGATCGACCCAGGTGTAGTAACTCGATTCCGCGCTGTTCTCGCCGATGCCCTTGAAGCCCGGTCCCGGATACTTATGAAGTGTCCAGCCCTCGGGACAGTGATCGCCAGTCGCCTTCGGTCCATTGAGCGGACCCTTGCACCTGCGCCGATCGAAGCTGCCGAGATGTCCGCTGCCGAGCGAGACCCACACGACGCCGTGCTTGTCGATGTCGCCGCCGCGCGGGCCCCAGCCGGGAGCAGGGACGTGATAGACCTCCGACAAGCGGGTCTCCGGATCGAACCGCAACACGACGCCGTGGCCGCCGAAGATCCGCGCCGTGTACCAGATCGATCCGTCCGCCGGATTCGGCATCACCGCGTAGGTCCCGTACCCGTTGAGGGCCTGGTCGCCATCGGCCACTTCGTCACGCTTGCCGTTGCCATTCGTATCGAGCACGAATGTGGTCCAACGCTGAGCGGCCGAGGCGTCGCTCGTCTCGTCGAAGACCTTCATGTCGATCCACGCCGCCACCGGCGCGCCGCTCGTCCACAGCCGATCCTTGGCGTCGAACTGCAGGTGGTGCGTGCCATAGCAGGTATCGACGAACTTGTACTGCATCGTCTTCGGATCGAGGACCGCCACCTGGCGAGTGTTCCTCTCGATGGGGAAGGCCTTCGCGGATGGATGCTCGGAGCCCTTCTTGCAGAAGTCAGGATTGGCCCCATCGCGCACCGTCGCCGTGAGCCACACGCGGCCCTTGTGATCGAACATCGCGTTGTGGTTGTTGGCCTTCGTGTCCCACACCTTCTGCTCGCCCCAATAGGCCGACGGAGCGAGTGGCCTCTCCGCGGCCGCGTGCCCGGGACCCAGGGCTTCCGGTGTTCCCGCGTCGCGCACCGGCAACTTGAAGAACGTCACCTTGTGCGTCTTCGGATCGAGGATCGGCATGCTGTCGGTCGAATACTCGGGCGAGCCGAAGAGCGGGCCATACGCGTCCACGGTCGGGTTGCGCCGATCCGAGGAGATGAGGTCGTGCAGATACTTCTCCGGCTCGCCCCATTCCCACCACGTGACGACGATGTTGCGCTCAGCTCCCTGGGGACGCTGCGGCTTCGCGTGCGGAAGCTCCCCCTTTGCGATGCGATCGGTCCACTCGCCGAAGTAGTGGAACGGCGCGCCGCCGAGGCGCTCGCCGAGGAGGGCCATCATCTGCTGGCCGGACTGTCCCGCCATCACGCGGCGCATCCACGCTTCGTCGCCCTTCGAAATGCCGGCGAAGGCCGCGGGGATCGTGCGCGTCGATTCCTGGCCGATCTGGTGGCAGCCGATGCAGCCGAGGCTCTTCATGCCAGCGAGCCATTCCATCGGCGTGATGGTTGCGGGAATCTTGCTCTTGCCGCCGAATTCACCGGCACCCGGAATCTTCATCATCGAGTACCAGTAGATCGCCGGGTAGTAGTGCGCTGCGGCCGCGGCATTCGGGGCAGGGACCGCGGCGAGATCGAGACGCTTGCCGGGATTCGCACGCACCCTCGGCGAGTCGACGAGCCCGTAACCGCGCACCCACACGCTGTAGCTCACCTTCGGCAGGTCGGGAACGAGGTAGCGGCCTTCTCCGTCGGTGACGACAATGCGCGCGAACCGGGTTGGAAGTTCGGTGGTTTCCGCAATGACCCACACGCCGGCTTCGGGCCCTTTGGGGCCGCGCACGACGCCGCCGATATCGCTGTCACCGACGATGACGCCTGCTTCACCTCGAGCAAGCGCTGCCGCCACGAGGGCGAACATGAACCACGCGAAGGCCAGGAATCGCCGCATGTTGTTTCCTCCGGGTAGGCCGTGCAGTATATGCGCGATCGCATTTCGGTTGATGACACCTGGGGAGGTATCGTGACGAATCGATCGGCCGCTTTGGCCGCTTTTTTTTCTTTGCTCGTGTCGTTCTGCCCTGCTGGCGCCTGGGCTCAGGGCGGTAAGGCCCTCGTCGGAACCTGGGCGCTGGTGACGAACGTGACCATCGACGCCAACGGCAAGAAGGACTTCACCTTCGGCGACAAGCCGCTGGGCCGGGTGACGTTCAGTCCCAACGGCAGCTACACGTTGATCATCACGCGGGCCGATCTCCCGAAGTTCGCGAGCCACCTCCGGGTCACCGGGTCGACCGAGGAGAACAAGGCGATCGTCCTCGGAATGATCGCGCACTTCGGGAAGTACACAGTCGATGAGAAGGAGAAAGCTATCGTCCTTCGCATCGAATCGGCGAGCTATCCCAACTGGAATGGCACGGAACAGAAGCGGACCTTCTCCGTCACCGGCAACGAGCTCAAGTGGACGACGCCAAACGCATCAGGCGGTGGTACGGCCGAGCTGGTGTGGAAACGCCTATGAGCAAGTTGGCGTTATCGGCAGTCCTCTGCCTGGCGGTCGCCGCGGCCACCCCGGCTGCTGCGTCCAACGAGGAGGATTTTCACCTTCAATGCAAGTCTGACGACAGCTTTCTCGAGATCTACTCGGATCACGCTGTCGATGCCGGGCGCTGCAAGGCCATCGCCGCGCGCGTGCTCAAGGCCTACGCGTTCGTCGCAGACAAGAGCGCGTTCAAGGATCGAGCCGTTCTAAAGGCTAAACCGCTGCAGTTCGCGCTCGTTGGCGACGGCGCCATCAAGGTCCTCGGGTACGCGAAGGGCCAGAACCTGATGGTGATGAAGGACTCGTACATGGAGAATCCGCTCTCCGAGGGGACGCTCGCCCACGAGCTCACGCACATCCAGGATTTCCGCCAGCTCCGCGGCAAGCGGATGCCGAGCTTCATGTTCGAAGGACGCGCGCTCACGATCGGGCAAGCCTACCGCGTGCACCTGGGGCAGGCGCCCGGCGACTACGACCGCCAGATGGCGCGTTCAGCGGTGGGGTTCACGGCCGAACAGGCGATGGCGCTCCTCGACAACTACAACGCGCACGGCTGGGACAACCAGGCGATCGGCACGGTGGTGGTCGAGTACATGCGCGCGCAATGGAAGGGCGGCGTCGCGGACATCAATCCCCGGCTCTCGCGGATGATCGAGCGCATCGCCGGCGGCCGCGAGTTCGATCAGGCGTTCCAGGACGAGTTCGGAATCGGCGCGGAGGCGTTCGCCGAGGCCTTCGCAGCGCATCTTCGCTCGACACAAGGCGATCCGAAGCGGCGACTCGCGGGAACGATGTGGCAGTCCGTCAGCTTCGACGCCGCCAGCTCATCGCACGATGCGTATGTCAGCGACGTAGTGCTGGATCTTGCGGCGGAGTTGCTGAAGTAGGCAAACGAGAGGGAGGCGCACATGAAAACAGCGATGGCGATCATGATCGGCTTGGCGTTGTCGTTCGGTGCGGCGGCCCAGCTATCGAAGAACCAATTCTGCGATTTCGGTTGCAACCGCTCCAGCTGCAAGGCCAAGGCGATCCAGGAGGCCTGCGAGGCCGACTGCTCGCCCGACAGCGTCAGGAACTGCCTGAGAGCGACGGCCGTCGACGACAAGAAGGTGCTCTGCAGCCCGCAGGGCTGCAACGAGAAGTCCTGCCAGAACGCCAAGGTGCAGCGCGCATGCAGGGAGCAATGCGGCGCGAACGATGTGCCGAGGTGCCTCGCCGCGAAGGCGAAGTAGGGAGATTCAGCCGGGCACACTCAGCCCGTATGCAGGAAAGGCAGCGGGTTGACCGCATCGCCCTTCCACCAGCGCTTCTCCGGCGTGAGGCGGAAGATGGTGAAGTGCAGGTGGGGCGTAGTCTTCGGGGCGTTGCCCGATGTGCCCACGAATCCCACGAGCTCGCCGCGCTTGAGGACCGTTCCTTCCGTGAGGCCGGACGCATACGAATCGAGGTGCGCGTAGTAGTAGGCGAAGCGCTCCCGCGGATCGAACTGGTAGACCGTGAGACCCCCCGCGATGCTGTGGAAGATCTTCACCACACGCCCTTCGCCGGCGGCGATCACCGGCGTGCCACGAGGGGCGAGGATGTCGAGCGCTTCGTGTTTGCGAAGGCCACGGCGCTCGTCGAACGTGTCGCGAAGGGCAGTCGAAGGGATGCCCTTCACCGGGACGATGAGGGAATAACTCTGGAGGATCTGAAGATCGTCTTCATCGGCGGCGATGGGTTTCCCGGTCGGGGAGGGCGCAATTGCGGCGACGCGCGTCGCAGCGGCGGCAGTCTTCACCACCTTCGCCGGGGGACGCACTGGCTGCTGAAGCCCGCTCGTCACCGTCAGCACGCCGAGCGCAGAGAGCAGCAGCACGAGGAGCGCGCTGTGGCCCGAGGTCATCGCTAGCCGACGACGTCGACCGGCAAACCGGGAGCGGCGAGCGAGGCAAGCTTGAGCGCATCCCAGTTCGTGAGGTGGATGCAGCCGTGCGTTTCCGTGTGGCCGACGCGCGCCGGCTCGGGTGTTCCGTGGATGCCGTAGTGCGGCTTGCTCAAACCTAGCCACACGATGCCGACGGGATTATTCGGCCCCGCCGGAATGGTCGCCTTCACGTGCTTCGGATTCCGGTCGTCGAGCTTCGCCGGATCGAAGTGGAACACCGGGTTCATGATGCGGCTCGTGATCTTCCAGCGGCCGGGCGGGATGAGGTCGCTCGGGCGGCCCACGCTCACGGGGAATTGCGCGACGACCTCACCCTTGCGATCGCGCGCGCGAAGAGTGCGGTCACGGGTGTCGATCTCGAGCGAGGCGAGATGCGCCGGCGGCTTGGCGCTCAGGACATCTGGCACCAACAGCTCGTCACCCGCTTCGAATCCTCGCCCTGGGTTGAGTGCACGCAGTAGCGCCGGGCTCGAATGGAATTTCTCGGCGAGCGCCTCGACGACGTTCTCGTAGGGCAGGCGATCGAGCTGCGCGCGATCCATCATGTCGGCCGGAATTCGCCGAAAGGGGCCGCTCGCATCCGCTTCCGTGATGGTGTAGCTCGTGAGGACGTGCTCGTCGCTTCCACGAAGCGCTTCCCACGTGGCGGCGTCGATCTTCCCGGTCTGTTGAAGACCGTGCGCGGCCTGGAAGCCGGTGGCGGCCTTGCGCATGTTCTCGCCGAAACCGCCATCGATCTCGCCGGGCGTGAACCAGGCGCGGTCGAGGAGGATCTGCGCCCGCAGGACCGCGGAGCCGCGCATGCCCTGCCGCAGGGCGGGGCGCGCCTCGCTATCGTTGATCGAGCGCATGTCGAGCGCGGCGGGCTTGTTGTTCGCGCGGACCGATTCGCGCTTCGCCGCGTCGGCGAGCGGCGCGAACGCCAGCGCAAGTGCCGCGATGAACAGGGCGATACCGATGCGCCTCGTTGCCATGCCGATTAGACAGCGGCCGAGAGCCAGCCTGGCGCAGGACAACGGCGCCCGGCGCTGTAGGAAGGCCGCCGGTTGGTACGCCGGATTCCGATTACTGGATCAGCTCGTCAGCGCGTTGCAGCAGCGGCGCCGGGAATGTCAGGCCGATCGCCTTCGCTGCCTTGAGGTTGAAGACGAGCTCGAAGGTACGGGGCTGTCCCACAGGCAGCTCGCCGGGCTTGGCGCCTTTCAATATCCGATCGACGTAAGTCGCGCCTTCTCGCAGCACATCCTCGACGCGCGGCCCGTACACGATCAAGCCATCGGAAAAGCTTCGCCACTCGTAGACTGCTGGCAGTCGATATCGCGCCGCCAGGGTGTAGATGCGATTCTTGTGGACCAATAGCTGCGGATTTCCCCAGACCATCAACGACTGGACCTTGCCCTTAATCATCTCGGAGAAAAGGGGGTCGAGCTCTTCGGGATTCTTGAACTCGAGATAACTCACGTCGATATGCAGCGCCGTGGCCGCAGCGTCGGTCGCCTCGCGATACATCGCGAGGTTGCGCTTCGGAAAGTTGTCCCCGCGAAGCACTGCGACGCGTCGAAGATCCGGAACGAGCTCCTTCAGCAGTTGCATGCGCTTGCCCATCAGCTCGGGCGAATAGATCTGCATCCCCGTGACGTTGCCGCCGGGCTTGGCCATGGTGGCCACACCCTCATCGACGGTGAGGAGGCCGGCATAGAGAACGACGATGGGAATCGTCTTCGTTTGCTGGATCAGGAACGCCGCGTTGCCGGCGCTCTCCACCATGATCACATCGGGCTTGGAGCTGACCAGCTGCACTGCGAGCTCGGGAAGACTCGCATTCTCGTCCTGGGCGAAGCGCGGCTCGAGAACATAGTTCTGGCCCTCAACCCATCCGAGATCGTGCAAACCCTCCGTGACGGTCCTGAGATACCCACCCGGGGCCGAGTTCGCAGCCTTCGAATAGAACGAGAGATAGCCGACGCGAAAGACCTTGTGAGCCTGCTCGGCGCGGACGAGGGGCGGGGCGGCGAGAACGAACGCGCCAGCGGCGAGCAATCTTCGCCTTAGGACTGATCCAATCACTCTTGTGTGTTGTTGGCTCTTGTTTTCTTTCATCGTATCAGAATCGATGTTTCACCGACCGTTGGCTGGCATACTATTCGCGGGGAGGCTTCAGAAATGCTCCGCTTATCCGTTTTGGCAATCATCGTAGTCACCGCCCTGATATTCGCGACAGCCACGAGAGCGCTCGCAGAGACCGTCGCGTTCGAAGTTCCCTACAACGGGCACATGATCAAAGTCGAGGGGGAGCTCAGAAAGCCGTCGGGCAGCGCCGGTCCCTTCCCGGTTGTGATCGGATTGCATGCGTGCGACGGTAAGGACAACGTTTCCACCGTCCTGTGGCTCTCGACGCTCGCTGCCCAAGGCTATGCAACGTATTTGCCTGACAGCTTTGTTCCTCGCGGATACTTCGATATTTGCGCAAACGTAATGAATGTCTCGGTTGCGGACCGGACACAGGACGCGCTCCTCGCCGCGGCGACGCTCGCCGCACGCCCCGACATCAGGGCCGACAAGATCGCGATCCTTGGTGTTTCTCATGGAGCCATGGGCGCGCTGCGTGTCTCGCGCGAGGACGCGTCTCTCGCGGTCCTGCGACAGAAACTCGCGGACGCGGGTGGCAAGATCGTCGCGGCCGTCGCGTTCTACGGCGGGTGCGTGCCCGACCCCAAGCGTCCCGTCATCATTCCGCTGCTGATTCTCATGGGCGAAAAGGATGATTGGGCGCTGCCGAAGCCATGCCAGGAGTTTGCGAGCGAAGGGTCGAACCCAAAGCTTGTGCAAATACGCGTCTATCCGGGTGCCACGCATTCATTCGACAACGCGTCACTCATTCCTACGACGAACAACGGCCATTTCATGGTGTTCGACGGCCCGGCGACCACCGATGCCCGATCGCGATTGATCGAGTTCCTGCGTCCGTTGATGCAATGAGGTGCGCCTGACGACGTCACACTTGGCACCGCCATGCCCGCTCCGAGTCGCAAGTAGGTGGATGGCGGGAGGGCAAACGTGCCAGACACTACGTCACGCTTACGCCACCTTGCCGTTATGAACGGAGCTTAGCGAAGAGCTAAGTTCCTGAGATAGGTGGCTCCCCGACCTGGCTCGAACCAGGGACCTGCGTACTAACAGTCGGACCGGCGGCCGGGGCCGCTACCGGCAGAGCAGAAGCCGGTGTGCTAGAGCCGGTCGCGTGATTCGTTGCATAGTCGTCGATCACCGCCTCTACAGAACTTAAGATCGGGTCGAAGAGCTTGAAATCAATCGTCGCGATATTGGGCCTAATAATTGTCGTTGCGAATATCGCCTTGCCATACTCAGTATCGGTGTTCAGGTCGTCATTTACTGGGTTGAACGTCTTGCCGTTCAGTTTTATGGCCTTCAACTTCGGATCAAAGAAGTCCTCGATACAGCTTTTTTCACCAACTTTCTTTATTGGCGTGAAGACTACGTAGACGTTGTGCTTGAGGTAATAGAAGTCCTTTGTCCCGTCGACTGTCGTCGCGCCGGAAAGTCCCTTGATGAATGAAAAGAGCTTCTTGCCTCCACTATCATTATCCAAAAGGAGAATCAACGGTCCCTGGTGCGACTTGGCATTCAACGATTTGACGGATGGGAAGTAATTCTCCTCGAGGAACGTCTTTAGATGAGCGCTACCACCCGCCAACCCGAGGATCCGGCGCGTAATTCGTGAATAGGAGTAGAGGCGAACCTTATAGGAGACCTTGCCTTTTGCTCCCGTTGTGGCGAGCTTGGGATGCGCGGCTATCAGACTGCGAATTGCGCCTCGAATGTAGATATTGTCCGTCTTACCTTCGCATAGAATGGTTGGCGTAGTTGTGGCCCAGAAATCGAGATGCATCAACAGGCGGCGATATGTTTTTTCGGTTGAGTTGAGCGGAGGTACTGCGTCATCCATACCGGACGGATGCCGGCCCCTTCGGACGGTGGTATCGATGTAATCAATGAAGCCGAATAGCCCCTTGAGGTGGGCGGGACTCTTCGTGACCTGCGTATATGTCATTACGCCCGCTGGACTCGGTGCCAATTCTCTTTGATAGGCCTTCCCCGTAGTTACGAGGGAGTGCGTCATCGCGCGCACCAGACGGCGGTATCCAGTAGGAGGGCTTATGCGCCGATTTACGACTAGCCCAGTAACTAACTGCCTTGAATCGCGATACTGCATTCGGGTCTTCTTTGGATTGATACCGAATCCGGACGCAGTCACGATCTGCTGAAGCTCTGATCCGGCGATCCATACGTTGCCGCCGGGCGCCAGCCGGTGCCCAATTGCGTCGGGAAATGTCTCGAGATTGGTGGAGAAGGTTAGGTCATCGGCGTATCGGGAGTACGTACAACCATTCTTCTTCGCGAGACGCGACAGGCGCACGTCCAAGATGTGTGCGACAAGATTCGAGACGATAGGTGAACTCGGAGCTCCC
The DNA here is from genome assembly GCA_964420785.1 of uncultured Enterobacteriaceae bacterium. Classification (GTDB taxonomy): domain Bacteria; phylum Pseudomonadota; class Gammaproteobacteria; order Burkholderiales; family SG8-39; genus VBDM01. Next base: position 8,702 of record CAYQVE010000039.1, on the reverse strand, counting down.
TGCGGAAGCCCATTGCCGTGGCAGACGATTTGCGCTAACACGGTGGCTACCCCAGGCGGTAAGCCGAAGTCTTTGCTCTTGATGAAGAAGCCTCGGACGCGGGGAAAAGTAATTGACGGGAAGAAGTCCCTTAGGTCAACGTTGAAGACGAACCTGCGGCCGCGATGAAGGTGGGCGTTCGTAACTATTGATCGGTTCCTCAAGAAACCGTGTGCCAGCCGTTGGTTGCCCTTGGTTGCCCCTCTGAGCTCGTCCCAACAGCTGAGCAACCCATTCGCCAAATTTCGTTGAAGCCGCTTGATTTGCGGAATAGGGGCGTCAATCGTCCTCGAGCCCCCGTACTTCTTGGGGATCGTGAAGGTGTTGTACTTACTCGCCGGTGGAAGCTTATAGAGGAGGTACGAAAGCTTGTTAGGCTTGTAGTTGACCAGCTTTGCAACGTGGTGGAGGGTTTGAGCCTTCTTAAGCGCCGCGAGAAACGACATGTGTAGTTAAGAAGGGGCGCTTCGGGCACTCTTATGCATTATGGACAGATATAGCTAGAACAGTAGCCAGTAACAGATGGCCAGAAGCAATTCCTGTGACATTGCTTCCACGCGCCGCGATACACAGCGCCTTAGCTGCCCGAAGGCCCCGGCACAAAGTACCACAGTCGTTAACAGCAGGCACGATCAGGCCTGAGCGGCCAGAGCAAATCGGGACGTGGAGGATGGGTACTCGTCGTAATGGCGCCCGTGGAGCTCACGGCCGGTCTGACTCTTGCGCACGCCGCCCCACTGTTTGAAGAAGAACGCGACACCGTCGCTTCGACATTGCTGAAAGATCGCCTCAACCCACTCCGCTCGCATGGGCCGAGCGCCAGGACCCGATTCGCCGCCCACGATAACCCAGTCAATCCCGTGAAGGTTGAGACCTTCGACAGGTCCGATCAGAGGTTCCAGCGATAGAAAGCGCACAGCCGCCGGCACGACGCGCAGTCGATCGATGCGCTCGATGACACGTGAGTCTTCAACACTAACCCCCATCCAAACGTTTTCCGGCCAAGCCAGACGCGGGGCAAGGTCCGCAAGGCGATCGGCACGCTTTGTCAACACCTGGAATGTATGTTGCGGGCAATCGCGCATCACGTCGAATACGCGGCCGATGAAGGACGCTGAAACCCTCTCGTGGAAGAGATCGCTCATGCTGTTAACGAAGACGGTCCGAGGCCGCTTCCATCGCCGCGGCTGATCGAGCCGATCGTCATGAGTTCGCACGTCGGTGAACGGCCGATCTCCCCAGAAGCGCGACGAGAGTCTCTCGGCATAGCAGTGCTTGCAGCCCTGCGAGATCTTCGTGCAGCCCGTCACTGGATTCCATGTGACTTCGGTCCATTCAATCGTTGTCATCGTGCTCACGCCTGTCCCTCCAGTGCCAGCGTTTCGCCGCTACCGCCATTCGCCTCACAATGTAGGGGCCTCTTCGGGCGCTTGACGCCCCAAGAGGGTGCATCAAGGTTCTTCACACGATGTTCTTTGATTAGTCGGGCGAGAGCCGCCTGCAGGTCGATCGGAAACCAGTCCGTGCGCTCGATGATCTCCGCAAACTCATCGACACCGATTCGGTGAAGCCCGCCTCTCTTGTTCAAGTGGGTTAGCCACCACGAGTCGACCGTATCCGGACTCACGCCATGATCAGCAGGATCAACTAGCGCTGGGAACAAGTCGTTCATGCGCACCTTCGTTTCGCGCGCCTTTTGTCTCAGCGTAGCGCGCACCTGACGTTGAACAATGTCGACATCCTGCGAGATCTCCATGAAGGCCAGGATTCCGCGCGGATGAGACGTCAGATAGACGAGGTGATACTTGGGCCGTTCCCTTTTCGGGTCCATGACGCGCGCGTAGGCGCTTCGCGCCTTGTGTTTGCCTGATGAGGGCATCTTTGCCTTGCAGCCCGAACGATAGGCGTCAAGGATCGACTGCTCACGCTCCTCTGGAGGCATTCCATCTACCGCGATCGACGAGCCTAGAAGCGTGCGCATTGCTGGCTGCAGTTCAGCAATCGACATGTTGCGATTGATGTGGTCGTACATGAAATTAATGAGAAACTCCGAACCCTTCCGCTCGAGGAGCGGAGCGAGGGTTGGGACACCGATCTCTTTGAAACCCGTTGGGTCGATGAAGAAGAAAGTGAAAGCACTCGGTCCGATCCAGTCCAGGATCTCGCCACGCAATGCTGCAAAGTCCCCGTGCAGGGATTTAGTTTCGACGCCATGAGCCTTATTGCCCTGTAAGTACGTCGAGAGGCGACCAAATCGCTCTACGTTCTCCTCAACATATAGCGCGCGCATGGATACTACGGCCCCTCGACGAGCAATGAGTTCGTCACGACATCGCGCAAGAGTGCGCAGCGAGATCGCGATTGACGTCGAGGCCATATCCTCGCTCGGAGGCCCCCAGGGCCCAGCAAAGCAATCGACGTAGCAGATTTCTCGAGCGTTGGCACCGACAATGCGTATCAACTTCTCGAGGTAGCTTCCAAGCAACTTGTGCTTGATATATGCCTGCGGCTGCAGCTCATAAGAAGGTGGAAGCGGATGCTCCACGCGGCCCTCGTCAAAAATCCTTGGATTTCCAAATGTTACGTCAGACTTTGAAAGTAGAGCAAGAGGTCACGTCCTACCGCCGCAGGTAGGATTTGGCTGTGGACGCGGGCATCGAAGTGCAGACGGCTGCACTCGAAACCGCGCGATGAAGAAACGCAAAGCGGCGCTTCTCGAATCCGATGAATTTGGATTGAAGAGAGCCGAGCGCGCTGGCGAGAAGCACACGACGCGATCCCGCGCAGCGGTGGATGCGAGAGAAAACTCTGGAGACCATCCCGAGATAGAACGTCCTCTCTTGGGATAGTTGCCGCTGCGACGAGGACTTAGCGAAGAGCTAAGTTCTTGAAATAGGTGGCTCCCCGACCTGGGCTCGAACCAGGGACCTGCGGATTAACAGTCCGTCGCTCTACCGACTGAGCTATCGGGGAATCGAACCAATTATTTTAGCAGTTTCAGCTGGCCGCCAGCAATCCGAGCGGAGCTTTGAGGCGCTGTTTTCGCGGTCAGTCACAGCGAACTAGGACGTAGTAGTGACTCGCAACGCGCCTACAAAGGCAAAGCAGCCTAACGCTGCAGGTCTAGGCGGCCATCACTACCAGAACCGTCGAGCTCCTGGCTCTTGTGGAGTGCATTCCAAATGCGGGATCTCGCCTGAAGGAATGGAGAAGCGTGCGCGGCCTCACCAAGAAACGAATCGATATCGATGTGGTCCTTCCGCAGCATGCCGATCAGGACGATGAAGAGATCAGTTAGCTGCGGGTCAAACTGGAAACCCTTCAACCGAGCAATCTCGTCTAGCGCAGCATCGATAGGCCATGCAATCTTGTACGGCCGCTTGTGCGTCAGAGCGTCAAAAACGTCCGCCAGGGCCGTAATACGCGCAGCTAGCGGAATTCGAGTCCCGGCTAGGTTTCCTGGATAGCCCGAACCATCCCACCATTCATGGTGATGGCGGGCGATTTCTTCCGCCATCTGCATGTGTGGAATGTTGCTCTTGGAAAGGAGCTCCGCTCCGACCGTCGTGTGCGTTCGCATGATCTGGCGCTCTGCATCATTCAGCTTCTCTGGCTTTAGTAGAATTGCGTCAGGCACGCCGATCTTGCCGACGTCGTGCAAGCGAGCCGCGAGATCGATCATATAGCACGTGTCCTCATCGCAGCCAAACTCCTGGGCTAGCAACGAAGCGAGCTTACCCACGCGATAGGAGTGCTCCCCCGTGGAGTCATCCCGAAGTTCCGCCGTAACGGCCAAGCGTTCGAGCATCTCAATCCGCGACTTGAAGAGCTCCTGCTCAGCCACCTTGCCCTTCAGTGCAGCCTCATGCCGCTTCAGCCGGACCTCGACTTGTCCATCACCGGCGATTTCCTGACCCAGTTGCGCTAGGTGGAGATCAACATGTCGCAATGCATTCTCTTGTTGGGTTTGCCGCTGAGCTTCGATCATTTCCCGCAGATAGATTAGCGCCCGCTGAGGTTGACCGATTATCTCGTATGCCTTAACCAACGCAGCGAGAGTGTCTCGGAGCATCGATCGCAGCAACCTGGCCTTCTCTAGTGTGTTTGTCAGGCGCGAAATGCCGATGTCGACTCTGCCGGCCTGCACCTCGTAGAGGCCCTCCGCAATCGAGACAGCTATCTCGGCGCGAGCCGACTTGGATCTAGACGCGTAACGGCGCGCGATTTCGCAACGCTCCGCTGCTTTCTCAATGCTGTTCACTTCTAATAGCAATCGCGTGTAGTAGTTCTCCTTCAGGACCCTGGAGACAAGTTCTGCCGCAGAGTGCGGTTCCTTGGCTTCCTTGACGCACGTCTCGGCTGCTTTGAGCCCTCGCGAAAAGTCTTCTAAATGCAGACAGCAGAGCGCTATGTTCGAGAATGCCGTACTCCGCGTAGAGTGCAACGCCGGAATTGAACCGGCGAGATGTACGACGTGCTCGAAACACGCGATGGCATCGTGATATTGAGCAGCGTAAAGAAGCGCGACGCCGAGATTAACCCAGACAATACACTCGGCTTCGGTATCGCGAAGCGCCTGAGCGACATCCAGCGCTTGGGCATAGCACTCGATCGCACGCGAGATGTTTCCGGTATCCGCGTACATGATCCCAAGAACGGTTAGCGCCTTTCTAAGCAGGGGCCGACGATCCGTCCTCGTGGCCAGCGCGACGGCCTCTGCCGCCGGTTCAATCGCATTAAATGGTTGGCCGACAACGTAATAGAAGTGCGAAGCATCAACCAGACAATTGATTCGCAGATCACCGTTCGCATCGCCCTCGATCTCCCTTACTGCGGCAATAACGGCCGCCATGTAGTCGGCGGATGTAGGAGACCCGGTCTGAAGGCGCGAGTTGACCTCCATTGCTATTCGCGCCAATGCGGCTTTCTGCTCGGCGCCAGACGCCGAAATTGCTAATTGCTTAAGTAATTCAATGTCTTGGGCCACGATCTAGGGGAATTCGATAATTGATTTTCACCAATCAGTAGAATAAGCTGCGCCAAAATTGTGAATTAGTTCACATTTTTCGCTTTTGAATAAGGGTTTGGGCACTGGTTTTGTCGTTTTTTCGCAACAAGTTGGCGCTTCACCGTTTCGTCATCCGTAACTTAACGATCACCTAGGACAGGGAGAAGTCGATGGAAACAACGATTCAGGTGGTGGAAAAAGACGTCGTTACCAAGGAAGAACAGAGCCTTCTCGAGCTCAATGAGCTCCAGCTGGCGCTAATTGGCGGCGGCATTGGCGACGTAATTGTTGGCTAACAAGAGGAGATGACTCGTGGAACTTAACCAAATCGAACTGAAAGCGATTGAGAAAACAGTCACTGATTCCGCCCAAGAGACTCGCGAACTGGACGAGCTTCAACTCGCGCTCGTGGGCGGCGGTATTGGTGATGTCATTGTCGGCTAACCACGCTAGGGGCGCACACATGGAAGCAAGGCTTTGCGTAGCTGAAACGAACGTCGTCGAACCTCAAGTCGAAGAGCTTGATGATCTTGAGCTCGCATTGGTTGGCGGCGGCATCGGTGACGTGATCGTTGGTTAACTAAAAAGGAAAGCGCTTATGGAAGTCTCCAAAATCGAAGTAGCGCAAGTTGAGAAAACCGTTGCCGTTTCCGAAATGTCCGAGCTGAACGACCTTCAGCTGGCTCTGATCGGCGGCGGTATCGGCGACGTTATTGTTGGATAGCGGATGCTGCTTCCGCAGCCGCGCGATGGGGCATTGATACCCGCTTGAAGCTCGCAGAAACTGTCTGGTCGCGATGGCTAACGACGACGACCGACAGCGAAAGCTGTGTCAGCTTCATGCTTATTGCTCGCTCCAACCCGACATCCAGCTGATCGAACGCCTCGTCAAGGAATAGCACTTGAGGGCGGCGATAGAGGGCGCGTGCAAGGAGCACGCGCTGCTTCTGGCCGCCCGATAGAGCCATTCCCAGGCTGCCGACGATGGTGTTGTACTGCATGGGCATCGCCATGATGTCGTCGTCGATCATGGCGGTCTTCGCGCATTCGCGAACACGCGCGGGATCGTGCTCGGTGTCGAAGAAGCTGATGTTGTCCTCGATGGTGCCGACGAAGAGCTGATCGTCCTGCATCACGGCGCCCACGCGCGAGCGGTATTGGGCCGGATCCCAATCGGCGAGGCTGCGGCCATTCACGCGCACCTGGCCTTCGGTGGGCGGCAGGAGGCCCAGCAGCACCTTTAATAACGTCGTCTTTCCGCACCCGGAAGGACCGACGATCGCAACCGTCTCCTTCGGGGCGATGGTGAGCGACACTCCCTTGAACACGAACCCTTCCGGCCCGTAGGCGAACGCAAGGTCTTTCGCTTCGATCTCGAGCGCCGCGCCCTGGCCCTCCATCGGCAGCGTCGGCTTCGATTGCTCAGTTTCCGATAGCGCGATGTCCGCCACCCGCTCGGCGTGAAGATCGAGCATGCGGAACTCGTTCCACTTGTCGATGAGGTTGTTGACCCGCGTGAGGAACACGAGCTTGAAGCCGATGAAGGCGTAGAGCATGCCCACCGTGAACTTGCCTTCCATCACGAGGAGGGCTGCCAACCAGATCACTATCACGTTCTCGAGGCCAAACACCAGGCTATTGGCCGCGCGTTGCATGATCCCGACGTTCTGCACGCGCACGCCGGCATTCGTCTGATCGACCACCAGGTTCTGGTACGCCGACCGCCGCTCCGCCTCGCGCAGGTTGAGCTTGATCGCCATCATCCCGCGCAACGTCTCGATGAAGTGCGTGCCGGACCGGGCCTCATGCGCCAATTGCTCATCGGTCGCATAGCGCTGCGGGTAGTAGAACGTCCAGCGCGCCAGCGCGTAGAGGAGGGCGGCGCCAACCACGACCGAAGTCAGCAGCGTGCTGTAGTACGCCATCACGATGAGCGTGAGGATCACCATGATCCCGTCCACCGCGGTCTCCACGAACGTCGTCGTGAGCGTGCGCTGGATCGCATCCACGCTCCGGAATTTGGAGACGATGTCGCCGATGTTCCTCTTCTCGAACCACGCGAGCGGCAGGCGCAGCATGTGGTTGAAGAGCGTGGTCAACAACTTCAGGTTGATGTGCGTGCTGAGATAGACGCCGACCCAGGCACGCACGGCTGTCACCGCCACCTGGATCACGACGAGCGTGGCGAAGGCGATACCGAGCACCGTCAGCAGGTCCTTGTCGCGCCCCACGAGCACGCGATCGACGGTGAGCTGCAGGAAGAACGGCATCGCGATGGCGAAGACTTCGAGCGCGAACGAGAGCACCAGGATCTGCGCGATCGTTCCTTTCAGCCCCGAGGCGACACCGAGGAGCTGCCACGAGCTGATCTTCTCGCGCTCGTCCTTCTGCTGGAATCCCGCGGTCGGCGTGAATTCCATCGCCACGCCCGTGAAGTGGCGCGACGCTTCGTCCATCGTGAGCACTCGTTTGCCGCGCGCGGGATCGTGGACGTGGAGCTTGCGGCCGGCGACCTTCACCAGCACGACGAAGTGGTTCATGTCCCAGTGAAGGACCGCAGGCAGCCGCAGCTTGCCCAAGGACTCCAGCGGAACCTGCACGCCACGCGCCGTCATGCCCATCGTTTCCGCTATCTGCGCGATGTGCTTGAGAGTGATGCCCTTGAGCGAGGGCGACAACCGAAGCCGCATCGCCGAGAGGTCCGTACGATGCCCGTGGAAGGAAGCGACCATGGCGAGGCAGGCAATGCCGCACTCAGGCGCTTCGCTCTGAAGGATGACCGGGACGCGCGGCGAGAAGATCACAGGCGTCCCTTCAACTGGATCACCGGCTCGAAGAGCCATTCGAGGAGCGTGCGTTTTTCGAGCAAGAGGTCGGCGTTCACGAGCATGCCGGGCCGCAACGGGAATTCCTGACCAAGTGCCGCCACGTTCTGGCGTTCCAAAGAGACATCGACGCGGTAAACAGGCTCCTTCGCCGAGAGCGGGCCGATGCGCTCGCCCTGCGTCCACACGTTGCGGCCGATGTCGCTGATCGTGCCGCGGTACTGGCCGAAGCGCTCGTAGGGGAACGCGTCGTAGCGCACGACGACTTCCTGGCCCTTGCCGACGAAGCCGATCGCGCGGGTGGGCACGAGGAGCTCGACGTGCAGGCCGCTTCCCTTGGGCAGGACAGTCGCGAGCGGCGCATCGGCGGCGACCGATTGCCCGCGATTGACGGCGATGTTGGTGACGATGCCCGCCATGGGAGCGCGGATCACCGTCTCGCGCTTCGCCTCGACCTGCGCGAGGCCTTCCTGCAGCTCGCTGATCTGGCGCGACACCTGCTCGACCTGCGCTCGCGAGCGGAGCTGGATCGCGGGCTCCTCCATCTTCGCCGCGGCAAGATCCCGCTCGACCTGCGTGCGCTGGCGCTTGAGCGTCTGGAGCTTGATCTCCTGGTCGGTCACCTCGTCCCGCTTTTGCTTGATGAGCGCCTCCGAGACGAACTGCTTTTCCCCAGCGAGCCCGCGATAGCGCTCGACCTGGTCGCGCGCGGACTTGATGCGTTCATCCTGCAGCTTCGCCTCGCGGTCGATCTGCACGAGCTCGCTCTCCAGGTCGCGCACGCGCCGGCGCACCTGCTCGACCTGCTGCGTGCCGAGGTCGCGCCACTG
>CAYQVE010000038.1:0-17658 GCA_964420785.1 uncultured Enterobacteriaceae bacterium | reverse complement strand
CGGCGATCACGTCGCACTTCATGATGCCGCCGAAGATGTTGACGAGGATCGCCTTGAGGTGCGGAATTCGCAGCATGATCTTGAACGCCTCGGTCACCTTCTCGGTGGTGGCGCCGCCGCCGACGTCGAGGAAGTTCGCGGGCGCTCCGCCGTAGAGCTTGATGATGTCCATGGTCGCCATCGCGAGCCCCGCGCCGTTCACCAGGCAGCCGATGTTGCCGTCGAGCTTGATGTAGTTGAGGTCGTATTTCGAGGCTTCGACTTCGGCCGGATCTTCTTCGTCCAGGTCGCGCAGCTGCTGCCACTCCGGATGGCGGAAGGCCGCGTTGTCGTCGAAATTGATCTTGGCGTCCAACGCGACGACCTTGCCGTCGCCGGTGAGGATGAGCGGATTGATCTCGGCGAGGCTGGAATCGGTCTCGCCGAAGGCCTTGTAAAGCCCTTTCAGGGTGACGCGCGCCTGCGGAACGCTCGCGACAGGGATCCCGATTTTCTTCGCGATCCCGTCGGCCTCCGCGTCCTTCAGACCCGCGCCCGGATCGACGATTACCTTGTGGATTTTTTCGGGCGCTCTTGCAGCGACTTCCTCGATGTCCATGCCGCCTTCGGAGCTCGCCATGAGCGCGACGCGCTGCGTGCCGCGGTCCACCACCATGCCGACGTAGAGCTCCTTGCTGATGTCTGCGCCCTCCTCGATGAGTAGCCGCCGCACCTTCTGCCCTTCGGGCCCGGTCTGGTGCGTCTTCAGCATCATGCCGAGGATCTTCCCGGCCCACTCGCGCACTTCGTCCGGGGATTTCGCCACCTTGACCCCGCCGCCCTTGCCGCGGCCGCCCGCGTGGATCTGCGCCTTGACCACCCAGACCTTGCCGCCGAGCTCGCGCGTCGCGGCCACCGCCTCCTCGACAGAGAAGCAGGGAACGCCGCGCGGCGTGGCGACCCCGTACGTGCGCAGGATTTCCTTCGCCTGGTATTCGTGGATTTTCATGCTTGTTCTTTTGCGCCGATTCGAAGGACGGATTGTTCTGCAGCGCCGCGGCGCGCGCATTGATGGCAGTCAAGCCGGAAGGATAGCGGGTCACATGCCCTTGAACAGGTGGGCGTAGCTGCGGCTGACCTCCAGCTTCTCGGGCCTTCCCTTGACCGCCACGAGCTGGCGCCCGCGCTCGTCGCGGACGATGCCGGCGATGGCGCGCGTGTTGATCAGCGTCGAGCGGTGGATCTGCCAGAACTGCGCCGGGTCGAGCTCGGCGAGGAGCTCCTTGATGGGTTTCCTGATCAGCGCTTCCTGCTGCGCGGTCTGCACGCGCGTGTACTTCTCGTCGGAGGCGAAGAACAGCACGTCGTCGACCGGGATCATCTGGATCTGGTTGCCGACGGAGGCCTGGATCCACTTCAGCCGCGACGCCGGCTCGAGCTTCTCCGCCAGGCTGGCGAGCACCCGCTGCAGCGCGTCCGATGACGGCGACGGCGCGGCGAGGCGCTTGCGCAAGCGGTCGACCGTGACGCCGAGACGCTCGCGCTCGGCCGGCTTCAGCACGTAGTCGATCACGCCCTGCTGGAAGGCGTCGATCGCGTACTGGTCGTAGGCGGTGACGAACACGATCTCCGGCAGGCGGCCGTCGAGCGCAGCGATCTCGCGCGCGGCCTCGATGCCGGTCATAGCCGGCATGCGGATGTCCAGGAAGACCACTTCGGGACGGAGCGCGGCGACCTGCTCGACCGCTTCGACCCCGTTCTTCGCTTCCGCGACGATCTCGAGCTCGGGCCAGAGCTCGGAAAGGCGCGCGCGCAGCTGCCCGCGCATCAAGGGTTCGTCGTCGGCGATTACCGCACGGGTCATGTCGCCTTATAGGGTACGACGATGCTCACCCGCGTGCCAGTCGGCGCATTCGGCGTGATGCGCAGCTCCGCCGCGTCGCCGTAGATGAGCTTCAGCCGCTCGCGGATGTTGGTGAGGCCGGTGCCGGTCCCCGCGGTCGCCGCGCGTGCGAAGCCGACGCCGGTATCGGCGACGCTCACGTGCAGCTTGCCGTGCGCCACCTCGGCGCCCACGGTGAGCGAGCCGCCGTCGGCGTTCGGCTCGAGGCCGTGCTTGATCGCGTTCTCGACGAGCGACTGCAGCATCATCGGCGGGAAGTCGGCCGAGTACAGACCTTCGGACACATTGACCTGCGGCTGCAGGCGCCCTTCCATGCGCACCTTCAGGATTTCAAGGTAAGGCCGCACCACCTCGAGCTCGCGGCCCAGGTTGGTCGCCTTCTCGCGCATCGCCGGCATCGACGCGCGCAGGAGCGCGATCAGATTCTTCTGCATCAGGCTCGCGCGCGGCGGGTCGACCTCGATCAGGTGGTCGATGCTCGCGAGCGTGTTGAAGAGGAAGTGCGGCTCGACCTGCGCCTGCATCGCGGCCATCCTCGCCTCGACCACCTGGCGCTGGAGGCTCTCCGCTTCGGCGACTTCCTGCGCTTCGGCCGCCTTCGCCTCGGCCTTCACGCGGCCTGCGTAGGCGATCTTGATCGCGGCCGAGAGCAGGATGAAGAGGAAAGCGAGCTGCGGCATGTAGTTGCCCAGGCGCACGTGGACGACGCGCTCCTGGTCGCCCATTTCGCCGATGGCGTCGATCACCTCGCGGCGGATGTCCTGCGCCAGCTCTTCCGTGATTTCCGCGGCCACGCCCGCCGCCCCTTCCTTCGCGCTCGGAGCGGCCGGAGGGGCCGGCGGCTTCGGCTGCGTCTGGGCGGCGTCCGGGCCGCGGCGCACGCCATGCTCGTCGACGATGATTTCCTGCGGAGGCTTGCCCGATGCCGGATCACCCTCGCGCTTGATGCGTACGCCGTGCTCGTCGATCGTGATCTCGGGAGCTTGCGAGCCCTTGCGCTTGGGCTTGATCCGTACGCCGTTGTCGTCGACCGTGATGTCGACGTTGCGGCTCGCCGGCACGTGCGTCGTTTTCGTTGCGAGGTCCCAGCTGAAGGGCGGGAGGTTGGAGAGTATGCCCGTCACGATCAGCAGCAGGAGCGAGAGGACGATGAAGCGCTTCCACGTGATCGATACCAGCCACTCGGCATAGCGGCGGTATAGCGCCGCTATGCCGGAGCCCGACTGCTTAATGCTGCTGGTCAGCGGCATGCTCGCGCTTGGCGACGATCACGATCCGCGGGACGTCGCCCGCGGCGCCCGGCAGGGTCTCCTCGGCGACGGGATTCCGGGTCGCGTAGACCGCGGTGACGGCGCAGGCGGCGAGGGCAAGGATCAGAACCAGGTGTTTCGCGCTCATGAGATGCCTCCAATGTATCGATGGGCGGCACCACTGTAGGGGAGGCGGAACGCGCGCGGCGAGCGCCTTGCGACGGACTGCAGCCGGGCGGTACGAAACAGCAGGAACGAGGGATGAACGGGGGCAACGGAGGGGATTATAGGAGCGGTCCGCGTCCCTGTTAGAATTTTCCATGCGCTACGTGCTCGCGCTCGACCAGGGAACGACGAGTTCCCGCGCCATCGTGTTCGACGAGCGCGGGGCCGTGCGCGCCTCGGCGCAGAAGGAGTTCCGCCAGTATTTCCCGCAGCCCGGCTGGGTCGAGCACGACGCCGGGGAAATTCTCCGCACGCAGCTCGCGTGCGCGCGCGCGGCGCTGAAAAAAGCCAAGCTCGACCCCAAGCGCGCCGCCGCGATCGGGATCACGAACCAGCGCGAGACCACGGTCGTGTGGGACCGGCGCACGGGGAAACCAGTCCACCACGCGATCGTCTGGCAGGACCGGCGCACCGCGGCGCGCTGCGATGCGCTGAAGCGCGAAGGCCTGGACAAGGCCGTTCAGGCGAAGACCGGGCTCGTCGTCGATCCGTATTTCTCCGCGACGAAACTGGAGTGGCTGCTCGACAACGTCGCCGGGCTGCGCGCGCGCGCCGAGCGCGGCGAGCTCGCATTCGGCACCGTCGACACCTGGCTCGCGTGGAAGCTCTCCGGCGGAGAGCTGCACCTCACCGATCCGAGCAACGCCTCGCGCACCATGCTCTACGACATCCACCGCGGCGAGTGGGACGAGGAGCTGCTTCGAATCTTCCGCGTGCCGCGCGCGATGCTGCCCGAGGTCCTGCCCTCCTCCCACACCTACGGCACGACTGCGAAGGACGTACTCGGCGCGGAAGTCCCGATCGCCGGAATCGCGGGCGACCAGCAGGCGGCACTCTTCGGCCAGGCTTGCCACGAGGCCGGCATGGCGAAGAACACCTACGGCACCGGATGCTTCCTGCTCTTGAACACCGGCGGCCAGGCGATCGCGTCGCGCAACGGCCTGATCACCACCTGCGCGGCGCAAGCGGGCGCGAAGCAGTTCGCGCTGGAGGGCAGCGTCTTCACCGGCGGCGCGGTCGTGCAATGGCTCCGCGACGGGCTGCGGTTGATAAAGAAGTCAGTCGACGTGGAAAAACTCGCTGCCAGCGTCCCCGATTCCGGCGGCGTCCATCTCGTACCGGCCTTTACAGGCTTGGGCGCACCGCACTGGGACCCGTACGCGCGCGGCACCATCGTCGGGCTCACCCGCGGCTCGAACGCGGGCCACATCGCGCGCGCCGCTTTGGAATCGATCGCCTTCCAGTCGGCGGAGCTCCTGCGCGCCATGGAACAGGACTCCGGTCAGAAATCGAAAGAACTGCGCGTCGACGGCGGCGCCGCGGCGGATAATTTGCTGATGCAGTTCCAGGCGGACCTGCTCGGCATCCCAGTCGTGCGCCCTGGAGTGCTGGAGACTACCGCGCTCGGCGCCGCCTATCTCGCGGGCCTCGCCACCGGCGTGTGGACGAGCCGCGAGGAAATCGCGAAGCAATGGAAAGTCGCGAAGCGCTTCGAGCCGAAGATGAAGCGCGAGGAGGCGGAGCGGTGGATGGGAGAGTGGCGGCGGGCGCTGGAGCGGGCCAAGAGCTGGCAGCAAGGGTGAGGACAGATATGTATCCAGCGATCCCGGCAACGCTCCTCCTCTTTACCGTCGCCCTCTCCGCATGCGCATCCGAAGGACCATTGCGACCCTTCACCAGCGACGGCTGCAGCCTCTTCCCGGACCATTCGCTCATCGGCAAGGCGGATTGGTGTCAATGCTGCGTGGTCCACGATCTGGCCTACTGGCGCGGCGGCACATCCGAAGCGAGATCGCGCGCCGACAAGGCGCTCAGCGCATGCGTGCTGAGGGTCACCGGCAACAGGGCCCTGGCGGACTTAATGTACGCGGGAGTAAGGACCGGTGGCGGACCTTACTTCTACACACCCTATCGCTGGGGATACGGGTGGCCGTTTGGAAGACCTTATCGGGAGCTCACTCCGGAGGAAGAGGCGATGGCGTCGGCGTTGGAACGTGAATACCGTGCCGCCAACCCATCGCTCGCGTGCACGAAGTGACCCTTCTTTTTAGGCCGTTCCACCCACAGTCAGCCCATCGATCCTCAGCGTCGGCTGCCCCACGCCCACCGGCACGCTCTGGCCTTCTTTTCCGCAAGTGCCGACGCCGGTGTCGAGCGCGAGGTCGTTGCCGATCATCGAGACGCGTGTGAGCGCGTCCGGTCCGTTGCCGATCAGCGTGGCGCCTTTCACCGGGTAGCTGACTTTTCCGTCCTCGATCATGTACGCCTCGGAGGCGGAGAACACGAACTTGCCGTTGGTGATGTCGACCTGCCCGCCGCCGAAATTGACCGCGTACAGGCCCTTCTTCACCGAGGCGAGGATCTCTTTCGGATCCTTGTCGCCGTTCAGCATGTAGGTGTTGGTCATGCGCGGCATCACGACGTGGGCGAACGATTCGCGCCGGCCGTTGCCGGTGACGGGAACGCCCATCAGGCGCGCGTTCAAGCTGTCCTGCATGTAGCCGCGCAGCACGCCGTCCTCGATCAAGGTGTTGCGCTGCGTGGGATTGCCTTCGTCGTCGATGGAAAGCGAGCCGCGCCGGCCGGGCATGGTCCCGTCGTCCACGACGGTGACTCCGCGCGCCGCGACTTTCTTTCCGATCTTCCCGGCGAAGGCCGAGGAGCCCTTGCGGTTGAAGTCGCCCTCCAGGCCGTGGCCGATCGCCTCGTGCAGGAGAATGCCCGGCCAGCCCGGGCCGAGCACCACGGTCATGGTGCCCGCGGGCGCCGGGCGCGACTCGAGGTTCACGAGCGCCTGGTCGACCGCGTGCTTCGCGTACTCCTGCAGGCGCTCCTCGGTGAAGTGGCCGTAGTCGCTGCGCCCGCCGCCGCCGCCGGTGCCCTGCTCGCGCCTGCCGTTTTGCTCGACGATCACCTGCACCGAAAGCCGCACGAGCGGGCGAACGTCCGCCGCCTGCACGCCGTCGGAGCGGGCGACGAACACGACTTCGAATTCGGCGGCGAGGCCGGCCATGACCTGGATGACGCGCGGGTCGCGCGCGCGGCAAAGCTGCTCCAGGCGCTCCAGCAGCTTCACTTTCTGCGTGTCCTCCAGCGAGGCAAGCGGGTCGATCGGACGGTAGAGCCGGAGGCCGGCGCCTTTCCGAGCCCTCGCGGGATGTGTCCTGCCGCCCGAGCGCGCAATGGCTCGGGTCGCCTTCGCCGCGTCCTCGAGCGCGGGCAGGCTGATCTCGTCGGAGTAGGCGAACGCCGTCTTCTCGCCCGCGAGCGCGCGCACGCCCACGCCCTGGTCGATGCTGAAGCTCCCGGACTTGACGATTCCTTCCTCGAGGCTCCAGCCCTCGCTGCGCGAGTACTGGAAGTAGAGGTCGGCGTAGTCGAGCCGGTGCGAAAGGAGCGAACCGAAAACGCCCGCGAGCTTGCCGGCCTCGAGGTCGTGCGGGGCGAGCAGGAAGGACTGCGCGGTTGAAAAAAGCTGCTCGGGCGCGTTCATGAAAGGGATATGAGGGTGGACCAGCCGGTATTCTAGCTCTGCACGCGCGTTACAACACCCGATGAGTGAGCGCGGGAAGACTCCTGCGCATCTTCGCCTGGAACATCGGGTCGATTTCGGCCATGACCACGCCGGGCCCGGCGGCCCGCTCGGCGACGACCTTGCCCCAGGGATCGACCACCATGCTGTGGCCGTGCGTCTGCCTGCCGTTCGGGTGCTTTCCGCCTTGGGCCGGCGCGAGCACCCACGCGAGGTTCTCGATCGCGCGGGCGCGCAGCAGCGTCTCCCAGTGCGCTCGCCCCGTGGTCGCGGTGAATGCCGAGGGAACCAGGATGATGTCCATCGGCGCGAGGGCGCGATAGAGCTCGGGAAAGCGCACGTCGTAGCACACCGAAAGCGCGATGCGCCCGAAGGGCGATTCAATTGCGCAGGGTTGGGTGCCCGCTTCGATCGTTTTTGCCTCGTCGAAGCGTTCCACCCCGAGCTCCAGGCCGAACAGGTGGATCTTGTCGTAGCGCGCGACGCGCCGCCCGTCCGAGTCGTAGACGAGGCAGCTGTTTCTCACCTTGCCCGGATCGTCGCACTCAAGCGGCACGGAGCCTCCGACGAGCCACACGCCGTGCCGCCTCGCGGTCCCGGCGAGAAATTCCTGGATGGGCCCGGCGCCGTCCTTCTCCCTCGCGGCCACCTTGTCCGTGTCGCGCATGCCGAGAATGCAGAAATACTCGGGGAGCACGACGAGCTTCGCCCCTTGTCCGACGGCCTCGCCGACGAGCTTCGCGGCGGCGGCAAGATTCTCCTCGACTCTCGGCGTCGACACCATCTGCACCACCGCGGCCTTGAATGCGGCGGGCGTGCTCACGGCAACGACGGCTGCTGAGCGGGATCGGCGCCGCGCACCTCCGCCTTGAGGCGCTCGGGAACGGGCTTCTCCCAGGTTCCGGTCACGCGGTATTCGAATGTCAGGACCTGGCCGAGCGGATTCTTCAGGATCTTGTCCAGGATGAACGCCCCCAGACCCCAAATCGGATTCACGATGACGGCCAAGATCGAGGAAATGCTGTTGCCGACCGAGGGCTCGACCCGTGCGTGCAGGTCCTGCGTCTCGTTCACCAGGTCCACCTGTCCGTCCATCCTCACCTGCGCCGAAGGTCCCTGCATGCGGAAATTCTGCGTGGTCATCGTGCCGCTGGCGATATCCGCGCTGCACGAAACCAGGTCGAAGGCGAACCCGCGGCCGAAAAGCTCGCGGAAGTCCAGCGTGAGCCAGGACTGCATGCTGAGAACGCCGATGAGCCGGGCAGCGCCGGGCTCCGCTTTCAGAAACTGCCCGTGGTATGCCTTGAAGTCGAGATGCCCCGCCAGGGTCGAATAGTCGATGGACTGCGGATTTCCCGCCCAGCTCAGGTTTCCCGTCAGCTCCGCCGTTCCCCGCTGCACGATTCTGGCATAACCCAGGCGTTCGAGATATTTGCCGACATCGCTGACCTCGAGTTTGATCTCCTTCAAATTGACGCTGGGCCGCAGCGCCCGGCCCTGCCACACGCCCTGGGTCACTCTGAGCGTGCTCTCGGGCGCGGTCAGCACCAGTTTTTCGATGTTCCAGTCGAGCGCCTGGTTGACCGCGACGAGCTCCAGTCTGCCGAGGTCCTTGTCGTTTACGATCAGATTGTCGGCGATGATGTCGAGCGCCGGCAGATCGCGCGCCGGAGCCTCCTCGGGCTTTCCCGGGGTCGCTTCGGGCAGGCTGAAATGCTTGAGCCGCGCGACGATGCGCCCGCGGCCCTCGGGACGCCAGGCGATTTCGCCGGCGAGCTCCTTTGCCGAGACGTTCGCGATCCACACGCTGCCGCTCGTTCCGGCGCGCAGAGCGACGTCGTTGAGGCGCCGCCCGCCGACATCGAGGGCTGCAATCTTCAGGTCGAGCGCAGACGACAGGGGCAAGCCGGTCCCGTCCCCGCCGCCGAGCACCTCGCGCCAACGCTCCACGTCCACGTAGGGAAGGCTGCCGGTCACGGAAAATCCTTCGCGGTCGGGCAGCACCGCGGGCTGGTTCAGGCTGATCACGCCGCGGCTCACGACGTATCCCGGCCCCTCGCGCCTGCGCTGTATGCTGGCGTCGACGGAGCGAGCCAGCGATACCTTGATCGTGTCCGTTCGCGGCAGCCCCGGGCTGATGACGCGCTCGACCCGCAGCGGCATGGGCTCGACCGCCGTTTTTGCGAGCGGCGGGGGCAGGTCTGCGGCGACGCCGGTGAGCTGCGACTGCACGATCAGGGTCAGGGGCCGCCCGCGCGCCCCCGTCAGCGTCCCCTGCCAGGCTGCAGCGCCCGAAAGCCGCCGCAGCAGCGCCTCGCTCCCCCAGAATCGCGGGATCTGCGCCGGGCTCGCCGTTCCGTGAGCGTTGACTGCGATCGTTCCGTCGGCGCGCGTCGCCACCGAAATCGTCGCGGGGCCGCCGAGAAACTTGGCGCCGAGCGTGCGAGCGGTGATCCCGGACTCGGTGAATTCGAGCCGCCCGTTCAGGTGCGAGAAAGGCGGGGCGTCGGAGTCGGTCTTGATTTCGTTGTCGATCAGCTGGTATTCGCCGGCCAGTTTGAACGTCTCGGGATTCCGGATCGGGATGTCGAGCTGGAGCGCGAGGCGCCCCGTGCCCGCCGCGCTCATGCCTTCGGTCATGCGGTCCAGGGCCCTCGTCACGGGGCTTTCGGCGATGAACCGGAGGAAATCGCTCGTCCTGTCCTCGGCGTGGACCTCGACTCCGACGCGCACGTCCCCGTGAAACAGATCGGGAATGATCGCGCGCACGCTGCTTGCCCGGACGCCGAGGACCGCTCCTTTCGAAGCGATGATGCGCATGCTCTTGCCCTCGAAGATGAGATCGCCCGAGAGGCCGCCCGCTTGAGGCCAGCCTTCGGCGTAACGGAAGTCGGCGTCGGTCACTTTCGCGACGATCTGGAAAATCCCGGAACCGGGCTCGTCGAACGGGAACTTCGCAAGCTCCCCCTTCAGCCTCAACCTGACGTCGTTCGAGTGCCCCCCTCGGATGGAGGCCTTGAGATACTCGACCACCGGTCCGGGCAGCAGGGGAACGTAGCGGTAGACGGTCCGGCCGTCGGCGCGGAAGAAATTCCCGGTGAGGTCGATTGCGCCCGCGCCGCCTTGCCCGCGCGCGAACCTGCCGAAAAGCGTTCCGGCGATGTCGCTGTTGGCGAACGACAGGGTTTCGAAGGCGAGATCGAATCGATCCGGAGCGAATTTCCAGCTCACGTGTGCCGCGAGCGAATCGAAATGCAAAGGGCTGTCGGCGACGACCCCGGGCAGCTCGATCGCGACCCGCTCCGAGCCGAGCGCGACGTTGCCCCCTTTCTCGCTCGCCTCGAACCGCCCGGTGAGCCCCGCGAATCCGGGAATCCTGTCGTGGGCGCGCGCGGCGAGCCGCGCGAAGCCTCCCCGAACGCTGTAGTGCTGCGGATCCTCGGCGTCGCCCGTCCAGGCGACCTTCAAGTCGCGGACGCTGCCGCGCGGATCGGTCGCGGCCAGGCGCGCGCGGGTGGCCTGCGGAAACGGTAGGTACTCGGCGAGTCGTGCGAGCGGCGCGAGCTCGATCGCATCGGCGTCGATCTCGCCCCCGGGCGGCGTTGCGCCTCCGGACGGCGTCCAGCGCACCCGAAAATCGGCGGGCGGGACGACGATCCCGGTTCCGGTTCTGAGCGTGAGCTTGCGGCCGAAGACTTCGAAATCCTTCCCGTCGCGCTGGCTCGCGCCCAGCCGCCCGCGCAGGTAATCGAGCTCCAGCGGCGGGGTGTCCTTGGACACACGGCCCGCAACCATGGAAAGCGCGACGTCTGCCGTGACCTCGCTGGAAGTCTTGCCGCGAAGATTCAACCACAGGCGCACCCCGCCCTGTCCCGAGCGTATGTCGAACGGATAGTCGACCCAGCGACGCCAGGCGACGAGATCCGTGTATTCGAGCTCGGCGTACACCTGTCCGACCGACGCGACCGGATCGACGGGGTCCAGCGCGTCGAGATCACCACGAACGTCGAGCGCAGTAGCGAGCTCGGCGGAAGGCTTCGCCTTGAAAGCGAAGCGGTGCCCCAGGAAGCCGTTGCGCAGGACGAAATTGAACTCCGGCAACTCGAGCAACGGCGCACCGCGCTGCCTGTCGTCCCAGCTGACGCTCGCGTCGCGGATGACGATCTCGCGCTGCGACAAGACCCATCGCGCGATCCCCGCGTCTCCCGCCTGGTCGGTGCGCAGCTCGATGCCCGCGACATGAAGCCGGCCGCGCTCGTCGCGCCGCATCTCGAGCCGGGGCCGGTCGAAGACGAGCGAATAGAACCGCGGCGATCCGATCACGGCGGAAATCCAGGCGAGCGTCGCCTCGACGGCGGGCAAGCTGAGCGCCGCGCGGCCGTCGCGATCGAAAACGGTCACGTTCGCGAGAAGGAGCTCGGGCCGCAGACCCCGCCAGTCCGCTTCCATGGCGCCGATCGTGATGCGTGTTCCCAGGATTTTCGACGCGTACTGCTCGACGTCGGTCCTGTACTCCGCAACCTTCGGAAGGACCCAGTAGCGAAGGGCGAGGAGAGTCGCGGCGAACAGGAAGTAGACGCTCAGCAGCGCCCAGCCGAGGATGCGCGCGGCGACGCGCCACCGGCTTCTCGGCGGAATCGCTTCGGCTATCGATTCCTCGATCGCCTGCTCGAGCTGTTCTAGTTTGTGTAGCGGTTGGTCCAAAATCAGTGCGCCCTTCGGCGTGGAAGTTCGGCCCCACAGCAAGGCCGTGATCGGCAACCCAAGGATGAACGCGAGAGCATCGCCTCGCGACGACAATCACCTGCAACGAGCGACATTTTACCCGCAAGCCCTTGTCGCCGGGTGAAAAACGCGCTGACAACTCGCTGAAGCTCCTCGATTTTTGCGCGTTTCCGCTAGAATAGGCTCCTTTCGGAAACCTCCGGAGATTCCCATGTCGATGGCCGATCGCGACGGATTCATCTGGTACGACGGCAAGCTCGTGCCCTGGCGCTCAGCGACCACTCACGTGCTCACCCATTCGCTCCACTACGGCCTCGCGGTATTCGAGGGCGTGCGCGCGTACAAGACCGTCGACGGGACGGCAGTCTTCAGGCTGGCCGACCACACCGAGCGCCTGTTCAGCTCGGCGCACATCTACATGATGAAAATCCCCTACGGCCGGGAGACGCTCATCGAGGCGCAGAAGGACGTGGTGCGCGCCAACCAGCACGAGTCCTGCTACATCCGGCCGATCGCGTTCTACGGCTCGGAGAAAATGGGAGTGTCCCCGATCGGCGCGAGCGTGCACGTCGCCGTCGCCGCGTGGCCCTGGGGCGCCTATCTCGGAGCGGAAGCGCTCGAAAAAGGGATACGCGTCAAGACCTCGTCCTATGCCCGCCACCACATCAACGTGACGATGGCGCGCGCCAAGATGGCAGGGACCTATCCGAACTCGATCCTCGCGAACCTGGAGGCGACCCAGCACGGCTACGACGAAGGCCTGCTCCTCGACGTGGACGGTTTCGTCGCGGAGGGATCGGGCGAGAATCTCTTCATCGTCAAGGGCGGAAAAATCCACGAGCCGGAGCTGACCTCGGCGCTTTCCGGGATCACGCGCGCCTCGGTCATCACCCTGGCGAACGAGCTGGGCTATGAAGTAATTTCCCGGCGCCTCACGCGCGACGACATCTACATCGCCGACGAGGCCTTCTTCACCGGCACGGCAGCCGAGGTCACGCCCATACGCGAGCTCGACGGGCGCACGATAGGCGAGGGCACGCGCGGACCGGTCACGACCAAGATCCAGAAACTCTTCTTCGACGTGGTCGCAGGCAAGGTCGCCAAGCACAAGGACTGGCTCACGCCGGTCCACGAGAGGGTTTCGTCCAGGGTGTCCAGAGAAAAAGCCTGATGGGCGCGAACGAGCAGGCGGGCCGCGTCGTCGAGGTGACCGAGACGGATCTTCCCTTGCATTGTCCTACGCCCGGGACGCCGGTGTGGTCCCTGCATCCCCGGGTGTTCCTCGACGTCGCCAAGGCAGGCCAGGCGCTCTGCCCCTACTGCGGCACGCGCTACGTCTACAAGGGCGGCAAGCCCCGGGGCCACT
Source organism: uncultured Enterobacteriaceae bacterium (assembly GCA_964420785.1). GTDB lineage: Bacteria > Pseudomonadota > Gammaproteobacteria > Burkholderiales > SG8-39 > VBDM01. The sequence continues at coordinate 4,678 of CAYQVE010000038.1, read as the reverse complement.
AGCGCCCGGTGCTGAAGATCCTCATCGTCGCGCCGAACTGGATCGGCGACGCGCTGCTCGCCCAGCCCCTCTTTGCGCGGCTGCGGAAAAAACTCCCCGAGGTCGTCATCGACGCGCTCGCGCCGGGCTGGACTGCGCCGGTCCTGCGCCGCATGCCGGAGATCAATGAAGTCATAGCCGCGCCCTTCGATCACGGCGAGCTGAAGCTCGCGGCGCGGTTGCGCCTGGCCCGGAGCCTGCGCTCGCGCCGCTACGACGGCGCGATCGTGCTGCCGAACAGCTTCAAGTCCGCGCTCGTCCCCTTCTTCGCGGGGATCCCCGTTCGCGTCGGATTCGCCGGCGAATCGCGCTACGGCCTGCTGAATCTCGTGCACAAGCTGGACGAAAAGAAACTGCCGCTCATGGCCGAGCGCTACGCGCAGCTCGCGGAAAAACCCGGGACGATGCCCGTGCTGCCCTTGCCGCAGACGAGGCTCGCGGTCGACGAGGCGAATCTCGCTCTCGATCTCGGTCGCCTCAGGCTCTCGCGCGCCAAGCCCATCGCCGCCTTCTGCCCTGGCGCCGAGTACGGACCGTCCAAGCGCTGGCCGTCCCGGCATTTCGCCGCGCTCGCGCGCATGCTCGCCGCGCAGGGCTACTCCGTCTGGCTGTTCGGCTCCGAGAGAGACCGCGCCATCGCTGAGGAGATCGCGGCCGCGAGCCAGGGCGCCGCGACAAATCTCTGCGGCAGGACGGATCTCGCGGGCGCGATCGACCTGCTTTCGCTCGCCCAAGTCGTGGTGAGCAACGATTCGGGGCTGATGCACGTCGCCGCCGGCGTCGGGCGCCCGGTGGTGGCGCTGTACGGCTCCTCCAGCCCCGAGCACACGCCGCCGCTCGCGCGCAGCCACCGCATCGTCAGGACCGGCATCGAATGCAGCCCGTGCTTCGCGCGCGAATGCCCGCTCGGACACTTCAAGTGCATGAACGAGCTCGCGCCCGAGCGCGTGATGGAAGAGATCGCCGCGGTGCGCGGCGACGCCTCCCTGAAATGAAGAACGGTTCAGAAGCCCGGACGGGCTGCTACAGGAGGGCGAGCAGCGAGTGCTCGACTTCCCTCAATACCGGCAGCACGCGGGAGGTCGCGGCGCTCGTGGATTCGTTTCCCATCGGCAGGCTCACGCTGATCGCGCCGACCACTTCGGATGTGCGGCTGCGGATCGGCACCGCGACGCCGCGCATGCCCGGGTCGAGCTGCTGCTCCAAGACCGCGTAGCCGCGCCTCCTCGCCGTGGCGATCAGCTCTCGCACGCCATCGACCGTGGTCACGGTGTGAGGCGTGAATGGGATGAAGACCCGGCCGGACAGCCAGCGCTCGACCTCTTCCTGCGGCCAGCAGGAGAGCATGGCGATGCCGGCAGACGCAAAATTCGCCTGCACACGGGCCCCCAGCATGAACCCCACGTTTTGCACCAGCCGATTGCCGCTGCGGGCGACGAACACGACGTCGTCCCCGTCCCGGACCGCGAAGTAGGCGGCGCCGCCGAGGACCGAAGTGATCCGCTGCAGGAAAGGCTGCGCGATCCGCGCGACGTTGGCGGAATCGACGTAGGACCATCCCAGCCGCAAAACGCGCGGCGTCAGCCAGAACAGCTTGCCGTCGCTCTCCACGTAGCCGAGGTGCTGCAAGGTCAGGAGATAGCGCCGCGCCGCCGCTCGCGTCATTCCGGCGCGCCGCGCCGCGGTCGAAGGCGACAGCCTCGGGTGTATTTCGTCGAAGGCCTCGATCAGGCGCAGTCCCCGGTCGAGACCCGCGATCCGGTCGCGCTTACCCAGAGATGAGGATGAAGGCATGAAAGTTGTGCGCTAGTCGCGCATCCGTGGGCGATTATCGCGCACCTTCGCCCTAAGGCCAATTTCATCTCCGTTCTCCGCTCTCTAGGATTTCCGGTCGGCTCCCGCTCCGCGTTGTCTGCTCACTTATACTTCGTTAGAGGAGGTTGCCATGGACTTCACAGTCGACCGTCGTTCGGCGCTCAAGGCGGGCGCCGCCCTTGCTGCCGCGTACGTGTTGCCGGCCCGGGCGCAGGCCAAGCCCGCCCTGCGCTTCGCCGCGGTGTTCTCCGACAAGGACATCCGCGCGGACATGATACGGATGCTCGCGAAGGACATCGGGGGCGATTTCAACTTGGAGCCGTTCTTCAACGCATCGCTCTTCAAGCAGGGCACCGAGCTGGTCGCGCTGCAGCGCGACAACCTCGAACTGGGGAATATCGCGCCGCAGGACATTTCCAAGCAGATCCCGGCATGGTCGATCCTCACCTCGGCGTACCTGTTCCGCGACGCCAATCACCTGGCCACCTTCTGGTCGAGCGACTTGGGCGCCCAGTACAAGAGGCAGGCCGAGGAGCAGTTAAAGATCAAGATCCTGGGGCCGACCTTCTTCGGCACGCGGCAGGTGGGGCTCAAGCCCAAGAAGAAGATCAACACGCCCGCCGACATGGCAGGCATCAAGCTCAGGATGCCGCCCGGCGACGCGTGGCAGCTCCTTGGCCGCTCGCTCGGCGCGAATCCCACGCCGATGGCCTTCGCCGAGACCTACACCGGCCTGCAGACCGGCGCGGTGGACGGCCAGGACAATCCGCTGCCCAACGTCAACGCGGTCAAGTTCTACGAGGTGATGTCGCAGATCGTGCTGACCTCGCACCTCATCGGCTACGACCTGCTCTCGGTCAACCTCAAAACCTGGAACGGCATGTCGGCGGCGAAGCAGAAGACCTTCCAGGCCTCGGTCGACAAGGCGCTCGCCTGGAGCACGGCGGAGCACCTGAAGCGCGAGGCGGAGCTGGCTGAAACCTTCAGGAAGCAGTACGGCCTCGAGATCTACACCCCCGACGTCAAGGCCTTCCGCGAGCATGCGCAGAAGGTCTACCTCGCCTCCGACGAGGCGAGGGAGTGGCCGAAGGGGATGCTTGAGAAGATCAGCGCCCTGAAGTAGCCACGAGTGACGCTGCGAACAGCGGGCGCCTGGCTGCGCCGCCGGGCGGAGAACATCGCCGCGGGCTTGCTCGCGGTGATGTTCGCCGCGTTCATGGTGCAGATTGTTTTCCGGTATTTATTCACCTTCCCGATCGGCTGGACCTCCGAGCTGAGCGTCGTCGCCTGGCTGTGGCTGGTGCTCTGGGGCGCCGCCTTCGTGGTCAAGGAAAGCGAGGAAATCCGCTTCGACCTGGTCTATTCGTCGGTGGGCCCCCGCACCCGCCGCGCCATGGGAATCATCACCGGGATTTCAATCGTGGTCCTGTATGCCGCTTCGTTGCCGGCATCGGTCAAATACATCAGCTTCATGAAGGTTGAATCAGCGTCCTATCTCAAGATCCGCTTCGATCTGCTGTTCTCGATCTACGCGTTGTTCCTCGTCGCCGTCATTGCCCGGTACCTCTGGATCCTGTGGCACCTGCTGCGCGGCAAGGATTCCGAAAGCCCAGATCCGACCAAGCTGAGCTCCGGCCTGTGAATCCCATCAGCCCCTTTTCGCTCACCGTCATGGCGATCGTCGCCCTCACGCTGCTCGGGCTGCCGATCGGCCACGCGATGATCGGCGGATCGGTCCTCTATCTCTTGATGACCGGTCTCGATGTCGGAACCGCCGCCGAGCAGCTGCTGAACGGCATGTACGGCAGCTTCGTGCTGCTCGCCATCCCGCTGTTCGTCCTCGCCGCCGAGTTCATGACCATCGGCAGCATCACGGAACGCTTGCTGAACTTCTGCAACGCGTTCGTCGGGCGCTACCGCGGCGGCCTCGCTCACGTCAACGTGGCGCAAAGCATCATCTTCGCGGGAATGTCGGGCTCGGCTCTCGCCGACGCGGCGAGCAGCGGCAAGCTGATGCAGAAAATGATGACGCAGGACGGCAAATACACGGCGAGCTTCGCCGCCGCCCTGACCGCGGCGTCCTCGGTGATCGGGCCTATCATCCCGCCCTCGATACCGATGGTGATCTACGCGCTGGTCTCGGACACGTCCATCGGCTACCTGTTCCTCGGCGGCGTCATCCCGGGTCTGCTCATCGGCATCGCGCAGATGACCTATATCTCGGCGGTCGCTCGGCGCAGAAATTTCCCGGTCGAGAAAGCCGTCCCGCTGCGCGAAATTCCGCGCATCACCTGGGATGCCTTCCCCGCGCTGATGATGCCGGTGATCCTTTTCTTCTGCCTTTACAGCGGAATCACCACGCCCACGGAAGCCGCCGCGCTCGCCGCCTTCTACGCGCTGCTGGTCTCCGCGATTCTCTACCGTGGCGTTACCTGGCGCAGCGTCTACAGCTCGCTTCTGACCAGCGCGCGCGTAACCATATCGATCAGCATACTGATCGCCGCCGCGATGGCCTTCAATTACGTCATTACTGTCGAGAACATTCCCAAGACGCTCGCCGCCATGATGAAGGGGTACGAGCTCACGCCGTTTACCTTTCTCCTGCTCGCGAACATCATCCTGCTGATTCTCGGCTGCTTCCTGGAGGGAACCACGATTCTGCTGGTCATCGTTCCGGTCCTCCTGCCCACCGCGGTGGCGCTGGGCGTCGACCCGGTGCATTTCGGGGTAGTCGCGGTGGTCAACATCATGATCGGCCTGGTCACCCCGCCTTACGGCCTGCTGCTTTTCATGATGGTCAAGATCGCCGAGGTGCCCCTGAAGG